>NZ_JOPH01000044.1:0-34253 GCF_002153615.1 Gluconobacter sp. DsW_058
TCCGTGTTTCGACGAGCCTATCAGGCAGCAGTATATCTCTCACGCATTAAAATAAAAACGCAACTGTAGTGCTAGCGAGTGGAAGTGCTATCATCAACACGTCCTCCATCAACGCGTTCGCTGGGAACAAAGCCCTCTTGGCTTACTCAACCACCAAAGCTGCGGAAATGGGTTTCACGCGTGCACTGGCGCTTCAGCTTGTTTCGAAAGGTATTCGTGTGAATGCCGTCGCTCCTGGCCCGGTCTGGACCCCTCTACAGCCAGCAAGCTGGGGGCCAGTTGACCCGCAGTCCGTCGCAGATCTTGGAAAAGATACACCCATGGGACGTTGTGGAGACCCTTCCGAGCTTGGCCCAGCATATGTTTACCTCGCGAGTAACGATGCATCATTCGTGACCGGACAGACACTTCATGTGAACGGCGGCATGATTATCAACGGCTGATCGTCCAAGGGATCCATTGCCTACACGTTAGCTGGCCTCTTCCTCCCTTGCTAAAGCTGGCCAGGGAGGTTTTTTGTCTCAAACGACGCTCCCTCCAGATACATCTTATTGGCAGTTCTACTCCGGACGTATGAAAGCCGTTATATTTGAAGGTGCGTTCTTCCAAAACAGGATTGGAGGTAAGCGCCAGTCGCGGTATGCTGGATACCATGCAGGATTTGGACATACCTTGAGAATGGGCTCTGCCGACGGACTTGACCGGGTGAATGCCTACGGAGATCTGTCGGCCTTTTCCGACGCGGACCTGAATGACATCGCGGTGGCAGCCGCTGCACTGTGTCAAACTCCCATAGCCCTTGTCAGTATTCTCGATCAGGACAGACTGTGGTTTTCAGCCCGTGTCGGCACAGATCAGCCTTTCGGTCCGCTTGCAAATTCAGGATGTGGGCAAGTGATTGCCCGTAAGGTTCCGGTTGTTATACCTGACATGCTGGCAGATCCCTACACCCAGAAGAATACACTTGTCTGCGGTGTGCCTGGACTACGGTTTTACGCGGGCTATCCACTGTTCGACACGCAGGGAAGGGTAGTCGGCACCCTTTGCGTTGTCGATCTTGAAACACGATCTGATGGCTTGTCCTCACATCAGAAAGATGGGCTCGCTGCGCTGGCGCGGCAGTCCATGCGTCTGATGGATTTGAGGCAGGCGTCAGTTACTCAGGAACGGCGTTTTACGGCTCAGCAGCTTCGCAGCCAGCGCGCTGCGAAGCGGGTGCGGGAGGCCGAAGCAGAACGGCGCCATGCTCTGGAAAAATATGCTCTCCAACAAGCAGCGGGAGCGGCTGGCGGCATAGGCATCTATGAGTATGATCTGGTGTCGGGAGACATTACCGTGTCGCCCGAGGTCTGCCGGATTGCAGGCATCGATCTGATTCCTACTCTTTCGGCAGAGCAATGGATTGCCCTGATCCATCCCGATGACAAGGTGACGATACCCACTCTGAACCGAATTCTTGAGGGAACTGCTCCTTTAAGGCTGCAGTACCGCATCCTTCGGGCCAGCGACGGAAAAGAGCGATGGGTTCTCCGTCAGGGTATTCTGGATCATGACGAAGCCGGACGCCCGATCCGGCTGATCGGAACTCTTCAGGACGTAACACCCGAACGAAATGCGACTGCCAGGCTGACAACGCTTCTCGCCATTGGTGATGCCCTTCGTACTGCCGAAACGCGCCAGAAGGCCCTTCAGGAAACATGTCAGTTGCTTGGAAACCGTCTTGATGCGCAGCGCGTTGGTTTCGCCCGCATTTCCATGCGGGAAGAGCGCTTCACTGTGGAGCAGAGTTGGTGTGCGGCTGACATGCCGCCCATCAGCGGAGAATTCTCATTCGAAGCCTTTCGGCATACGTCAGATTTCCTTCGCGGAGGTTCCGTCTTCATTCTGGATGATATCACCCATACGTCGTGGATGAGTGTCGAACAGTCCGCCTATCAGTCCGTGAATGTCATTGCGCAGGTACTGGTCCCGAAAATAAGGGGAGGAGACCTGACGGGCTGCCTTTTTGTCCATAGCTCTCAGCCTCGAGAATGGACTGTGGACGAGACGTCTTTCATCCGCACGGCTGCCGACAGAATTTTTGCTGGTTTGGATGAGTGGGATACTCTGTCCCGGCAGGATCTGATTAACCATGAAATCCTTCATCGCTTGAAGAACACGCTCAGCATTGTTCAGAGCTTGGCCCATCAGGGTTTTCGAGGTGTTGAGGATCAGAGCGCGCTCACAACATTCACCGCGCGACTGATTGCGCTAGGTTCAGCGCATGATCAATTGATGAGAAGAAACTGGCAATCTACAGACCTTGCCAGTCTGACAGTAGCAGTCATGACGCCGCTCGGCTTGGAAGGAAGGGTGAAAGTGAACGGACCTTTCCTTTGCCTTGGGCCCGATACGGCAACATCCTTCTCAATGGTCCTTCATGAACTGGCCACGAATGCCCTGAAGCATGGCGCGCTGAGTGTCCCTGATGGGATCGTGAGTTTAAACTGGACGGTCGAAGGGTATGGACCAGAGTCAGCTATGATGTTGATCTGGCAGGAAACTGACGGCCCATCAGTGACAATGCCAAACCGGACAGGTTTCGGAATTCGCCTGTTACAGGCTGGCCTGGGACATCAAGGTAAGACCGAACTTCACTATGATCCTGAAGGTTTACGCGTAGAAATGACAGCATCAATCATTTCTATGGCCAGCCACTGAATTTGGAAGAAGTCGTCGGCTCCATAGTCTAAGGGCTATGGAAATCTTTACCGGCGCTCACTTACAGAGACTGCGCTGGGGAGAGACTGGTGATACAAATAGAGCGGGCGTCAGGCTACGCAGTTTTATCCAGCGCTCGTAATATTGAGCACCAGATAAAAGCGCATACGTGGGTCTAGGAGCTCGTCAGCCGTGCGCGACGACGACCAGCTTGCGATTAACAAACTCCATGATCCCGAGGTCGCCCAGCTCACGTCCGTAGCCAGATCGTTTGACCCCTCCGAAAGGGAGTTCCGGCGCCGTGCTGGTCCATTGGTTAATAAAAACCATGCCGGTTTCTATCTGAGAGGCAAGCTTCTTGGCGCGTTCATGATCTTTCGAGAATACCGATCCACCGAGGCCGTATGGAGAGTCATTGGCTAACGCAACCAGCTCGTCTTCGCTTTTCACAACATAAACCTGCGCCACCGGTCCGAAGAACTCCGATTTGAACGAAGGACTGTTCTTGTCGATACCGGTCAAAATGGTCGGTTCGTAGAAGAAGCCGGTCCGATCAGCGACCTTTCCGCCCGTCAGAACTTGAGCACCATGCTTCACAGCTTCGTCCACTTGCTTGGCGATTGTTTCCAATGCGGCCTTGGACGACATCGGTTGCAGCGTGGTTGCCGGATCCAAAGGGTCACCCAAACGGGCTTTTTCAAACTCTGTTTTCAGGCCAGCAATAAACGCGTCTGCAACTTTCTCATGAACAATAAAGCGCTTGGCCGCGGTGCAAACCTGCCCGGCGTTTGAGAGCCGTGCTGCAGTGCCGATTTTGATTGCGCAAGCGAGATCGGCGTCATCGAGAACTGCAAAGATATCCATGCCACCCAGTTCAAGAGTGGACTTCTTCAGATGCTTGGCCGCGGTAGCCGCCACCGCTGCGCCAGCGCGTTCTGATCCTGTAAGCGCGACGCCCTGCACTCTGTCATCACCGATAAGAGCCGCGACCTGGTCAGGCGTTATGAACAGGTTGACACAGGCGCCATCCGGCGCGCCTGCGTCACGAACGAGGGTTTCGAAAAGCTCTGCGCAATGGGGGACAATTTCCGCGTGCTTGATGAGAACGGAATTCCCTACCGCGAACGCTGGCGCAACAACACGGACCAACTGGTAAAAAGGAAAATTCCATGGCTCTACAGCAACGAGCGTTCCAATCGGCGCATTTTCGATCCACGCCTCTCCAAGAGATGTCTCGCAGGATGTGGGCTTCAGCTGCTCTTTCGCGTGATCAGCATAAAAGCGTGCAATACCGCCGCAGAGTTTGACTTCCTCTTTCGCGTCAGAAAACCGCTTACCCATCTCGATGCTCGCGGCATGCGCCAAATCATCAGCGCGCTCATCAAAGAGATCTGCAATTTTCGATAATACAGATAGTCGCTTCTCGATCGGCCCCTGACCCCAGTCAGCTGATTTGAAAGCTGCATCAGCTCTACCGAGAGCTTCGAATGCCTGCGCATCCGTGTGTTCAGGGTACGTTTTTACAGTTTGTTCGGTGAAAGGATTGACCGTCTGGTAAGCCATGGTGTCATTTTCTCCGCTGACTGGTAATTGTCTGTTCCGGCTAATCAACCGCCCACAAACCGAAAACAGTCAGTTTCGTGATTTGCAATGAGATCCTGTGAAAAACGGACCGTTGGAACCTAGATACTCAGTGAACGCTCCCAACTGCGCGAGAGTTCTCGTAAAAAGAGAGAGTGCTTGCCAGTATGCCATCACGATTTTTTAAGCATCATGGTGAGGAGCCGGAGAGCGAGTGCTTTAGCAACGATGATGAGCGCGAGAACTATAGCGCTCGAGTTCTCATCTCACCTTATCGTGAGACGCATATTTCAATCAATTCAGCTGCGCTTTCCTGAAATTTCTGCCCCGAGGTTGCGTGACATTTTCCAGAAACCAGATGTGCCAATCAGCACGATCACAGCAGTCAGCAGAAAGACTGTATGCAGTTCGCGCAGACTGATTGAGGCGTGACCATACACGTGAGAGAGCATGGCAAGCCCGAAAGCAGTCATGGCAACGCCCACAGTCGAGCCCGCCTGTCCGAGAATGGACATGATGGCAGCGGCCTTGCTCCTTTCGTTGTGACTGACATCCGCAAAGGCCATCGTCGAAAGACTGGTGAGCTGGAGCGAGCGACATAACCCCGCGACCACGAGGGAGAGACCTAGCAAGACTGGAGATGTCTGGGTGTTCAGCAAAGTAAAGGGGAGCAGCGACACCGCGACGAGTAAGCCATTGAAGAAGAGGATGTTCCGGAAGCCGCCCCACCGAATGATTGCAGACGTCCAGGGTTTTATACCGAGATTGGCGCAGAAATAGGCCAGCAGCCATGTTCCGGCCTGCATGGGAGAAAATCCAAGCCCAAGCTGTAAAAACAGCGGAAGCAAAAATGGGGCAGAGGAAAATACAGCGCGGAAAATTAGCCCAGGGTAGAAGGCCGCATATCGCAGGCTGGCGCGTTTAAGAGGTTCCAGAGAAAGAATGGGAGTAGGGTGAGCTTTAAGATGACGAACGGCTGACAGGCTGATGATGGCTCCTGCTATTGTAAGGCCACATGCAACAATCTGCTCCGTTCCCGTTTCAGAAATGCGCTGAAGGCCAGACAGCAGGCAGGTCAGACCTGTCCCGCAAAGCACAAAACCCTTGATATCCAGCTTTCCTGCTCCTTCCGCAGGTTCGGCAGGGACCACACGCAGCATGATCAGAACGGCTAGAATTCCGATGGGCAGATTAAGCCAGAAATTCCAGCGCCATCCGACGGTCTCGGTCAGATAGCCGCCTAGAACCGGGCCAATGATTGGAGCGGACAAAGCAGGCCATACAGTGACGGACTGCGCTTTCATCAGGTCGCCTTTAGGCGTGTGACGCAGGATGATCGACATGCCTACAGGCATCATGACGGCACCGGCCAAACCTTGTCCGATCCGTGCGCAGACAAACATGGGAAGTGTCTCCGCCAGACCACAAAGCAGGGACGATAGCGTGAAAAACGCTACAGCCAGACACATGACGCGCTTCTCACCAAACTTCATGGCCATCCAGGCAGAGATGGGTGAAATAGCAACCGACGCCAGAAGATAGGCAGTCACGCCCATCGAAAGATCAAGCGTCTTTACCCCAAAGGAACGCGCCATTGTTGGAAGGGAGGTGTTGATGATGGCTCCGTCAAGGTTCTGCATGAACGTCGCAATAGCCATGGTAAAAGCAATAAGCGGGGAGTAACGCAGAGCCTCTCCCGCGTCAGACTGAGCAGAAAAGGCCACGGTTTTTTGAGAGGTCTCCGGCAAAAAAAAGTCTCCAGAAGAGAAGTTCAGCTGATAGTCCGACGGGTTCGGGGAACGTTTTTGCCGGAAAATATAGGGTCTTAGGGAAGCAGGCAGTTCACAAACCACGCTGTTTCAGACCGTGACAAACAAGATAAGTGGAGCCGGTCTTCGGAAGCAGGGAAGGTTACCAGACTTTTGTGCAACAATAAGGAAACTGTACCTTATGGCGACGCTCGTCTGCGTGAAGACCATGTTTGATCCTGACGGCACTTTCGTCCGAAATTGTAGAGTACTGGCTGCAATGGACGGAGATTTGGCCATAACCAGGCTACCAATTATCCCAAATATGCTCTTCATCCCGCCCAGCCTCATTGGTGCTCCTACCGCTTGACGGCCCTTTCCGAAAAGCGAGACTGAAACACTGCATTGCAGCACGGAACGGATCAAGGCTTTACCTCTTCAGCTTTGAGGTGTTCAGACTGCGTCGTGCTGTCTTAGGTTGCAGAGGCTTGATCTTTGGTACGCCAGACAACGCCACGGAAGCAAAAAGCCGAGGACCCTATGCCAATCATGCAACCCCGCCGCTCTCGCCACACGCAATTGCCGCGTCAAATTCTGGCAACTTGTGCAGTGGGGGCGTTCTTCTTGGCCTCAGGGTCTCTGCTTTTGTCTTCAGAGGCGCGTGCTGCCAACTGCGCAGATCTGGCGCGCCTAGCACTTCCCAATGCGACCTTTACCAAGGTTGAAACCATAGACGCCAGAGAGTGGCACAGCGCGCAAACAGATCTGAGCCGGATCATGACAGCCCCCGGCATGAACCTTGCAGGACATCCGGTTCAGGCTGCCAACCCGGCATTCTGCCGTGTGGCTATGACGCTCCACCCATCTTCAGATTCAGCAATCCAAACAGAAATCTGGCTTCCGCTACAGGGCTGGAACGGAAAGCTGCTTGGGGTCGGAAATTTCGGATGGGCAGGCTCCCTCATGTATGACGGCATGGTGACGGGTCTGGGTGAAGGATATGCTGTTGCCAGCACAGATACAGGCCATGACAGTTCTACGCCCGAAGGACAGGGGGGACGTTTCACGCTAGGGCATCCGGAAAAGCTGGTGGATTATGCTTATCGCGCTGACCACCTGATGACGGTGATGGCAAAGCAGCTCGTCCGGCGCTTTTATGGGAAAGCCGCTTCTCATGCATATTGGATTGGATGCTCCCTGGGCGGGCTGGAAGGCTTGATCGAAGCCAAGCGTTACCCCGATGATTACGATGGCATCGTTGCTGGAGCGCCTCCTAACCCGATTGTCAATTTCAATGGTGAGCAGCTCTGGGCAGGGTGGATGAGCTATCATGATCCCGCACTGCGTGTGGGGCGCGAGAAGTTCCAGCTTTTGAACCGCGCAGTCATGGTGGCATGTGCCTCTCCGGTCGGGAAAAGCCAGGGTTTTCTTGACGAGCCGGACAAGTGCAGGTTCGAGGCTAAGCAGCTTTTGTGTAAGGGAAAGGATACGAAGGGCTGCCTGACGGCCAATGAGGTCAAAGCGGTGGAGCAGATTTATCGTGGCCCGGTTGATCCCCAAACAGGCAAGGTTATCTTTCCCGGGCCTGCGAAAGGCAGTGAAGACGGATTTTCAGCGGATGGAAAAGCGTTTCCTGTGGCTCTTGATCTGTTCAGATATGCTGCTTTTCAGAACCCCGCATGGGACTGGACTACACTGAAGTGGGACACTGACATCGCCTCCGCAACCAGCAAGCTTGGTCCGCTGCTTCATATCGATGACAATCTGACGCCTTTCTTCAAGCGTGGAGGGAAGCTGTTAATGTATATTGGCTGGAATGACGGGCATAACCCGCAGGAACTCACCGGATACTATCAGGCCCTCATGCAGCATGCCGGACCAGGAGAACAGAAGTCTGCTCGCCTCCTTGAAATCCCCGGTATGGGGCACTGCTATGGCGGAGCAGGGTGCGACACGTTCAACAAGCTTGGCGCGATCGATGCGTGGGTCGTACGTCACGACGCTCCACAAACGATTATTGCCTCTCTGGTCGAGAGCGGGAAAGTCATACGCACAAGACCGCTCTGTGCATGGCCGCAAGTTGCCCGATATGATGGACACGGCCCTATGACCACGGCGGCTAGCTTCAACTGTATTGTGCCAGAGTGAAAACTGAAATTTTTGAATTTAAAGAACGGGAATTTCAGCCATAATACCAAATGACGGGACGAAGCTATGTCAGCTTTTGTCCCATCATGTGGAGTGCAGAAAGCCAATCTGGTGAAACCGAACTTCTGGCAATCAGAAATTGGAAGTCAGCTGCCCTCCGATAACAGCGGCGTCCTTGAAGGTGGTCGTAGCCCCTGGGCGTTGGAGATATTGAAAGTCTGCCTGCAACGTTGTGCCGCGCATGAGATGGGTGCTGTAGAACGCTTCATACACATTCTCCCAATGCTGCACCCCGTAAACAGGCCCCCACTGATTATCCAGATAGGGCAGGCCAAGCGCCAGGGATGATTCCTGCTGAAGGGTGACGGTATGGCTCATGTCCATATGCTGGAACATGATACCAGCCTGATCGCCACTTCGGTGCCACGGCGTTCCGCTATCGACTATTCCGATCCACTCATGATCTCGCATGGCGACAAGATTGCCCTGCGCATACCCAACACCGCCGATAAGAATAAGCCCATCGGTAATGCCGGGCCCATTGCGGACCAACATCTGGTCAAACATGAACCAGGCTGACGTCATCCCGGCTTCATAGCGCCGCCCAAGGCCTGTTGCCTGAAAGGAGTTGCCGTTCACGTCCTCGTAGAGATTCGGATACCGCGAGTTATCGTACCAGGCGCCAAGCTTGTAATTGCCTCGCAGTTTGTTCTTACCGAAAGACGGCATCCAGCCGATTTCAATCTGCGACGAGACCTTACCTAATCCACTCTGAGCAAGAGCCCAGCCTGAAATGCCACCGTTGTAACTATGGGGCGAAACCGCGAAGACGCCTCCCATGATGTAAGTTTGCTCCGTCGGACGGAGACGCAGCACACCACCAAGGTTTCCGGAGGGCCAATCGCGTCCACCCGGGACGTATTTCCCGGGAGCGAAATTACTGCAAACCGACACGTTCATGAAGGAACAGGCAACGTAATCGAACGCAAAGAAGCTTCCCGTTGGAATATCACCGAGGGACAAAATGATGCGGTCATTCAAAAAAGACTTATCCGCATACATGGAGACAAGATGCGCAACCACGTTACCGCGGGCACCGTAGATCTGTTCAGGGTTGGTGACTGAATCGCCCAGTGTATGGCTGAAGCTGCGTCCATGGCCGTTAATGACGAGAAGATGCGTCCAGAGACCCTTCACACCGGCAAGCTGCTGCCAATCGACATCCAGTTCGGCAGCCACCTGACCGGCCAGCACGTTATCCCGCGTGCGGCCACCCGTGACATTGGCCATGTATTCTTCATTGAGCGCGACATTCAGATACATGCCGTGCTTTGTCAGCCATGTCTGCGCACCACCCCAGTCTCCAAACAAATGCGGATTCCCATAAAGAGACGGGACGAGGGGACCGACCGCGAAGGTGCCCATGCCTTCCATCGCAAAAGCACGGGACTTGTAGGATTCAGGTGTTGCAAGGTTCTGGGAAGTTTCGCTCTGGGCGAGCGCCTGACGGCCGGGACCAACGATACCCAGGGCCGCGCACAGAAAAAAGCCAGCAAGTTTTTTCCTGTGCATTGGACGTCGGGTTTTCATTCAGTGCTCTTTGCCTTTGAAGTCTGCAGGAAGGTGGTGACTGTGGACTGAGCGAGATGAGCATCGGTCTCACCTTCGCCACCACTCAGACCAAGAGCCCCTACAAGTTCGTTGTTCACCATGATCGGGTATCCACCGCCGGCGGGAAGGGCATTCGGCAGAGTGCTGATCATGTAATTCCCGCTATTGAGGGCATGTTCCATGTCAGCCGTCGGACGAGCGAATGAGAGCGCGGTCTTGGCTTTGCGGATCGCCAGTTCGATACTCCCGAGTTGTGTCCCGTCCATCTTCTGAAAAGACACCAGATTTCCTCCCGCATCAACAATAGCGATGGCGACACGGGCATGACTGGCCACCGCAAGCTTCTTGGCCTGATCGATGAGGGTATTTGACGTCTCTAAATTCACGGTCAGGTCCTTCGCTGATGCAAGCCCCGTAAGACTTGCTGTTGCGATGAAAATACTTAGGACGGCGCCAATGGTCCGGCGCTGAAATAGTTTGTACAAAACACTTACCCCTGTTTCAGGTCATTGAGAATGGCATCGGCGGCGCGGAGTGAGAGCGCAGCCATCGTCAAAGTGGAATTCACCGTTCCAGACGCCGCCATTGTTGCGCCTGTAGCGAGAAACAAATTGGCGTGATCATGCGTTCTGAGCCACTCATCCACGACAGAATCACGCGGATCATGGCCCATGATGGTACCACCGGTGATGTGATTGTTCGGAGTAAAGAACGGACTCATTTCAATTTCGGTCCCCCCAAGGGCCTTGGCAATGTCCATCAGGCGCTGTCGGGAAATGACCGCTGATTTGCGCACATATTCTCCCACGTCATACGTGACTTCGGGATGGGGAATACCGAGAGCGTCCTTATGATCCTTGGAAAGGACGAGACGGTTATTCGGGTCAGGGAGGACTTCATGGTTGGCGTAAATGTCCACACCATGAGCCGTACGGCGGCGGATTTCCTGGTCCAGTTTCTTGCCAACCAAGCCCATGGATAGAGCTTTCATGCCAGCACGGGAGTTCTGAGCCGTGTTGTTGTAGCCAATCTGTGTCGCGGCATATTCAGAACGGAAATCACCATCACGGAAGTTCGTAATGGAGCTCATCTGAACCGAACCGCCGCCAGCCCAGATAGGCTCAGCAGACTGGAAGCTCATACCGATGCCCGGATGGTCCATCATGTTCCTGCCAACAAGGTCCGATGAATTTGCAATACCGTTCGGATTGCGATCATTGGCCGCAAGCAAAAGCAGTTTGGGTGTTTCAATACCGTTAGCGGCCACAACGAACGTTTTGGCAACGACACGATGAGACTGTTTTTCCGGATCATAGAAGCGGATGGCGGTGATCCGGTTCTTGGCATCCGTCTCCATCGCATACACGACAGCGTTCGGAATGATCTTGGCCCCCAGCTTTTCAGCCTTCAATGCGGCATAGACCCCGTTGTACATCGCTCCAATGGGGCAGATCGGCATGCAGTTGTTATTTCCGCAGCACTGGGGACGGCCATCATAGGGACGACTGTTACGGGCCTGAGGAACAGGAGTGTTTGAAAACCCAAGTTTGCTCACCACATCCGTGAAGGTGCGGTCTCCATATCCATAAGGCATGGATGTCATGGGCCAGGGATTTCTGCGGGGGGCAGACGGCGTAATGTCTTCTCCATTTGGACCCATAACGCCCATCTCGCACTCTGCCTCGTAGTAGTATGGCTCTAGCGTGTCATAGCTCATGGCATAATCGCGCCCCACGCCATAGGTGGAGTGCAGCTTGAAATCGTTTGGCAGATACCGCCAGCTTGAGGCTGCCCAGTGCCAGGTTGTACCACCAACGCCCTTGATGATGCCCTGCTTGTAGGCTGTTCGGTCCGGGCCTTTGACGATCAGGTAATTATTATCCGGAAAGTAGTTGGTGTGGGGCGCCCACGGAACGCTGGGATAGGGCGTTGCGTAATCATACTGGGACTTGTTGTCTGGCGGCATGTTCCGCCAGTTCTCCACAATCTGGGAGCGATCACGCCGAGGACCGGCATCCAGGAGCAGGACAGAAAGACCGTTGCGAACGAGTTTATGGGCGAGCAGGGACCCACAGATTCCTGCTCCGATAATGACGACATCAGCCGAAAGCGTTTCACCAGACATGATTTTACCTTTGAATTCTATTAAGCGACACGCTGTTTCCGACGGCTGATCAGCCACCAGACGCCACCCACCACGACGATGGCCCCTAAAACGCCACCAGCTCCGAGCAGAAGCATCACGCCTGGGCTTGCGAGTTTGGCGAGAGGGACCTGCTTGCCGCCAACACGCACCTGTTTCACGGCATCGGCAGAGACAGTGGCCTGCGCGTTGCCAAAGTGGCTCAGAACGTAATCTGCGATTGTCGCGATCTGCTCATCATTGAGCGGTTGCACCAAAGTTCCCGGGCCAAAGGCTGGCATCAGGATTTCATGATCGTCCGTTGTACGATCCACGCCATAGAGGATGCTGGCAATCAGATCGTTCGGGTTGCGCTGCCCGGTCGTGGTATTCCCCACGAGGGACGGATAATATCCATCCGCTGATCCTTTGCCGTCCGACTGGTGGCAACTTGCGCAGACGGCTTCGTAGAGGGCTGCCCCGTCCGTTGTTTTGGACAGGGTGCTGTTGTTACGCCGCGCATTCGCGTCGGCAACGCTATAGCTTGATGGGCGGCCGAGATGAGCGAAATTGGCAACCGTTTGACCAGCCTCGGCTTTAGGCGGAACCGACCTGAGATAGGTCACGATCGCTGAAATATCCCCGTCTGGCAGATACTGCAGACTATGCTCAACGGCTTCAGCCATCGGTCCTGCTGCACGTGCATGAGCCGTTCGGCCGGTTTTCAGGTATTGGTAGAGATCATGGTCAGACCAGCCGCCAATGCCGCTTTGAGGGTCATTGGTGATATTCGGTGCACGCCATGAGCCTATATCTGCTCCCGCCAGATAAGCGGACTGATTAGGTGCAAGCAAAAAATTGCGTGGCGTGTGACACTCGCCACAATGAGCCAGTTCATCAACAAGATAGCGCCCGCGGTTCCAGTCATCGTTGTGGGTATGGTCGAAGACATATGGCTTGCCTTCAATGCGCGCGGCAATCTTCCAGATACCCAGTGAGGCACGGATAGAGAACGGGAAGGGGAGCTGTGTCCTGGGCGAGGGCGCATCTACAGGTTTTACTTCGTTCATGATGTAGGCGTAGAGCGATTTGACGTCTTCATCCGTCAGGCGGTTATAGGCGTCATAAGGCATGGCCGGATAGAGCTGCGCACCGTCTGCGCGAATGCCGTGCCTTAACGCCCGAGAAAACTGTTCAAGCGTGTAGTTTCCGATGCCATGAGTTTTGGATGGCGTAATGTTGGTAGAGTAAATGTTTCCCATCGGGGATGAGATCGCATATCCACCAGCCAGAAATTGACCATCCCGTCCGTTTGTATGGCACGCAGCACAATCGGCTGCGATCGCAAGATAATGGCCACGACTAATAGATGGTTGATGAGCTGAAGCGGGTGTGGGCTCCGTCGGTTGTGCCAGTGCAGACGCTCCTGCGAAAAGCAGAACCGTTGTCAGGGCAGTGCCGGACAGAGAACGAAAATATCGCATTTTCACTGTGATAATTTCCTTAGAATTCCGGCATGACGTCGACGGAACTGGGCTCTGCAACCCAGTAATTTGGCCCGTTATGAGCGTAAGTCGGGATGACGACGACATCGCGAGACGATTGATACATCAGCGCTTTTTCGAAAGCGTAAACCTTGGCGTTCGTTCCACCTTCAATAACGCCAGCATACCAACCGCGGATAATCTGCAGGAGCGTGGTATGCAAAGGATCCCCGTTCAGACCTTCGTCCAGCGCCTCAACATCCTGATAGCCGTTTTTCGCGATCCTTTCGCGAAGAGCTGCTACGCGAGCAGAAAAATCGTGTGTCTGGGCCTCAAACGCGAGGAGCAGCGCGGATCCAATAGCGAGATCCAAATTTTTATGGCCGGTGGCAAAGGTTGATAGCTGCATAAAATCTGAAACGCCATTCCGGTTCGATGCTACTATTTCTTGAGCAGAACCTTTCTTAATCGTTCCGATTGCAGCAGCGGTGATGCAGGCGCCGGATAGAGCCAGGAGACGCCTGCGGGAGAGAAAGACCGGGACAGGATTGGGATCAGGTAATTTTTCCAACGGCGCTCTCCAGAGACATAGTTTGATACGTTATGCCCCTTCATCCGGATTTTTTCCCAATAATAGAAATGACTATTTTTTGTTCGGTATAACAGGATGGTGATTGCAGTTACTGTTATTGGTAACATTTTCGGCATAATTGAAAATATTTCTTATTTTCTTATAAATTTATAAAGAAATAACCGTTATAAAGTAACACTCTTGCATTTATAATTATTTTTGGAAGTAAGTAATTTATATCTTGCCTATGCTTTTATTATTTTATATTTATTTCTATATTTTCTATAACGATAAAGATATACCGGAAGAAGGTTATTTTTCTTTATCATTTTATAATTTTTTGGTGTTGCACGTTTGGTCTTATATGAAAAAATTGCTGTCACGTGATCGTTTATGATTCGCCTTAGCGTCTGATCACTGAATAATGGAGCACTCCCCATACGCCTCAAAATACATCTTAATCGATATGAATATGACGAACTAAACCCCATTCAAAAAAGTTCGCGAAAGGCTAGTTTTTAAATTTACTTTACGAAATTTTTATCTTGTAGTTCCAATCGAATTTCACAGAAGCATCATGAAAAAAATTTCGAAATCCATTTTATATTTAGATAAATCTATATTAATGAGGGCAAAATGAGAAAATATAATTATCTAATATTAATCTTTTATTTATTGATGCCAATAAATTCGACGCTTGCATCGGATGTACATGAAAATTGCTACATTGAAAAAATATTCATGCGCCCGCCTCTCTCAACGTCAAGATTCAGTGTCAATGAAGATACACTTTCAACATATGCGAATGCATATACACATAAAATAAACAGTGAAAATGATAGCCTCTTGAAAATAATTTTATCATATAAAATTTCAGACAATCAAGAATACCCGTCACATGATATCTGGAATGCCATCTATATTAGAGATTCCAATGGGAAAGCCGTCCATAAATTGTTTTTTGATAAGCCATTTACAAACGTGGCGTCCATTTCGGGGGAAATAGACGGTAAACCCTTTGCCCTCTCACAGGCCGCTTATCCAGCTTTTCGGCACTGGCTCAATAAGAACAAATTTGACCTGGAAAATAATGCATTAGCATGTCCCTGAACGCCGAGAGTTTCGAACCACTTAAACCCATCATAGCAAAGGCAAGTGTTACTTCTAATTCTGATTAAGAGAGCCCGTGCCGAACGCAAGCCCCGCCGCGGCGATCAAGGCAGCATAATAGGCATCTGAATGGCTCAGTGTCGCATCAAGATACGCATTCTGCGCGATACTCGTCTGCGTCATGGAGCCTACGCCACTACGATATGCGGCTGAGGATGCCTCAAAACTTGTCATTGCTGCCGTCTCCAGCTTTGCAGATGCGGTATAGGCACTCAGGCTTGTACGGAGCGCATTTTCTGCGACTACAATCTGCTTCACTGAACTGTCGACTGTTTGCTGCAATGTCGCATCCGCGCTGTCAGACTGATCCTGGGCCTGTTTCAGCAGTGCAGCTCTGGTTCCCCCGTCGAAGATGGGGACAGTAATCCCACCAAGGATCAAACTGCTGAAGGCATTACTCGATAAGTTAAGGGTTGGGGGAGCCTCACTTCCCACTCCCGGCACGGATGAGAGTGCCAGACGCCCCGTGGTGTAGGCCACATTTCCTGTCATGAAGATCTTGGGCAGAAATTCGCTTTTCGCTGCGCGAACCCTACTTTTTGCCGCTTTCGCATTTGCGTATGCTGCAAGAACGTCCGGTCTGCGTGAAACGGCCTGTTGGACAAATGCGTCAGTGAGACGAATATCGTCCAGCCCGAGCGGGCGGCCAGAAATATCGAGTGTCTCAAGTTTCGTGTTCGGCGAAATACCAATGGCATTCAGAAGTTCAAGGGCCGCATTCTGTTCGTCGCCCTCTGCCTGCACAAGTCGCAGTTCAGTTTGTGCCGTAGCCTGCCGAGCCTGCGTGACATCCACTATGGTGCCTTGCCCCTGATGTAGCTTTGCGACTGCAGCCGCCTCCACAAAGCGTGCATTGTCCCGTGCCTTACGCAGCAATATGACACGGCTTTGGGCTGCGGCATGGGTGTAATAGGCCGTTGTCACCCCGTAGATGATTTTCTGATGAGCCGCAGTAAAGAGCACATTGGTTGCAATCTGTGCCTGCTTTGTGGCGGCAATAACGGCCTCACGTTTGCCGAAGTCGAACAGCAGCCATTCCATACCCAGGGTCTGGATTTCGCCAGCGCCTGACCTGCTGTTACGAACACCGCCCAAAGCGCTGTTTAACCCGCTCAGGCCTGAGTTGATTGCGTCTTCAGCAATGCCCGCATTGCTGACCGACGGGTTCGCACCGTCATTACGGCTATGATTATATCCGCCTACAACTGTCGCGGTCAGGCGGGGCAAATACGCACTCTTCGTAATTCCCACAGCCAGAGCGGCATCGCGCGCAAGGTTCCAGGCACGTCTGGTTTCAGGATTGGCGGACTGCGCAATATCGATCAATTCAGGAAGGGAATAGGCATGGCCAGCCTGTGGCGCCAATTCAGGGGCAGGGGGCCGCACATGGATCTGACTATTGGACGGCAATGTGTATCCAGCGGGGACGGCCAATGTATGTGGTCCGGGCTTACCGGGCACCAGTTCTCCATTTGCAGCGACATTCGGTTGCCATGGCCGATCAGGGCTGGCTGGCGCCGTTTCAAGTGCCTGGGTCGCACAGCCCGATAGTAGGAGCGGCAGCAAAAAGGTTCTTTTGAAGTGAATCATGAAGCAATCTGTTCCAGTCGTGCCGTGCGATCGGCAAGGTCTGGCCGCTGGGGAGTTACAAGCAATTCTTCAGCCAGCCTCGAGGCATCGATCAAGGCATTTCGGGCCGTCTGAAGACGGGGCTGGTCAGCGCGCATATGTGCTGGCTCAGACATCGCATATTCCAGTGTTCGTTCGCTTTCCAGTAACGCGGATTGACTAAGAGCGGCCGCCTGAAGCTGATCTTCAGAGCTCTGAGTCGTCCCTTGGCGCCTCAGGCAATCTTTCAGCTTGCGAAGGCGGGCTCCCAAATGATCGTAGGCACTGGCCGGCCAGAAGCTGGTGAACATGGCATATGTAATGAGGTTACCAAGCATGATGCCGACAATACGGTCCCGCGCGGTAGCCATATCTGCTGTAGGGCCGTAGCCCTTCAGATCTGTCAGATAAAATGCCAGACCGATCTGAAAACCAGCATAAGCAATCCGTTCGTCGCCTGTCTTGACCCACGCCCCGATCAGGGAAACAGCAAAGACAAGCGCTAGAAATCCGGTGATGCCATTCAGGTGTGGCATCACCGCAATAATAGAGGCGATCCCTAGCGTCCCACCTATGAGAGCGCCCGTGATGCGCAGTGTCAGCTTTGAAATCATCTCGCCCATCGTAGGCAACGCGACGATGAAGCATGTGATGATGCAAGTGTGAATGCCTGGCCAATCCAGAACCTTGAAGGTCAGATAACTCAGCATCACTGCAGCAGTCCCTTTCACTGCGAAGCGGACATGGTCTGGATTGGTAAATGCGTCCTCAGAAAAGAAACCGGATTTTTTCTTTTCTGGCGATTTTCCAGCTACAGGGACAGGAGGGGTTGTGAAACTCGGCAGTAGAGCGGCTATCGCCTGTAAAGACGGATGCTCCGAAGAGATCACAGGGCTTTCGATGGCTGTGGGATAGTCACCGTCAGCAAAAATCCTGGCCATGCCTTCAAGCGTTTCGGTCAGGCGAGACAACTGCCCCGGTGGCAGTCTTGCCCTGCTCGCCTCATCAGCAAGCGCAAGAACGGCGACACTGCTGTTGGCTGCCTGTCGCAAGCAGGCCAAATCATGGATGGACCAGATCTTTTCAAGTGAGGCCATCTTGGCGGACTTCATCATGCCCGCCGTGCCTTCCCGGAGCATATCTGTCGCTCGTTCCTGCGTTAGTGCATCAGGAGTTTGGAGAAGGCGAACAGCCATGTAGAGCCGAGCAGCGATGCTATCCGTCAGGATCTTTTTAGGGGATGGGCAAATCAACAGCCCCAGCACAATCATGACCGCCCCCGGTACGGCCAGAAAGAGATCCGTGTAGAGAAGGGCGCGTGTCACGACTTCTCCAACCGGGACCTGATCAATCGCAATCAGTCCGTAAACCGTAATCAGACCCAGCATATAAGCCACAGGCTTTAGCTTGCTGGCTGAGCCCAAAAAGAAAAAACTGAACGACAAAAGGGCAATGATGATCACCAGTCCCATAGGATGATCGAGTGTCAGGCGGATGAGTGCGTAAATGATCAGAAGCAGAATGAGGATGAGGACATTGACAGCCACCCCAGCCAGAGCATTTGTCACGCGGTCCTTCTGCCACAGCGCCATGGTCACAAGGGCAGGCACGGCCAGCTCCGGAACCTGCCAGATTTCCCCAATCAGCACGGTCGTTGTGCATGCGGCAGCCATGCGAAGCGCATATCCCAATCGCCCCGGGGCAGGGTCACAGACCAGCCGCCAGACCCGTGCCAATCCCAGTCCCGGCCCTCTCATGCTGGAAGACGACGGGGCATTCGCCAGAGTGTCAGGGACAGGCAGCGCCATGCCGGATCTCAACGGTTGCTGTGGCGCCAAGTCTTAGCAAAAGTGGGTTTGCCCTCTCCAGCTTGATACGCACCGGAAAGCGTTGGGCGACGTGAACCCAGTCCATTTGGCGCGGCACGATGGGCAGTGACCGGGCAATGCCAGCAGAATCTACAGACAGAACGCCCCAACCAATACTTTCGACGTGTCCGCGTAGAGGACTATTGCGATCAATCATTGAGTGAACAGTCACGCAGTCGCCAATCTGAACGGACGAGAGATTGATCTCACGGATATTGGCGGTAGCGTACCACTCGTCATCAGCAATGAGCGTGAACAGGACCTGAGACGGCGCGAGAACTTCGCCAGCTTTAACCCGTAAACTCGTGACATAGCCATCCGCAGCAGCTGTAACAACAGTCTGGCGTAGCTCGTATTTTGCGTGGTCCAGGGCTGCCTGACTGGCGTCCCGTGCGGCAAGAGAGCTCTTCAGATCTCCGATCGCTGTTGTCGCTGCGACAGACTGGTTTTTCGACTGCGAAAGCGACACTTCAGCGTCGTGGAGTGCCACACGAGCCTGATCATACTGCTGCCACGGAATATAGGACTGGCCAGCAAGCGGCTTCAGGCGCTCCACCGTACGTGCGGCCAAATCACGATTGGTTCTGGCACGAACAACCTGATCATCTGCCGTGGCGGCGTTGGATGTCTTGATGCTGAGCAGCCGTGTCTGGTTCTCGACCTCCGCATTCGCGAGATCCAGATTGGCCTGAGCCTGTCGGACGATCAGTTCGTAGGGTTCAGGATCAAGTTGGTAAAGAACATCACCCTTATGAACATGTTGATTGACGACAACTCTGAGTTCCTTCAACCGTCCGCCAACGGTGGAGGCGACGTGCACCATTTCCGCGTCAATACTTCCGCTGTCAGAAGACGGATGAGTGCTGTCTTCATGCGAGACATGGACGCCAAACAGAACGGCGGCCCCTACACAGATAACAGCCACAATAATACCAATAGGCTTTTTGCCTGAGACATGAACGCGCTGCATCATCAAGGCCCGAACACCAGCGCCCACACAGTCAGTGCGGCGATAACGCCCAGCGCTACATAGGTGAAGAGACGAAAGCTGAGGATGGCATCAAGGCCGGTTAGAAGAAATATCACTCGCAATCCAACGGCAACCGCAACCCCGATGAGGCCACAGACCATCCAGTCCGGAAAGTAAGCCCCTACAACTGGAAAAGAAGGGGCGCCCTGGAGGGTACATCCTTCACTCGCCAATAAACACGAGACAGGAATGAGAAAACGCAGGCGGGTAAATCGCATGAGAGGTGTCAAAGCTTTCTGCGTCCAACAAACAGAGTGCCAGCCTACCACATTCCACTTCAAAGGCTACTCCGTATCGCGTGGCTCAGTGTTTGAACTTGGATGCCTTGATTTACGGAGCGAACGATGATGGGCGCCTTGATTGGACGTCCCGTGAATGATGGATTTGTCCTCATCGGAAAAGCGTTGGGGGAAGAAAACGCACGTCCTGATCCAATATCTTCTCGACGCGATTTCTCATGACTAGGCGCTTCCTCAAACGCCGCAGGTTCTCACCTAGACCCCATAGTCTCGCATAAACTGAACGTTTGGTCAGAAAACCCTTGCCAGAGAGTATTTCGAACTCATACCATTCCGATTACGAACCAAGTCAGGCAGGAGACGAGTATGCGACTCGATATTGCATGTGGCCGATTGCCGGAAACCGCTCTGGAACTGAACTTCGCCGATGCTCATCCCGGTCTGTCGCCCGAACAGGCAGCGCTAGAAGCTGATCGATGTTTCTACTGCTACGACGCTCCATGCGTTGAGGCCTGTCCGACAGACATTGATATCCCACGGTTCATCAAAGCCATTGCATCTGACAATCTGGCCGGCGCTTCGCGCACCATTCTTCAGTCCAACATCTTGGGCGGATCGTGTGCAAGGGTTTGTCCGACCGAAATTCTGTGTGAGCAGAAATGTGTTCACACCGCGATTGAAGCTCATCATGCCGTTCGAATAGGCGCACTTCAGCGGTTTGCTACAGACTGGCAAATGCAGCAGAAGACCCACCCGTTCCAGCGGGCTGCAAGCACCGGAAAGCGCGTGGCCGTCGTAGGAGCAGGACCTGCTGGGCTGGCCTGCGCACATCGACTGGCCATGCATGGGCATGATGTCACGATCTTTGATCGACACGATGCACCCGGTGGCCTCAACCAGTATGGTGTCGCGGCCTATAAACTTGCTGACAATTTCGCCCAGAAAGAAATCGATTTCCTCCTGGAGATTGGGGGGATCACTTTCCAGGGTAACGCGACGCTCGGGGAGAACATCACGCTTGCAGGCCTTCGCGAGACCTATGACGGCGTTTTCCTGGGGCTGGGTCTGGCAGGTGTCCGCGCTCTCGGCCTGGAAAGCGAATTTGCAGAGGGCGTTCTGGACGCGGTCGATTTCATCGAGACCTTGCGCTCTCGGAATCTCTCGGAAGTTGTAGTTGGCAGGCGGGTTGTCGTGATTGGGGGCGGCAACACGGCAGTTGACGCAGCAGTGCAGGCAAAACGTCTGGGTGCGGAAGAGGTAACGCTGGTTTATCGCCGCGGGGCTGAGCACATGTCGGCCACGGAAGTTGAACGGGAATGGGCCCAGACAAACGGCGTAACGGTCAGATTCTGGGCGTCTCCCAGTCAACTCAATATCGAAGACGGGGCTATCAGGAGCATCACATTCCTTCGAGGCACGCCTGATGGCGGGTACGATCCGCAGAATGCCTTCACACTCGCGGCCGACATGGTCCTTAAAGCAATCGGGCAGGTTTTTGTCCCAGACCCAGTGCGAAACGACCAGATCCTCGTGGAAAACGGGCGCATTGTTGTGAATGAGACAGGACGCACTTCCATGCCGGGAGTTTATGCGGGTGGCGACTGTACGGCAGGAGAAGATCTTACCGTTGCAGCTGTCCGGGACGGACGGAACGCGGCTGAAGCGCTTCATAATGAACTGATGGCATCCAACACGGAAAGGGCTGACCACAATGGCTGACCTGCGCACGGTTTTCGCTGGAATCAAATCTCCCAATCCATTCTGGCTTGCTTCCGCGCCCCCGACTGACAAGGAATACAACGTTCGCCGGGCCTTTCAGGCGGGATGGGGTGGTGTTGTCTGGAAAACGCTTGGCGAAGATCCACCGGTCGTCAATCTGAGCTCCCGCTATGGAGCCCTGGGCTTTGAGGGACGTCGACTGATTGGCCTCAACAACATCGAGCTGATTTCGGACCGTCCGCTTGCGACCAACATCGCGGAAATCAAGCGCGTCAAACGCGAATTCCCGGATCGCGCCCTTATCGTCAGCCTCATGGTGCCCTGCGAGGAAGATAAATGGAAAGCCATTCTACCAATCGTTGAGGAAACAGGCGCAGACGGGATCGAACTGAACTTCGGATGCCCGCATGGCATGTCCGAGCGCAATATGGGTGCGGCGGTCGGGCAGGTCCCGGAATACGTTGAAATGGTGACACGCTGGTGCAAGCAGAACACGCGGATGCCGGTGATCGTCAAGCTGACGCCAAACGTGACTAACATCCTGATGCCCGCACGCGCCGCGCGGGCAGGTGGGGCGGATGCTGTATCCCTGATCAACACCATTCAGTCCGTCATTGGCGTAGATCTGGATGCCATGGCGCCCATGCCGGTTGTGGGCGGAAAAGGGACACATGGCGGCTATTGCGGGCCTGCCGTGAAGCCAATTGCCCTTCGTATGATCGGAGAGATTGCCAGAGATCCTATCATGGCTGGAATTCCCATCTCCGGAATTGGTGGAATCAGCAACTGGCGGGATTCTGCCGAATTTCTTGCAATGGGCTCAGGATCGCTTCAAGTCTGTACCGCCGCGATGCATTATGGTTTCCGCATCGTGGAAGACATGATTGATGGCCTGTCCAACTGGATGGACCAGAAAGGCTATGAGCGGCTGGAGGATCTGACAGGGCGGGCTGTCTCGCAGTTCGTGCCGTGGAACCAGCTCAACATGAAGTTCAAGACCCTCGCCAATATCGATCAGGATGCCTGTGTCGGGTGTGGTCTCTGTCATATTGCCTGCGAGGATACGTCCCATCAGGCAATTTCCAAGAAAAACACGTCTGATCGCCGACATTACGAAGTGATCGAAGAGGAGTGCGTGGGCTGCAATCTCTGTGCGCATGTCTGCCCGGTGGATGATTGCATCACAATGGTTCCACAACCCGTAGATGGGGAACTGACATGGCCCCATCATCCTTCCAACCCCAATCGTATTCCCGCCTGAGAGGCATGACGCGGCGGCCAGAGGGTCACCAGACGGACGGATGAAAGAAGACTGGCATGTTTCATAGCAATATGCGGATTGACGGGAACGCTCTCTGGGCAGATCTGATGGATACGGCCCGGTTTGGTGGAACACCAAAAGGCGGTATCCGTCGGTTAACACTGACCCCAGAAGATAAACAGGTTCGCGAGTGGTTCGCCTCGACCTGTGAAAGCCTGGGCTGCACCATCACGGTCGATACGATGGGCAACATGTTTGCCCGCCGCCCGGGACTTGATAACAGCCTCCCTCCCATCACGATGGGCAGTCATCTGGATACCCAACCAACCGGCGGGAAATTTGATGGTATTCTGGGGGTTCTGGGCGGACTGGCGGTTCTACGGGCGCTTCATGAAGCCGGTCATACAACGCGCCACCCCATCGAACTGATTAACTGGACAAACGAGGAAGGGTCTCGTTTCACACCTCCGATGATGTGCTCCGGCGTTTTCGCAGGCGTTTTTACGGAACAGGAGGTTCTGGACAAGCGAGATCGTGCAGGGGCACGCTTTGGAGATGAGCTTGTTTATATTGGGTACCGCGGTGAAGAGATCTGTGGCGATCACCCTATCGCGGCCTATTTCGAGCTTCATATCGAGCAGGGTCCCATTCTTGAAGTCAAAGACCACGTTATCGGGGCAGTTTCTGGCGTTCAGGGAATGCGGTGGTACGAGGTGACCGTAAAGGGCAAAGACGCCCACGCTGGCTCCACCCCCATGCCGATGCGTCACGATGCCCTGCTGGCAACGTCCCGAATGGTTGTTGCTCTTTCAGAGATAGCACTGGGCCATGCTCCGGGGGCCGTGGGTACAGTGGGTCTGATTGAAAATCGCCCGAACAGCAATAATGTCGTACCTGGCGAGACATTCTTCACGGTGGATATCCGTCACCCGGATGATACCGTCGTCGCGACCATGGAGCGGGAGTTCATGGATCGCTTCCACAGCATTGCTGAAGCTGGCGGAGTGACGCTGGAGATCGTCTCCATCTGGGATGCTCCCGCAGTTCATTTTGATACGCGGTGCGTAGAGATGGTCGCGGATTCTGCGCGCCAGATGGGCTACGATCCCCTTTCGATTGTCTCAGGCCCGGGGCATGATGCTGCGTATCTTGCACGCGTTGCACCAACGGCCATGATTTTTGTGCCCTGCAGAGATGGCCTGAGCCATAACGAGGAAGAAAGCATTACGGAAAGCGAGGCCGAAGCCGGAGCCAATGTTCTGCTTGGTGCTGTTTTGCGGGCAGACAGCACGCTCTAAGGTTCTGCCAATCAGGGGCTTGTCGTCCAGCCTGTCTGCTGTCAAAAATCGCCTCCCGCAAAGCAGGCCGGGAGAAAGACAATGCCACAAGACAGTCTGGAGTCGTCTCCCAGCCCCAGAAAAAGAACTCGTGCCGGTGCGCCACGCCGCGCCACCGTTCCGCAAATCCTGAATGCTGCGGAATGGACCTTTGGCACCCGCGGCCTTAAAGGAACGCGCCTTGAAGATATTGCCAAGGTCTGCGACATCCCCAAGGGCAATATTCTCTACTATTTTGGCTCCAAGGAAGACCTGTACAACGCCACACTGTCACGCCTGCTGGATGTATGGCTGACAGATGCCGATCACTGGCTTTCTTCTGACAAGGACCCGCTGGAAGGGCTCAGGGGATACATAGAAGCCAAGATTGCATTCTCCCGCGCACGGCCAGAAGGATCGCGTCTCTTCGCACAGGAAGTGCTCTCAGGCGGCCACATGGTTCAGGACTTCCTGCGGGGAGAACTGCGAGCCCATGTAGCCCGACATGTCGCAATCTTCCTGGAATGGCAGGCAAAAGGCATCATGGCGCCTATTGACCCGACACATCTGTTGTTTCTCTTGTGGTCGGGTACGCAGGCATATGCGGATATGCAGGTCCAGTATGAGGCTGTTCTGGACCGTACGCCTCTTACTGACGGCGATTATGAAACTGCCGTCACCACTCTCATGACGCTTGTCCGTCCGCTGTTCTCCCAACCGGTCTCAGGCGCGTCAGAAGCAGATGAAAACAAAACCCTGAAAAGAAGCCTGTAAACCACGCGAAATTCTGGAATACGGCTAATGCTGGCAGGAAGACATTTGCGAGCCCCACCAGCACAGCCAGACCCAAGGCCCAGATTGCAGTAGGGTTTACGCCACTTCGGTACCAGTAAGCTGCCAATGGGTCCGTGCTGTACAGCGCAGGCACGTCCAGAGTTTCCCGCTGAACAAAATAGTAGTCCGCCAGAAGAATTCCTGTCACAGGAGCGATGAACAGACCCAGTATGTCGAGTGTCAGGTGGATCAGATCCGGACGGGCGTAGAGGTTCCAGGGCGTGAGAGCGATGGCACCAATCGCCGCAATGACACCACCGCCACGCCATGAAATGGATGCCGGGGCTATATTGGAAAAATCAAACGCCGCTGAGACAAAATTGGCGGAAATGTTGATCCCAATGGTCGCGAGAACGAAAGTTAAAATTCCCACAATCATGATCGTTTGATTATCCAGACGCGTCACAGTGTCCACCGGATCAACGAGGATCTGTCCCAGAACAGGCTGGGTGAGGGTTACTGTTGTAAGCGCAAGCGCGCAGAACGCCATGAAATTGATTGGTAGGCCCCAGAAATTACCGCGTCGTACCGCACTCAGGCTAATGCCATAGCGGGCAAAATCGCCAAAATTCAGGATAATCGGGGAAAAAAATGCGATCGTCAGAGAGATCACATTCAGCACGCCGGTCAGATGTTGTCCGAGGGAAAGAGCAGAGTGGGGAAGAACTGAAAAGCCGATCTGTCCCCGCGTTTTCCAGAGAAGCACGCCGTCAAGCAGGATCATCATGACGTAAATGGCTGGCCCTGCCCAGTCTATGAAATGCCGGATGGACTCCATTCCGCGCCAGAATACCGCCAACTGCAAAGCCCAGATGAGCAGAAAGGCCAACCAGCCGAGCAGCGACAGCCCCATCAGTCCATGGTGATGAACATCGCTATAATCTGCCAGCGACGGCATCATTCGAAGAGCAAACAGAACCACAGCATTGGATGCCAGCCATGTCTGGATTCCGTACCAGCCGACGGCAATGATCCCACGCACCAGTGCCGGGACGACCGCGCCGTAGACGCCAAAGACGCTTCGAATAATGACAGGGAAGGGAGCGCCGGATTTCAAACTTGGAACCGCGATCAGATTGCAGAGAAACTGCACAGCAACGATTGCAACAAACAATCCGATGAGCACGCTGCTGACCGGCAGCCCCATCATGAACAGCGTGCCAACAGTCATATAGCCGGCGACACTGTGAACATCAGACATCCAGAGAAAGAGAAAGTCCTTCCACGCCCAGCTCCGATCCTGAACGGGCGCAAGATCCGCATTGGTCAGGCGCCCTGTAGCGTACGCGTCCGGTGACTGTGTCATTCTGGTGATCCTCGTTCTCGAAAAAATTCCGGAAGCGCAATCGTTATGTTGACCGGCTGGTCAGATTAACCATACAGTTTCGGTAAGACAACGACATAATGCCAACCACTTTTCCTGAAGGGAAGGGATGTCATGCTCCTGATCAAGGGTGGAACAGTTGTTACGTCTGAGCGGCGTTTCAGAGCAGACGTCCTATGTGACGATGCCGGGAAAATCGCGGCTGTTCAGGCGGATATGGAAGCGCCGACAGGCTGTACCATCGTTGATGCAGATGGCCTGCTTGTCATGCCAGGGGGGATAGATCCCCACACGCATATGGAAATGCCCTTTATGGGCACGATGGCCAGTGACGATTTCTATACAGGCACAGCTGCCGGCCTCGCCGGAGGCACAACGAGCATTATTGATTTCGTCATTCCCGAACACGGGCAGTCGTTACATGACGCGTGGAAGACATGGTGTAGCAAAGCCGAAAAAGCGTCTGCTGACTATGGTTTCCATGTCGCGGTGACGCACTGGGACGACCAGGTTCACCAGGATATGGAAACACTGGTGCGGGACTGCGGCGTTAATTCCTTCAAACACTTCATGGCCTACAAAAACGCCCTAATGGTGGATGATGAGACGTTTCTCAACTCCATGCGTCGAGCAGGAGAGCTGGGCGCTTTATGCACCGTGCATGCCGAAAATGGAGATGCCGTCTCGTTTCTTCAGGAGTCTCTCCTGAAAGCTGGAAACACCGGCCCTGCGGCACATCCGCTCTCCCGCCCATCCAGCGTGGAGGGCGAAGCTGCTCAGCGCGCCATTACACTGGCGGCCGTCAACAATACCCCGCTCTATATCGTGCACGTGTCAACACGCGAGGCGACCGACGCCATCGCAAATGGCCGCCTTCGCGGACTACAGGTTTATGGCGAAGTACTTCCACAGCATCTGGTTTTCGATGAAAGCGTTTATCAGTCTTCAGACTGGCTGAAGGCATCGCGCTATGTCATGAGCCCGCCTTTCCGCGAAAAATCGCATCAGCAAGCGCTCTGGGGCGGCCTTTCTTCCGGCCAGCTCCACACCACCGCAACGGATCACTGCTGCTTCTGCCGCTCCCAGAAAGAAATGGGCCTCACCAATTTTACGCGCATCCCCAACGGTGTTCCCGGCATTGAGGATCGCATGAGCATTCTGTGGCATCACGGCGTTGTCGGCGGCAAGATAACTCCGGAGCAGTTTGTTGCCCTCACGTCCACCAATACGGCCCGTATCTTCAATATTCATAGCCGGAAAGGCATGATTGTTGAGGGTGCAGACGCGGATATTGTGCTGTGGGATCCATCGGCCTCACGAACCATCTCTGCCGCCACACATCATCAGAATGTCGATTACAATATTTATGAAGGCATGACCGTTACAGGCGTGGCAAAAAAGACAATCAGTCAGAGCCGCGTCCTTTGGGATGACGGTACACTGCGTGCCGAGCGCGGGCAGGGCCGGTATGTCGAGAGAGCACCTTTTAAGAAAAAAACATCTGACAGCCTGACGGAGGCAGTATCGTGACTACATTGACGAATGAAAGCCTGTGCGCCCTTGCCATGAGTGAGGGACGCAACTGGATGCCCTTTACTGCGAACAGACTGGTTAACGGTCGGGGCGATCATCGCGTTGTGGCCTCCGCCAAGGGGCCTTACTATACGATGGCCGATGGCAAAACAGTCTTCGATACGCTGTCTGGGCTGTGGTGTACGCCTCTAGGCCATGGAAATCCACGCATTGCGGACGCGCTTCGTCAGCAGGCAGAAACGCTGGACTTCGCACCCGGATTCCAGATGACCCATGCACCGGCTGTATCGCTGGCAGCACGCATCGCAAAAATGGCCCCCGAAGGCTTGGAGCATGTTTTCTTCGCGAATTCTGGCTCGGAAGCTGTTGATACTGCGCTGAAAATTGCGATCGGCTTTCACAAGCTTAAAGGTGAGGGCGGCCGTTTTCGTCTCATTGGACGCGAACGAGGTTATCACGGTGTAGGGTTTGGGGGCATGTCCGTCGGCGGCATTGTCCCAAACCGCAAGATGTTCGCCACGGTGATGGTCCCTGGTGTGGACCACATCCGACACCCTTACGATCACGCCCATGTCGCCTTTTCAAAAGGACAGCCCGAGTGGGGCGCCCATCTGGCGGACGATCTCGAAAGACTGGTGGCACTCCATGATGCCTCCACAATCGCGGCTGTCATTGTCGAGCCAGTTCAGGGATCCACCGGCGTTCTTGTCCCTCCCGTCGGATATCTTCAGAAGCTGCGGGAAATCTGTACGAAACACGGGATTCTCCTCATTTTCGACGAAGTCATCACGGGCTTTGGGCGTATGGGAGAAAATTTTGCCTCCCAAAGATTCTGCGTCACACCGGATATGATTACCTTCGCCAAGGCGGTCACGAATGGGATCATTCCCATGGGAGGCGTTATCGTCACTTCAGAAATCTACAAAACATTCATGAACGGCCCGGACGCAGCCATAGAGTTCGCTCACGGCTACACCTACTCAGGGCATCCAATGGCGGCGGCCGTGGCCCATACGGTGCTCGACATCATGGAAGAAGAAGGCACCAATGCGGCCGTCAGGGCACTGGAACCCATCCTCGAAGAAGAGATTCATGCACTGCAGGACCTGAAGTCCGTAAAAGATTTACGGAACATAGGCCTTACCGCCGCGATCGAACTCAATCCTCTCTCTGACAAATCTGCCCTTCGAAGCGTTCAGCTTTTTGAGCGAGGGCTTGAAGAGGGCGTTCTGCTTCGCGTCACAGGAGACACGATTTCTTTTGGCCCTCCTTTTATTTCGACTCCAGACCAAATCAGAGGAATGATAGCCCAGGTTAGAAAGGTGATTATAAGCTGCGAAAAAGACTTCTAAATATTCATTTTAGTTTCCGAATTTAGAAATAAGCTTCAGAAAGCCGAATGATGGAAGCATCATTCGGCTAAAAGCGCTGGAATTAATCCAAAATACTAAATTCGTATATTTATTTTCTCCGAAGATTATTTAGTATTTCATTATTATATCGAAATATGTTTGAGTGCGTATTATTCAGTTACACCAACTGAGCTTTCGGAGAAAAAAAGTGAAGACACTGGCTTCTCGTCTGTTCCTCGGTACTATTCTGAGTTCCGTACTCTTTTCCGCAGAGACTGGACGCTCCAGTGCTGCTCCGACCCATCATCTCCGTCATGTGACAAGCCCTCATCATGCGACATCTGGCACACCCTCAAAACCACGTTCCCGTAGAACGTCTATGATGGCAGCCAGCGAAGAGAGCGTCGGTGTTCGTGGATCGAGAAGTGCGCGCAACTCTGGGGGAGGCATGATGCGCGTCGAAACTGCACCTTATGCCGTGCAGTCTGTGGGGCGCCAATATATTGAGATGAGAAGCCCGACATCAACCGGCCTTGATGTTGTCCAAAATCTTCCAAGTGTCAGCATTGCCATGCCAGATACGTCTGGGATCAAAGGCGGTGCTCTGTATATGCGCGGTTTTACTGATGCCGATACAGCTTTGCTTTTGGATGGGGCTCCTGCATCTCTTGCAGCGTATCTTCAGCAGAACGTTGACGCAGAGAACATCGAAAGCGTCACCATGACGCCTGGGAGCTCTCCCATCGATGCGCCTGCATCCAATGCAACGGCAGGTACGCTTGATGAGCGCACACTAACCCCTGGGAAAAAAGCTGGGGGCAGCATGGATTTTTCTTACGGCACCAACAACATGTCTCGGGAATTCGTCCGACTGGAATCCGGAGAAATCGGAAATTCCGGTATTCGGTCTTATATTTCAGTCTCAAATACCCATTCGAGACAATGGATGGGTGCAGGTACAAACCGCCGGACACATGTAGACGTTGGACTTTTTAAAGAATTTACCAATGGATCAACTGTAAAATTTTTTGGTTCATGGAACAATTCCATGTTTACAATTGATGCATATCCAGATGCTCAAACATTTTATAATTATAAGCATACGGGACAGGGATATAACCGTACAAATGTCTGGAACAGGAATTCCACGTCCGCCGGAAATTACTGGCAAGGCAATATTGACTCCTGGAACCAGTTTTTTGTTACAACACAAGCGCATATCATTATCAACAAGCGCCTGACTTTCGACCTGTCTCCCTATTTTGCGACAGGCTTCGGATGGGACGGCTCAACCGCTGGCACGCCAGCCTCGACGGGTGCCACATATTTCTATGGAAACGGGCAGAAAGCAGATCCTTCTACACCGTTGAGCACATACTGGGCGCAGCACTGGTCCCCGCAAGTCGGGCTTGTCGCCAAACTGGGTTACGACATTGATCGTCATAACCATCTGTCTTTTGGATACTGGTATGAGAATAACGCTGTCGACTATTTCTTTCCGACAATGGCAACACAACCTGGCGGACGGAATGCCAAAACAAATGACAATGCCTATAAACTCTATACAGCAGAGGGTCAGGAAGCGATTTACAGGTACAATGCGGGCTACGAGCTGAATTCTTTCTTTATCGAAGATACCGCAAAATATTTTAATGATCGCCTGACCATAAACGGTGGCTTCAAATATATCATGTCCAACTATTGGGATCGCGCTTCCGGGCTCAGCCAGTTTACGATCGGGGCCAACTCAACCGCGCCGCTTCCGCATCTTTCTGTCTCGTATAAAATCGACTCTCACAGTCAGGTTTACATGAATGCCGAAGGTGACTTCCGCCAGCCGTCTCCGTCACAGCTGTCGGGTTCGACGTCACTCCCCAAAAACCAGTATTCCATCACGGAACAGATTGGATATCGCTATAACAACCGGTACCTGACGTTCGATATTTCGGCATTCAATTCCAATATCACCAACCGTCTTCTGACCACCTATCTGCCCAATACCGCTTATGCAGTTTCCAATGCAGGAAACCAGACGATCCGCGGATTTGATGCCATGATTGCAGGAAGGGATTTCCACCATTTCAGCCCCTATGCCTCAGTAGAGTACCTGCATGGCACTTTTGACTCAAATATTCCTTATGGTGACACATACCTTCCAACCAAAGGAAAACAGTCCATTCTCACGCCACGAGTTCTTGCAAATTTTGGACTGACCTACAGCAATGCAGGGTTCTTTGGAAACTTCAGCCTTCACTATACCGGCCCTCAGTCAGTAACACTTGTGGGCGATCAGAGAATGCCAGGGTTTGTTACCAATACCCTTGCCCTTGGGTATCATTTCAAACCGCTCTATTTCCTGAAAACCCCTACGTTCCGTCTGAATTTCTCTAACCTGACGGGATCGATCATTCGTGTCGGAACAACTGGCATTACCAACAACTACCATAATGTGACACTGCTCGATGGGAGTACCCTGGCAGGCAGCAGCGGAGCATCCTTCTATGTGCTTCCACGATTTTCGATGACAGGGACGGTCTCATCGGATTTCTGAGTTTAACTGCATCTTTCGAGAGAATAGTTGCTGAGATATGCATCAGAGCGAATGGTTATTTTACGGGCCCGTGAGTGTTCGGGAGGGGCTGAGAAGAAAGCCCCTCCAATTGCTATCCTATTCGCCAGGGCCAGATGGCATAAAATATGGGCGCGCACGTCAAAATAACTCAAATATTTACGACCACCGAGGAAATGGATCAGGAAGATTGTCGTAGTGCCAAGGCATGAAAATTTCGCCCTCTGGTGGTGGAACAAGGCAATTGTCGAGCGCGGTACGAATTGCAGCCTCGTCCATTCCGGTTCCAATAAAGACCAGTTCCTGACGTCGGTCTCCGTAAACATCGTCCCAGTATTTGGCCAATGTCGCTCGCCAGCCTTCGTCATCAGGCCAATTGTCATGCGGGACGCTTGCCCACCACCGCCCAGCCGCCTGATGACGCGCTAAAGCCCCCGCAATACTCAGATCTCCGACCCAATCCGGGCGGGTTGCAAGCCAGAAATAGCCTTTCACGCGCACCACACCGTGCCACGACTGCTCGACGAAGTCTGCAAAAGCTTCCGGCCTGAAAGGCCGATGCGCACGGTAGACAAAGGTGGAAATTCCGTATTCTTCCGTTTCCGGCCGATGTTCAGAATGCCCGTACAACTCCTTGAACCACAAGGGATTCTGGTGTGCACGCTCAAAATCAAATCGGCCGGTGTTCAAAAGCTGATTTATGGGAACCTGACTTTGGCTTGTTTCAACCACAGTTGCGTCAACATTGAGAGAACGAATAATCAATCTTGCCGCCTCTGCCTGCTCGGTAGTGGCCGTATCGATTTTGTTCAGAACGATGACGTCCGCAAATTCGATCTGATCAACGAAGAGGTCTACGAGCGCGCGTTCGTCTTCTTCTCCCGCAGCCTCACCTCGATCCCGAAGGAAATCGGTTGATCCGTAGTCTTTGAGCAGGTTCACGGCATCCACAACAGTTACCATCGTATCGAGCCGAGCGACGTCACTCAAACTACGGCCTTCTTCGTCTCGAAACTCGAAAGTAGCTGCGACGGGCAGGGGCTCTGCAATCCCGGTTGATTCAATCAGGAGGTAATCAAATCTTTTTTCTTCCGCCAGCCGTGTCACCTCGGTCAGAAGGTCATCCCGCAACGTACAGCAGATGCAGCCATTCGTCATTTCCACGAGCTTTTCATTTGTCCGGGACAAATTACTGCCGCCATTGCGGATCAGCTCGGCATCAATGTTCACGTCACTCATATCATTGACAATGACCGCAACCTTCAGACCGTCGCGATTATTCAGAACATGATTGAGAAGGGTAGTTTTTCCAGCTCCCAAAAAACCGGAAAGAATGGTCACAGGCAATCGATTGTCCGACATGAGGCAAGCACCTGAAGAGAAGAGGGGATTGATACAGGCGTCAATAATAGTTATGTTATAACATATCAATAGCAAGGAAGCGTTTTCCATGCCGCAGTGTTCCACCCGTACCCGTCTGGCTCGTCAGTCGTTGCTCAAAGACATTCTGTTGCCTCACTGTAGCATCAGTCTTCATCAAGACAGCTTGTCGGAATCACTGACACAGGCGGCGAAAGACTATCTGAAATCCGCGCCTCGATCATGGATAGCGCGGGGGCAACTGGGGGACATTGCTGCCCAGCTACAAGCCTCATTTCCGGAAGGTACATTGCCTCTACAGAAAGACATCCTGGAGATCGCTACTCTTTACGGCGATATGTCCCGACATCAAGCACTCCGCGTTCGTTTGGAAAAAATAACGACAGATAGCTGCAGGAAATTTCATGTCGATTGCGTCGATCTCCGTTTGCTTCGCTCTTATGTCGGGCCGAGAGTTCAATGGACAACCGACAACGGGTCAACCATTCAGGAAGCCTCTACTGGGGCAATTGTTCTTCTGAAAGGGAAACACTTTCCTCAGTGGGACCACGCAGAAAAGGCCCTCCATCGCTCGCCTCCACTCTCTCATCGCCCTGTCAAGGAGCGCATAAGGCTTCTACTCACGATTGATGAAGCCAACGCCTGTGGAGAAGCCCCCTTCGAGATGGCAGCATAATAAATGTCTGGTGATTTGACGTAAATTTCCGATTTTCGCGTCCATGAAAAGATACCTTATCAAATATTAGAGGCGTACTGCTTTGAGTTCCGCAGTCCATTTAGCGAGAAGTTCCTTCAGCGTGGCACTCCGGATATAAGCATTATCTTTACCCTTCAGTTCCTCGATAACCTCGAATGAGAATGTATCACCCTCATGGGCTGTCCACGCGTCCTGTAGTGAGCGATGCGGATGACTGCCCAGTCGAAGCGTGAACCATAGCTGGTTCTGAATTTTGGAAAGATCGGGGGTGCTACCGACCCATATCGGATAGATCTGGAGGGATCGAAGAACCCTCTGGTTTTGAGGCTTTCTATGTGATTCCATTCCTCCGGATCTGATTGGGGGAATGGCGCTATGAAACAGCTTG
>NZ_JOPH01000045.1:0-7555 GCF_002153615.1 Gluconobacter sp. DsW_058
TCAGGGTATGCTGGTTGGCTCACCTGCTGAAGTCGCATTCCGCAACAAGTTCATCAACGCTGACCAGCTTCGTGCCCATGCGAAGAAAATGGGCAAAACCGAACTCGGCCGCCTGCTTCTAGAACTGGCTGATAGCTGATTTTGTTTCTGGGTTCTGGTCTGCTGAAATACGCGACCAGAACCTCTTTTTTTATAAGAAATTTTCACGGCAATATTTCAGCATAAAGGTCGAACGTCTTTCCATTCCAGAGGGCTTTGTTGCATAAATTATCGTGTGGGTATTTATGTTTTGCCTTGAGTTTATTATCTGGGGGATGAGTGATGTGCCCCCCAGTGCTACCGCACGACGAACTGGTCCTCCTATAATGCAGCTAATGCAGCGCTGAAGAAGCCTGGCTCTCTGACGGTGTGGTTTGACCCGTCCTTGATTTGGGAAGGCCTGGCGCCGTGGTCTGCTCCAGCTTTCAGTACGCTGAGCCGCAGCCAGGAAAGCCGGACGGCGCGGAATTTTGACTGTCAGCTCACCGAAGTTTATGTTCGTGTCGCCATTTTCAATCGCTTCACAGCACTCGGAACACCCATCACTCAAGCCGTCGCATAACCAAAAATACCTTTATATGACGTTGTCACGTCGATAGCGGACATTGTGCAACAGAGCCCATCGTAGCTGTATTTTCCAAGCTCAACAAAGTTGCCACCTAGGCAAGTTTCAGGCAAGTCAGAGAGATGAATGACCTATCACTCGCTAACGGCAGTTCCTACAAAGGCACCCATGGAGGGTCAGGACGTGTGCGTTCATTTATAAAGTGTAATGCGGGCTTCTGCGGCTTTGTAGTACTGCCGACTATCGTGTCCGCAGTATATTTTACCGTCTTCGCGTCTCCGCAATACGTTTCCGAAGCGCAGTTCATCGTCCAGGGACAACATAATCAGTCCAATCTGATGCTTGCAGGTCTGCTTGAAGCAGGTGGGGGAGGAAGCGCCAGTGAAGACACTTATGCCGTACAGGATTACGTCACATCTCGTGATGCGGCCCAATTGTTGCTGCGCACGGAAAATATTGGTGCGGCCTACCAGACACCTGCTGCAGATGCCCTTGCTCGGTTTCCGAATTTTTATTCTGGCCACACGTTCGAACATTTTTACGCATATTATCGCCGGCACGTGATTGCAGAACTTGACACCACAACCGGTGTTTCGACCTTGCAAGTCCGAACGTTTAATGCTCAGGATTCTCAGCGCATCGCGCGCGCGCTCGTCACAGCTGCTGAAAATCTTGTTAACCGGATGAATGATCGGCAGCGTGAAAATACGATTGCTGCCTCTGAAAAAGAATTAAACGAATCAATTCAGAAATTATCCAAGGTTAACAAGAAGATTGATACCTATCGCGACAAGATTGCGATGCTCAATCCAAATTTGCAATCTCAGCCAGTGCTTAAGGATATCGCAGCACTTCAGACGACCGTCACAACAACACGTGTGGAACTCGCTCAACTTCAACGCTCTACGCCCAATAGCCCGTTGATTGAAGTCTACAAGCGCAGACTTATGGCCCTCGATGCAGAGATATCGCATGCCGAAATGGGGATTACCGGCTCTGATGCTTCGTTCGTTCCCAAGATTAGCGAGTATGAAAGTCTTGTTTTTCAACGAACACTTTATGAAAAAGAAGTATCTGCTGCGGATGCTGGCGTCGCAACCGCAAAACTGCAGGCTGACAGACAATTACTGTATCTGAACGAAATCACACAACCTAATCTTCCGGATTATGCGGCATATCCGCATGCAGTTTCTAATGTCGCCGTGGTGTTTGCGACGATGCTCGGGCTTTATCTGATGGCAATATTGCTTATCAGTGGTGCTCGAGAACACAAGCTCGTTTAAGCTTTTCTCATGCTGCAATGTATAGACGTTACGAAAGATTATCCAGCGGCCGGTGGAAAGCGCAGGGTTCTTGATCGGGTTAATTTTCGCCTTGAAAGAGGTCAGAAACTCGGTGTTCTAGGGCGCAACGGGGCAGGGAAGTCGACCCTCATTCGCATGATTGGCGGTGTTGAATCCATTACCAGCGGAAACATTGAGCACACAATGTCGATATCGTGGCCACTGGCATTCGGAGGGGCGTTTCAAGGCAGTTTAAGCGGGTTGGATAACCTGCGTTTTATATGCCGTATTTACAGCCTCGATTACATTGCAACACGTGCGTATGTAGACGATTTTGCAGAGCTTGGCTCCCAACTGGCAGATCCGGTCAAGACATACTCGTCTGGAATGCGTGCCCGTCTGGCTTTTGCATTGTCGATCGTAATCGAATTCGATTGCTATTTGATCGATGAAGTCATCATGGTCGGTGACGCACGCTTTCACAAACGTTGCGAGGAAGAGCTTTTCGTGAAGCGACAGGACCGGGCCATGATTCTGGTTTCTCATGACATGGGATTTATGCGTGATACCTGTGATCGTGCTGCGATCATATCAAACGGGGCTTTCACTCCGTTTGATAATGTCGAAGAAGCAATTTCAATTTACGAGACGCTTTAGCAACTGTGTTTAAGCGGCGGGACGAATGCGCCATGGCAGGCCTGTTTTCAGGATAGGATTTGCGATTGTGACGAGACGCCGCGCAATCGCGATGATGACCAATTTATGTGGCTTTCCTCGCTGTTTCATGCGCTTTGCCACAGCTTTCATAACCGGATTATGACACGAAGCTGCCAATCAGGCCTGAAACAGGACATTGCGGAGAGATCTCCGTCCCCCTAAAATGACACCTTTCCCGAGCATCGCGCCGCTATCGTGAGACATTGATGCAAGTCCGGTCATGGCAGCGGCTTCGGTCGCTGTCATCCGGCCGAGTTCTGGCATTTCTGCGAGAAGCATGGCGATTGATACTGGGCCGATACCGGGGATGGAACGGAGAAGTTCTGCTTTAGCAGAGAGTTCTTTGCCCTATGCAATGACTCCTTCAATCCGTTATTCGAGCTCGCTGATCTGGCTCTCAAGAAATGCTTTGAGACTGCTGTCCATATCCTCCAGTTCAGCGCTCACACCCTGCTTGCGACGCGCCGAAATCTGGGCAGAAAGCCGTTTACGCGCGTCTACCATCTGAGCTCTGCGAACTGTTAATGCCCGGAGAAGCTGAAGTTCTTCATCTGGCAGTGCTCGGCCGGCCTCTGGGCGGACAACCATGAAGCGCGCAATTAGGGGTCACGACACGAAAGTGTACTTTACGTACGCTTAGAGTGAACCCAACAAGAACGTTGAGGCTGTTCTGCTGAGAGTTCGATAGACAGTTGGCCGAGAAATAGAAAACAGTTCTGAAAGATCGCTGATGGAGTAATCGCCGGTATCATACATCCGGCGAAGCTCTTTTTGCTGACGTTCAGAAAGCTTGGGTTTCTTTCCGCGTAGTTTACCTTTGGCGCGTGCAACAGCCATGCCTTCACGTGTACGCATCCGGATCAGATCGGCTTCAAACTCCGCGAAAGTCGCAAGGATGTTGAAGAACAACTTGCCCATTGGATCAGACGGATCGTGAATACTGTTCCCAAGTTGAAGCTTCACGCCACGGGATGCCAGGCTGTCGCCAATAAGCCGTGCATCAGGGACAGAGCGGGCCAGTCGATCAAGCTTTGGTACGACCAAAGTATCGCCACTACGAACAGCCGCCAGTGCCTGGTCAAGGCCGGCCCTTTCCCGGTTCGTGCCGGTGAAGCCCTTGTCGGTGTAAATACGATCGGCAGAAACACCGAGTTTGAGCAGTTCCTGATGCTGGGCCGCGAGATCCTGTTTGTCCGTCGAGCAGCGGGCATAGCCGATCATTATGTGTGTCATACGGGAAAGTGTAACGTATAAGGCCCCATGACTGCAAAACATATGGTACCACCTTTATGAGACACAGCACACGGCTGTATTCCATGACGTGTTGCACTTGTCCGGGACAGTCCGTCCAACGATCCCCTTCCGGACACATGAAGGAGACATCCGATCATGGCGCGGTGCCGTCTTCTGACCCGTGAAGCTCTTGCCCGACATTACGAGCCTTCTGTCGATGATCGCGAGATCACGAGACATTTTACACTCAGCCATGATGACTTCGATCTGATCGCAACCCGGCGCGGAGACGCCTCCCGATTGGGTTTTGCGATGGTCATGCTCTACATGCGCTGGCCGGGACGGGTGCTGGAATCTGGTGAAACACCACCGGCTTCCATTCTGTCATTTGTTGCGCGGCAGCTCGACCTGTCCCTTGGGCTCTGGTCCCATTACGGACGTCGTGACGAAACCCGTCGATCCCATCTGGCCCACCTGATGAAGCGTTATGGCTACCGAACCTTCGATCGGTCGGCATTTCATGACATGACCGGTTTCGCGATGCCAATTGCACATCATGTGACCCAGCCATCCCGTATGGCTGCGATCCTGATTGACGAGATGCGTCGCCGAAGCATTCTTCTGCCGTCGGTCACTGTCATTGAAGCCCTGGTGCGCCGTGCTCGCCAGCAGGCCGATCACCTTGTCCATGACGTCCTTGCAGGGGGCCTGCCGCCGGAAACCCGTTGTCGTTTGGACAAAATTCTGGAGCGTCGTGGCGATCGCAGTGCCTCCTGGCTCTCGTGGCTGCGTAACCCGCCCTTATCACCAGCCGCGCGCAATATCCTGCGACTGCTGGAACGCCTGGAGTATGTACGATCCCTGAACCTCGACAGCGCTCGCGCCACGACCATACCGCGTGTGGCCTTTGACCGTTTGAGCGAAGAAGCTGCCCGGATTACGCCTCAGCATCTGGCCGAGCTTCGGTCATCCCGTCGTTACGCCATTCTGGTGGCAGCCGGGGTCCGACTTGAGGAGGTTCTAACCGACGCGACCCTCACAATGATGGACAAACTCCTCGGAAGCATGATGCGCCGTGCCGAGCACCGGATCCGTGACAAAGCGATTGTCACCATGCGATCGTTGCAGGCCCAGCTTCGTCTGCTGACAACCTCCTGCCGTCATCTGATTGAGGCGCGTGATCAGGGCGTTGATTCACTGTCTGCCATTACGGGAATTGACTGGCCCCGCCTCCAGGACGCCATCGGCAGGGCTGAAACCCTGACAGCTCCAGAGACCATTGATCGCACGGCCGAACTGATCAACCGGCATCGCTCTCTTCGTCCTGCCATTGGTCCATTCCTGAACGCGTTCCAGTTTCAGGGTGGTCGCACGGTACAGGGATTACTGAAGGCGGTGCAGATCATTGGAGACCTCTATCGGACCGGTAAACGCCGCTTGCCTGACTCCTGTCCGATCCGTTTCATTCCGCCTTCCTGGCACAGCTTTGTCAGGCCAGAGGGAACAGTCATACGACAGGCTTACGAACTCTGTGTTCTGACCCAGCTGCGCGAGCGTCTGCGTGCCGGAGACATCTGGGTAACGGAAAGTCGCCAATACCGCGCATTCGACACCTACCTTCTTCCGGAAGCCACGTTTGCAGCGATGCGCGCGCAAGGACCGTTGCCTCTGGCGATCAATGCTACGGCTGACACGTTCCTTTCTCAACGGCGTGCAGTGCTGGAAACCGCGCTGAACCGGGTGACGGCTCTTGCCAGAAAGGGCGAGTTGTCACAGGTCCGGCTTGATGCACAGGGTCTTGTGATTTCGCCTCTGAAAGCAATTACACCCCCTGCTGTGGAAGAGTTGAGGCGGGCGGCTTACGACCGGCTGCCACGGATCAAGATTACTGATCTTCTGCTGGAAGTGGACCGCTGGATCAGCTTCACCGACTGCTTTACCCATCGCCGTTCCAGCCGTGTCGCGGATGACAAAAACGCCCTGCTGACGGTGATCCTGGCGGATGGGATTAATCTTGGTCTGACACGCATGGCCGACACCTGTCAGGGTGCTACACTGCGCCAATTGGCGCATCTGCATGACTGGCATATCAGCGAGACCGGATACGCCGAAGCCCTTGGCCGCATGGTCGCTGCCCATCGTGGGCTGCCCCTGGCGTCACTCTGGGGAGACGGCACATCGTCCTCAAGTGATGGTCAATTGTTTCATGCAGGTGGCAGAGGCGCTGCGATCAGCGATATCAATGCGCGCAATGGCAGTGAACCGGGCGTCAGTTTCTACACCCACATCTCCGATCAGTATGATCCGTTTTCGACCCGGGTGATTGCTGCGACGGCCGGTGAAGCGCCCTATGTTCTGGATGGACTGCTTTATCATGCTAACGGACTTTCCATTGAAGAGCATTATACCGACACGGGTGGGGCGTCAGATCATGTTTTCGGGCTGATGCCCTTCTTTGGTTATCGATTTGCGCCCAGGATACGGGATCTGAAAGAGCGGAAACTTCACCTGTTTCCGGGACAACACCCGGGCGAACTTCTGGGTGGGATGGCCGGTGACCTGATCAATACCAACCATATTGTGGAACACTGGGACGATCTGTTGCGTCTCGTTACGTCCATTCGGAGTGGAACCGTGACGGCTTCGGCCATGCTGCGAAAGCTCGGCTCTTATCCCCGTCAGAATGGTCTGGCTGTGGCCTTGCGTGAAGTTGGCCGGATCGAGCGATCAATTTTTATGCTCGACTGGATACAGGATCTGGATTTGCGCAGGCGAACTCAGGCAGGCCTCAACAAGGGAGAAGCCCGGAATGCTTTGGCCCGGGCGCTCTTCTTCAATCAGCTTGGTGAACTGCGGGATCGGCGTTTTGAAAATCAGGCCTATCGGGCGTCAGGTCTGAACCTGCTGGTGGCAGCGGTTATCCTATGGAATACGCGCTATCTTCAGTCTGCCATCGCAACGCTCGGCATTTCCAATGACCTGGCGCGGCATATTGCACCCCTCGGTTGGGAGCATATCTCTCTAACAGGCGACTATCGCTGGAATGTCGATGAGCAGCCCGAAGCTGGCGCGTTACGACCGCTTCGGGTACCTGCATCCCTACTTGTTGCGTGAACCTCAATGTGGCCAGTTCTACAGGTGTTCACTCCAAGCGTACGTAAAATACACTTTCGTGTCGTGATCCCAATTAGTTCCGCGTCGATCTGGTCGGTCTTCGCTCTCTTCCCCATGGAGAGTGCGAAAGCTTTGATCTGTGCTGGTGGCAACTGGACCGCATTGATCCCCATACTTATGAGAACACGCCAGAGTGCCCATTCCTGTCCGCCTGTGGCTTCAAACCCAACCTTGAGACCGTCAGGCATACTCTGAAGGGTTTCCAGTAATCTGCCATAACCATCAGGTGAATTTTACAAACGGAATCTCTGTTTTCCGGGCAGACAGAAGCCATCAAGCCAGTCTCGGGACACATCTATTTCGATAATGGTTTCCGCAGACATGTCACTCTCTCTTTCTTATGTTCGCGGTCCCGGAACCGGGCCGCCGTCAACTGTTCGAGACGGTGAAGAGAGGCGAAATCAGCCTGCTAGAAAACGTGGTCAGGCTATCAGATGTTAAGCGCCGTATCTCAACTCATGAACGACCCTGTCCATGATCGTCACGAGGTAGAGAAATCCCCGTTTTATGGGGATATACGTGATATCGGCACACCAAATATGGT
>NZ_JOPH01000046.1:0-14372 GCF_002153615.1 Gluconobacter sp. DsW_058
TCTGTCCCATAAGGCTTCCTTCCACTCTCGTGAAAATAATACCCCATCAAAACACGGGACTAAACACCTAGCTTCCTCCACGTCCAACACACGTGCAAGGACGGGGCGCCGCAATTGATGTCGGACACCGGCCAATACCATTGCGTCCAGTGCCTCCTCCCATCTCTCGATAATTGAGGCCTGCATGATTTCAGCCTCGAGGAGGTTGGCCTCCCGAGCGATCAACGCAAGAGTGATTGCGTCCTTGTTAGGAAAATATTGATAGAGAGAGCCAATGCTGACGCCAGCCTTCTGGGCAATAGCATTCGTCGTGTAGCCTTCGAATCCTTTCACCTCAAAAATGCGAGCCGCCGCCTCAACGATCGCCTCTACGGTGTGCGTTGCATTCATCTGCCTAGCGGTTTTGCGGAGTTCAAGCGCATCAGGCGAAGGGCGTTTGACCATAAGGATATGCGAGTTTGATACATGAGCGAAAGCTCATATTTTTTGGTCACCACGTCAAGCTATTGGAGACCAAAATGATCACAATTGACACCCAACTCTGCGAAGACTTACTACGTGAAATCACAAAGGAAATTGCGGCGGCCGGGCCAAAATTTGCATCTTCGCTGCCCCTGGAGCAGCAAATCGTTTACGTCCGCAAGGCCAGCAAAGAAGCCGAAAACCGGCTCCGTTCCCATTTAGAGATGCATTACCCCAACATCGGCTGGACCGGTGAAGATGATCGTCCTCACCAGACGGACTATTGGCTCTACGATCCGATCGACGGGGCATATCATTACCTGTAAGGCCTTCCGCTCTGGTCGGCTTCGCTGGCGCTGGTCCGTAACGGTGAAGCCGTATTCTCGATCGTCTATGACCCAATCCTGAACGAGATGTTCATCGCTCAGCGCAAGGGAGATGCAAGTTGCAATGGTGTTGGTCTTAATGCATCTGCCAAAACAGAACTGAAAGCGGCGGTTGTTGGAAGCGCCATTTCTCCACTGGCGCAAGTTAGCCAGGAACAGCAGGATGAGGCTCTGTCCTTGATCCGCAGTGTCGCACGTTCAGTCTTTGTGGTGCGTCCGATGGCTGCGGCCTCTCTTCAACTCGCTTATGTGTCCGCCGGACGGCTCGACGCTTATGCCGACGTCGGGCAGGATGCCGTTGATTGGTTTGCGGGTGCTCTCCTTGTCCGCGAGGCTAGCGGATTGGTGACCGATCTGAGAGGTGGTGAAGTCGGGTGGACTGGTGACGGGATCCTAGCTGGCGGCGGCGCTATTCAACCCGCATTGTGGGCGGCGATCACGACGAACTAAATACGGCCCTGATATCACGCCAACTCCAACCGGAAATTGCATGAGGCGAGGTCTATGCTCAGAATAATCACCAAAGCATCAAGCTGCCTTTGATGCTTTCACGTCTCATGACGGCTAGTCTTCGCATAGTGCGTTAACTCTTTCACCAGATAATCGAACATCAATCGAATTCGACGATCGCTGCGCATGTCGGGATGAATCGCAACCCAAACATCCATAGAGAAAATCAGCTCGGCATGAAGAACGGGAACGAGATTTCTGTCTCGCTTTGCAATCCCTAATTGGTTTGCACCAATACCGAACCCAGCACGTAATGCAGCCAGCTGCGCGAGATCACTATCCGACCGGAAGGCAAACATTTCGCGGGTAAGCGGTACTCCCATCATTTCTATCATCCGAGAGTGGGCTGGGTTCCGGTCATATCCAATCAATGCATGTTGACGCAGATCGTAGAGACACAGAGGCATCGGACGCTTTTTAAGGTAATGCTGGTGAGCGTAAAGTCCGGCGTCAATATTTCCAATTCGCCTGGCCACCAGAGCAGCTTGACTAGGTCGGACCATTCGGACGGCAATATCCGCATCTCCGCGCAACAAGTCCTCATTACGGTTCGAGAGGACGAGCTCTACCGAGATTTGGGGGTAGAGTGAGTAAAATTCGGTGAGGAGCAAAGGAAGAACTTCGCCTCCAATCATTTCACTTGCAGTGATCCGTACGGTTCCTCGCGCCTCATCGGCCGTACCAGATGCCGAGCGCCATGCCGTCTCAGCGGCTGCAGCCATTGCCTCAGCCGAAGGGACTAACCGCAACCCCGCTTCTGTCGGGGATAGACCATCAATCGAGCGCGTAAAAAGCTTGACCCCGAGCGATGCTTCAAGTGCCGCGACCTGACGGCCCATCGTAGGTTGCGTCGTGGCGAGCATGCGGGCGGCACCCGACAGGCTTCCTTCACGCACCACCGCAAGAAATGCTCGGAATAGGTGCCAGTCTGGGACATGAGTATCCATGCATTATCGTATGCCAAATGTGCATTATTCGGCAATTAATGTTTGGGTATCCACAGCTTAGGGTCTGAACAAATCATCCATACCTGGAAAAGTCTCATGCCAACGAAATCCGTGTCCAGTGCCTCTGTGACCACTCGTGACCGTAGCCGCCATACAAAAGCAGATGAATCAATCAGTTCGGAGACCCATTTCCTGAAGGTCGATGGTGGTCAAATCGCTTACGACGACACAGGCGGAGATGGTCCACTAATCCTTGCGATCCCTGGAATGGGTGATCTGCGGTCCGAATATCGACTATTGTGCCCAATCTTGCAGAATGTGGGTTATCGGGTAGTGACCATGGATGTTCGTGGCTTTGGTGAGACGTCGGCGCAATGGCCCGACTATTCGGCGCATGCTGTTGGACGCGATGCGCTGGCGTTGATCGAACATCTGCAGGCCAGATCCGCAGTTATTCTGGGCAACTCGTTCGCCGCAGGGGCCGCGCTGTGGGCTGCACACGATGCGCCGATGCATGTGAGCAAAGTGGTACTGCTTGGCCCTATTGTGCGAGACCTGAAGGTATCGTGGTTTGCAATGCTTACTTTACAGCTTGGCTTTGCGGGGCCGTGGCGAGTCTGGTTCTGGGCCACTTATTGGAACAGCCTGTTTCCGACCCACAAGCCGGCGGATCAGGGGCGTGTCAAAGCCGCCATCATGAAAAACCTACGCGAACCGGGACGGATGGCAGCACTCCGAACCATGATCGGCCTATCGAAGGCAGATACTGCCGCTCTCATAGCTCGCAGTCGGGTTCCTGCCCTTGTGGTGATGGGCAGTCGTGATCCAGATTTTCCAGATGCAGAAGCCGAGGCACAGTGGCTCGCCACTCAACTTCATGCTGATAGTCTGATGATCGACGGGGCAGGGCACTATCCACATACCGAAATGCCGGAACAAGTTGCATCTGAACTATTGTCGTTCATTGCGCGAGTGCATGGTTAACTTGAGGTACATGTCGCAGTTTAAGTTGCGCTGCGACTTCCATGCGCTCTGACAGAGTAAATAGTGTGAATGCTTACCTAACTGTTAACAATGACGCATTTTCTGCTGAAGATGAACAGGCTATTTTAAGGCCAATGAGGCTCATAGCGATGTCGAATTTCTTATCAATTAACTTCAAAGCCGACATTCGGCTTCCCCCCCTCCCTGAACTGCCTGCCCGCTCATTGATGCAGTAACAGATAGGCGGCAGTCGCCTACAGGGTAGACATCAAAGTGGTGATGGCAGCTGCCCGAGAGCCGACATCGTCAGGCGAGCCGCGCTAGACGGAATTGGGACTTTCCTGTCATTCCGTACCAGCTCGACAAAGGGCAGCTTACAGTGGGAGCGGTCATTCTGTGAGTAACGGCGGTAGGACGGTTTGCCCCGGACTGGTCGAGACAATGGCACGCCCCTTACCGTGCGCCGAATGCATCGGTCGAGCGGACAATGAAGAACGAGGCCGTCAATAGGGGAAGCAAGCTCCACACCAGCGCGACCGAACCCAACCCACCGAGGATGAGACCGCCCACTATGCCGCCGCCTGCAATCGCAAGGTTCCACACTGTAACGATCATCGATTGCGCGACATCTGCCCCGCTACGCGCAGCCTTGGCAGACGCCGTCTGAAACAAGGTCGCCACGCCGCCAAAAGCGAGTCCCCAGACAGTTACGCCGCCATAGACCGCCATCGGCTCGGATCGGCCAAGGCCCATGATCAGCACTGCCATGAAGAACAGAGTGATAGCGCCGAGGGTCAGAAGACGCAGTCGGCGATCGATCAAAGCGCCGACCACCCATATGCCTAGCAGGGCCGAGACCCCGAATACCAGCAGAACGCGATCCGTCTGCGCGACCATGCCGGATTGGGCCAAATAGGGCACGATATAAGTGTAGAGGATATTGTGGGCGAGTACGAAAGCTAACGTCACCATCAAAATCGGGCGAATGCCAGGCATTGTCCAAACCTTCGCCAGCGATATTTTCTTTTCGCGGTCCGCACCGGGGAAGTCGGGCACCTTCAAGCAGGTCCATCCGATCAACAGTAACGTCAACGCGCTCATAATGCCGAAGCTGATCCGCCAACCCACCCAAGCACCCAGAAACGTGCCAGCCGGTAAGCCGATCGATAGAGCGAGCGGAGTGCCAACCATGGCGACAGCGATCGCGCGTCCTTCCAGATGCGGGACGACCATACGGGAGGCATAGCCTGCGAGCAGCGCCCAGAGTAGTCCGGCCGATACCCCAGCCAGCAGACGCGCGGCCACGACGACCGCATAAGAGGACGCGATGGCTGTGACGACATTGGCGACGGCGAAACCGGCGATTGCCATAAGCAGCAACGGGCGCCGCCGCATACGCTGGGTCGCACTTGTCAGCGGAATGGCTGCAACCAGCGAGCCGATCGCATAAACCGTCACCAATTGACCGGCTAACTCCTGTGAAATGTGCAGGCCGTCGCTGATCTGCGGAAGAAGACCAGCGGGTAGCGTCTCGGTGAGGATGGTGAGGAATCCCGCGGCTGCCAATGCGAGTAGGCTGGCGAGAGGTAGGCGCTCTCGCTCTGCATTGGCCTCGCAGGCCAGTGATATTTGTTCAAGCTGCATTAAAATCGTCCTGCAAATCGATGAAGGGCTCGGCAGGGCCAACAGTAAGCTCAATACAATTACAGAAAAATCAGCTACAGTTCCGAATAGTCAGGACATCATTGTCCGCAATGTGAGGCTTGAATGATGGACCGGCTTGGCGCTCTCAACGCCTTTATGCGCGCCGCCGAGACCCGCAGCTTCGTTGCGACAGGCCGCGATCTCGGCATTTCCGCTTCGGCTGTGGGCAAGGCCATCGCGCGTCTGGAAGAGCGGTTGGGCGTCCGGCTGCTCCATCGCAGCACCCGCAGCATGACTTTGACGGCCGAAGGCAGAACCTTCCTCGATCATTGTCGGCGAATCTTTGACGAAGTCGATGCCGCCGAGGCAATGCTGTTCCAGGCCAGTGACACGCCCTCGGGGGTGCTCCGGGTAAGCCTGCCGATCGCGGGCATGCTTTTGATGCCCGTGATTGCTGCATTTATGAAAACATGGCCGGACATCCGGATGGACATCGATTTCACCGATCGGATGGTCGCGGTGATCGAGGAAGGTTTCGACGCAGTGATCCGAACCGGCGAGATCGCCGATACTCGCTTGATGCACCGCAAACTGGGCGTCTTTCGACACCGCATTGTCGCATCGCCTGCCTATTTGGCACAGCACGGCACGCCGCTTACCCCGGAAGACCTGTTAAACCATGCCTGCCTGCATCACCGCTACATGAACAGCGGAAGGCTAGAGCCGTGGCCGCTTATGCGGAATGGCGTGGATCTGAAACTCGATCTGCCGGAGACAGCAGTCGTCAGCACGATCGAACCGCTCCTCTATCTTGCTGAACAAGGTTTGGGCGTTGCCTGCCTTCCGCCATTCGCGGTGAACAGGAAAATCGAGGCCGGTACGCTGGTCCCGCTTCTCGACGGTATGCTCCACGATGCGGGATCATTCAGGGTGTTGTGGCCGGCGAGCCGTTACATGCCACCCAAGACTCGTTTGTTCGTTGATTTTCTAGTCGACCATCTAGTGCTGGGATAGGCTCACCTGCGGCATTCGCTTGGTTATAGGCCATACCTCATCGTTCGCTTCAACTAACCTGATTGATGCATTCTGTTATGCACTGACATTTAGTTCAACAGATGAGAACGACCGGATGTGGTCGATCTCCGTCATGAACGTGGAACCTGCAAATGACTGCTTTCAATCATCTCTCCCCAATAACCGACCTGCTACTACCCCCCCCTTAACACCTGTCTGCTCAATAGAAACAGCGATGACGGCTTGGTTACCTCCATAATTCTCGCGACGAAATCAGCGAACTGACGGGCTTTGGCGGTCATCATCCGTCCTGCGGGAAAGACCGCTTAGAGGTCAATTGTTGGCAAGGACCATGCGTCAAGAACACGAACGACGGCGCCACTGTCGAGTTCTGGTGCAAACATCCAGTCGGACGCGATGGTTAGTCCCATATCCGCCAGAACGGCGGCCCTGAGCCCTTCCGCAGCGCTGACCTTAAGTCGTCCGCTGACAGAGACCGACACCGCGGCACCTTTGTGCAGGAATGACCAGGCGCTTGGTAACTGGCTGTAAATGATCGCTTCATGGTTCGCCAGATCTGCCGGAGACCAGAGGGCTGCTGCCCGTTTGAGATAGGCAGGCGTTGCGAGGACCGAGCGTTGCCCTGTTGCGATCTTCCGGGCGACGGCCGTGGAATCGGCAAGTGTTCCCATCCGCAGGGAAATATCGACGCCTTCCGCCACAAGATCGATCATCCGGTCATCAAGAATGATTTCGACGGTCAGCTGAGGATGATCCGCAAGAAACTGCGGTAATTCCGGGATGATATGCAGCCTTGCAAACGTCGTTGCCGCCGAGACCCGCAATCGGCCTGACAGACCTGCACCAGCTCCCTTTGCGGCAAGTTCCGCTTCATCGGCCTCCTGAATGGCGTTTCGGGCCCGCTCGTAGAAGTTCTGTCCTGCCTCGGTCGGCGTAAGGCCATGTGTGGAGCGGCTGAGCAGACTGACCTGAAGGCGCGCCTCAAGCTGCGCGACGGTCTTCGACACCGCAGGCTGTCCCACCCCAAGTTGTCGTGCGGCGGCCGAGAACGATCCCGTGTCCACCACGCGTATGAACGTGGCCATTGCCTGATAACGATCCACGATATTCCTCAAGGGAATGACCATTATCGCCTCAAGCAGTCTGCCCTGTCGAGTGCGGAAGAAGCATCTCTTAGGTATCAACCCGGACAGGCCGGGTTTCGAAGGAGCCCAGAGATGTCCGGTTCATTCATACGCGCTACGTCTGCGCTGGTAGTCGCAGACAGTCTTCTGGCTTTCCATCTGACAGGCAGCCTATTGCACGCTGCATCTGCCCTTCTGGGGCATGTCATTTCCGGCCTGTCTTCTACAAGACAGGGAGAAACCGCCGATGCTTGACGTCTACGCTTTCGCAACACCCAATAGCGTCAAGGTGACAATCGCATTGGAAGAGCTTGATCTTCCCTACACGCTTCACCGCGTGAACGTCCATAAAGGGGAGCAGAAGAGCCCGAAATTTCTAGCCCTGAACCCCAATGGCAAGGGGCCGGTTCTTGTGGAAACGGACAAGGCGGAACAGGCATTTTCTCTAACAGAATCAGCCGCCATTCTCGTTTTCCTTGCAGAGAAAACAGGCCGGCTGCTTCCCACTCAGGGCGAAGCCCGTGCCCGTGTTTTTGAGCAGCTGTTCTTTCATGCCTCTGGCCTCAGCCCGGCCTTCGGACAATCCGGCTTCTTCCAAAGGTTTGCGGCAACGCCCGAACCGATTGCTCTAGAGCGTTTCTCCACCGAAGCAAACCGCACGCTCCATGTCCTCGACACGGTTCTGGAGAAAAACCGGTTCGTGGCTGGAGACGAGTTTACCATCGCCGATATCGTCCATTTCGGCTGGCTATGGCGTCGCGGCTTTCCCAACATCACGCTCGACGACACGCCTCACGTCGCCCGCTGGTATGCGGATATCGAGAGCCGACCTGCCGTGCAACGCGGCATTGCCCGTATCGAAGCTCTGGTCCCCCAGGACTGAGACAGATCCTTCCAAGGAAAAATCATGTCCAAACTGTTTACCCCGTTCAAGGCAGGGGCGCTGTCGCTCGATCATCGTATCGTCATGGCCCCGCTGACACGTTTGCGGTCAGAACCCGGCGACAAAGCAGGCACGCTGATCCGCGAGTATTACACTCAGAGAACGTCGCAAGGCGGCCTCATCATTTCCGAAGCAACCCCGGTGGCCCGGGAAGGCTACGGCTATGCTGGCGCCCCTGGCATTTACGAGGATGCGCAGATCGAAGGATGGCGCGCTGTCACAGACGCCGTTCATGCGGGGGGCGGAAAAATCATCATGCAGCTCTGGCATGTCGGCCGGCAGTCCCACCCAGACCTTCAGCCGGGAGGCAAGGCCCCTGTCGCGCCGTCAGCCATTCAGGCCGAGGGCGATGCCTATACGGCCAATGGAGCCCGACCGTTTTCGGTGCCCCATGCCCTGAAGCTCCATGAAATTCCGGCTGTGATCGACCAGTACCGTCAAGGTGCAGCCCGCGCTAAAGCCGCCGGTTTCGATGGCGTGGAAATTCATGGTGCGAATGGTTACCTGCCGGACCAGTTCCTGCAGGACGGGACCAATCACCGCACCGATGAGTATGGCGGTCCGATTGAAAACCGCGCGCGGTTCCTGCTGGAGATCACGCAGGCTGCCATTGATGTGTGGGGACAAGAGCGCGTCGGCGTCCGGATTAGTCCGAGTGGTACTTACGGCTCCATGTCAGACAGTAGCCCACAGGAAACCTTCGGGTATGTCGCTGAAAAACTGAGCGATCTGGGCATTGCCTATCTGCATGTCGTCGAACCCCGTATCCAGGGAACGGAGCTGGTCTCGGATTCAGAGCCTGTGGCGGCAAAGCACCTACGCCAGCATTTCCGTGGCACAATCATTGCTGCGGGCGGCTTTACCGGTGAAAGCGCCGAAGCCATCCTTCAGGCAGGCGATGCCGACGCAGTGGCATTTGGACGGTCTTTCATCAGCAACCCCGACCTGCCGGAACGTCTGCGCCACAACCTGCCGCTCACTCCGTATGACCGCACAACCTTCTACGGTGGCGGAGCGCTCGGATACACCGACTATCCAGGCGCCAGAATAACGGCCTGACGCCTATTCCGGCATGGAATGACCAATAGTCCTCCCTGCCGTCATCCCCAAGAAATCTAGCCGGCCTAACGTCAGGCATCGCATTCTTCTTCAAAGGAAATACCCATGTCTCTTCAGGCAAAACTCGACGCTTTCAAAGCCGATTTCGAAGCCGGAAAGCCGCCTTACCATGTTCCCGCCTCGGTCATCGAAATCATGCACCGTGCAACGGCCGAACTGGTTGCCTCGGGGGCAGCGGACAACACGCTCAAAGCGGGCGCCAAAGCGCCGTCATTCACCCTGAACGACCCGGAAGGCAACCCGGTGTCCTCTGCCGATCTGCTGGCAAAAGGTCCGCTGGTCATCAGTTTTTATCGCGGTGTGTGGTGCCCCTACTGCAACATGGAGCTTCAGGCTCTTGAGGCCGCGCTTCCGTCTTTCCGCGAACTCGGCGCAAGCCTGATTGCCATATCACCCCAGACGGCCGTGAACAGCCGCAAGTCGGTCCGTCAGAACCATCTCGATTTCCCCATCCTGTCGGATGTCCATAACGACGTTGCAGCGGCGTTCGGTTTGCGGTTTGCACTGCCGGACTATCTCGTGGACCTCTATACCAACCTGAAAAACGATCTTCCGTCTTTCAATGGTGATGACAGCTGGACGCTGCCGATGCCGGGCCGTTTCGTTATCGGGCAGGATGGCCTAATCCTCTATTCCGAGGTCAATCCTGACTATACCCGACGCCCGGAGCCGGAAGACATGCTGCCAGCACTTCGAAAAGCAACACAGGCTTCGGCAAACTAATTCTTAGCCTTTTGGTTTCCGGATATGGCCCTATCAGCTCTTGGTTCAAGAGGCTATCCCGGTCGCCATCAGGCAAAAGCTTTTCCTGCACTGAGCCCAAGGGAGCGGCCCATGATTCACTTCTACTATGGACCCGGTCCGAACCCGGCAAAAATTGCGCTATTTCTCGCTGAAACAGGCATGGCTTTCGAAGCCATACCGGTCGATACCTATCGCGGGGCCCAGCATGATGCCGCATTTCGGGCCATCAATCCCAATGGCAAAGTGCCTGCTCTCATAGACACGGATCGTCCACAGGGCAGTCCCGCAATCCTGTTCGATTCCACGGCCATCCTTCTCTATCTGGCTGAGAAAACGGGACAGTTCCTTGGAACGGCCGAGGATCGCCCCCAGCTTCTGTCTTGGCTGATGTTTGTTGCAACGGGTCTTGGTCCCTTCTCAGGACAGGCTGTGCATTTCCAGCATGCGGCACCGGACGGTCTGGACTATGCGGTCCATCGATATCGTCGTGAAGCAGAGCGGCATTATCATGTCCTGAACGATCACTTGGAAGGGCGGTCTTTTATTGTCGGCGATCATTATACGATCGTGGACATGTCCGCATGGGGCTGGTTGGATCGGGCGGCACGGGTCATGAAAGGTGAAGACAGGCCCCTGGAACGCTGGCCCAATCTCGTCCGTTTCATGGACATGATGAACGCTCGTTCGGCAGTCGGGAATGCCCATGCCATCATGAACAGGCACGCCTTCAAGACCGTCATGGACGAAGACGCGCGACAGGCCATGTACCCGACCAGTTTCTCCCCGGTGTCAAAAGGAATCGCGTCATGAGCGCACCTTCTTCCGATTACGTTCCCCCCAAAGTCTGGACATGGACGGCACCGAGCGGTGGCAAATTTGCCAGTACGAACCGCCCGATAGCCGGATCCACGCATGAGCGGACACTTCCGGTTGGTCGGCACCCCCTCCAGCTCTATTCTCTTGGCACGCCCAATGGCGTCAAAGTCACGATCCTGCTTGAGGAACTGCTTGCTGCCGGTCATACGCAGGCCGAATATGACGCATGGCTTATTCGTATTGGCGAAGGGGATCAGTTCGGCTCCGGCTTTACGGAGATCAATCCGAATTCCAAAATTCCAGCCTTTGTCGATCACAGCGGCGATCAGCCTCTGGCCGTTTTTGAGTCCGGGTCAATCCTGCTGTATCTCGCTGAAAAATTTGGTGCCTTCATCCCCAAGAATATCGCTCATCGGACGGCCTGCCTGAACTGGCTCTTCTGGCAGGTGGGCAGTGCGCCCTATATCGGCGGCGGTTTTGGGCATTTCTATGCTTATGCGCCAGAGAAAATCGAATACGCGATCAATCGGTTTGCCATGGAAGCCAAGCGGCAACTGGATGTGCTTGATCGGCGCCTTGCAGAAAGCCCTTTCGTAGCTGGCGAGGAGTACACAATCGCCGATATGGCCATTTTCCCGTGGTACGGTGGCCTGGTAGAGGGTTGGCTCTATAATGATGCGGCCACCTTTCTGAGCGTTCATGACTATCCCCATCTCAGGGCATGGGCGGGCCGACTTCTGGAGCGGCCTGCCGTTCAGCGTGGCCGTATGGTCAACCGAACATACGGAGACCTCTCAAGCCAGCTTCATGAACGTCACGACGCATCCGATTTCGAGACAAAGACGCAGGATCGTCTCGGCAGCAAGACATAGATTCTCGACGTCCGATTCCTATAACGCATTTCCGGAACGGGACATTCTGCTTTCCCCCTTAGCGGCCTGTCTGCTCAAGGAATATGAGAATATGTAGTAGACAGGCGGGATACGCCCTCATCCCGGACATAAGGTAATCCCGTGTTTGTCTGGATAGCGGACATGGCTGTAGATACATCCATGTTGTGGCTTTCTGGCGCTTCCGGCAGAAAGAACAAGGGGCACTAAATAGTACAGACCGCTAGAGCGGTCTTCGTCAATGGTGCCAAAAGAACGGAGAGATCGGGCATCAGTTCTCCGCTGGTGGTGATTCTTTACCGTAATCCGACAGGCCAGCGTCTGCGACATTTGTGGAAAATGGGTTTGAACGTAAGACTTTCGAAACATCGGTGACTCTTCTGAAACGGGGGAACATCGACATTTCCATGACCTCAACGAAAGCCTCTTGTGCTGCCCGGTAGCAACTCGGCATCAAGTTTCCACGCTCTACTAAGTCGTTTTCGCGTCCTGAAATGAGATGCTTTAAAGCGGTGCCCCGCCGTGAAAGTGGAACAATAAACTTTGGAACCATCTCCCGGAGTTCAAGATCGATAAGCAAGTCGGAATAATTGGCGTGAACCAAATTCTGACTGACAAGAAAACGGATATACGACTCAAGGAAGTCATAATCCGAATACCCCATTTCAACGCCAAATTCGGAATTTGCCGATACGAGTTTATGCTCAGCGATTTTCAAGGCGAGGTCCATGCCGAAGTAGAGACTCCGGCAGATATTCGTCATTCCGAGGCAGAACAGGTCAAAGAACGATATGTCGAAAGCTGTGTTCTCGGTCGTGCGGGTCAGCATGCACTCGAGCACAGCAGAGATATCTTTTATATACTCCGTCTGAGTCAAACCGGCATTGTTGAAGAGACCTTGCACGGTGGCGTCAATGAAGCTGTTCGACTTTGGTATGACGACCTTGTTTCCAGTGACTTTGTCGGTTCGAGATTCCTGGCGAGCATCTACCCAGAACGTTTCCTTGCGATCAGGATGATGAAGAATGAGGAGCACAGGCACCGGATAGTGCTCCCAATATTTCTGGTGTTTTTCGTTTACGGTGTAGGACACGGTGTAGTCCGTTTCACCACTGAAATACGACTGTCCTGATTTGACTTGAACACCAACCATCATACCGGTCGGTTCGCTATTTTCGTCAAGGAACTCGATGTGGCCGTCGATGCCAAAATCTCCGGTCGAAGTTTCTCGCCAAATTAGTTCAAGGTCGGCCAACTTGGCCTGAATGGCCGCAATGCCCTTTCGTTCGGTGGCATAGTTTCCCCGCATGATTCAGGTTTCCAATTTTTGCAGCTCTTCTACGATTATCACCTCTTTGGGGAATAAGTCATGCTGCGTCGTGCATGGATGTCGCAGGAGGGCTGAGAGCCGCCACAAGCCGGGCATGCGTTGTTCTGAAAAGTGATCTCATGAGCGGATCTTCAGCGTCGCCCGCTGTCGACGTCAAAGCCCATCGCTAGACCATCAGCTCAGCCTCGAACGAACGGGCCGGCGAGGAGCTCGTCAAAGGACCACCTTTGTATCGGTTCCGGTGGAATGCAGACCGAAAGATCGTGCTGCCACCTCCCAAGGCCCTTGACGCTGAGGTTTACGCGAATTGGTAACCAATTGTTCGTGGGCGTGTTAGCAAGAATTTGGATACCAAAGACGCGCTCGACGCATAGAAGCGGGGTGTATTGCTGGTTGTTGGTGGGGTTGATGTAGGGGATTGCTGCCAAGCGGATTATCTCAAGATTCAGGTAGCGATCAAGCCACGGTGAACCAGCAAGTAGGTTGTAATACTCGGCAAACCTCGTCCCAAAATCTCGGTGAAACGGGCTTTCGCACCACCTGGTGCGACAGGCACGTCTTTACCTGCTGCGGCAACGCGTCCACGCCGGACACCATGGCCCATTTACCATTGCTGGTCATCAGGTCATGGCTATCTGACAAGGCCCACATCTTCGGAATGTCGACGGCTTGAATCCGTTCAACACTCGGGAAAACCGGACACCGAACCGTGTAGCTACCAGTTGAATCCTTGGTGACAGACGGCTTAGCCCTCAACGCGCGTCCGTCTCCAAGCTCATTCACAAGGACAAATCGCTCTTTGGCCGTGGTTTGTTCGTAACGATCGGCAAACGTAATCAAGGTATGAACGTCGCCGTCAATGAAGCTCTGCATATGGAAGCTCCATACTTCACCTTCAATGCCCAGAAATTTGCCAACAAATACGATATCGGGTCCTATGGCGATAAGGTCAGTATTGGTCTCCCCAACTGAGAGTGCATTGCGCTGTCTTTCAGCGCAATGCTCCTCGTGCTCGGCTTTCATCTCCCGAAGCACGTCAGCCGTGTAAGTCACCTCGTCCCGGTCGATCAGGTCGGCGTGGGTTGCACACAACCAAATGGCATTGGAGATGTGAGTGCGTTCCTCGCGGGTCATTGACGCGAGGTAACGCCGCGCGCCTGGTCCAGGGGCGGCGGCATGAATGTGCGCTGCCTTACCGATCATGTTCACAGCCTCGGGCGATTCATCGCTCGGTCCTGATGTCGGCTGTGGGCAATCACGAAACGAACAATGATGATTGGCGCGAAGCGCGACTGCATTCTTTGTGCTACGGGAGAATTCGTCGCGGTTACTCATCACACCTTACTATCCGAACAGCGGGCTTGGTGATCAGCTCGAAGCATTTTCCAGGACAGTGGATTTTGAAGCGTTCCGCCCTGATCTGGAGCAGGCTCTGGCC
>NZ_JOPH01000047.1:0-9525 GCF_002153615.1 Gluconobacter sp. DsW_058
CAGCCCGGTAGCTCGTCAGGCTCATAACCTGAAGGCCGTAGGTTCAAATCCTACCCCCGCAACCACTTCCATCATAAATCTCTACAAATCGACTGCTGACGTAGATGTCCCCGCGTCATTTCAGTCGCCTACGCGCGTCTCGGCCGTCGAAAAAGGGGGCGTGCTCGAAGGTGCCGATGTTTCGCATGAAGTTCAGCCTTTACATCTCGTCCTTGTCGAGGAGCCCGAGGCCCATCTTCATGCACAGGTCCAGCAGGTCTTCATCAACAAGGCCTATAATCTTCTCAGGAAGCATTGTGACTTGGGCGATGAAGACGCCTTTTGCACCCAGCTGATCGTCAGCACACACTCTAGTCACGTTGCGCACGAAGCGGATTTCGCGAACCTGGGTATTTCCGCCGGCGGCCCGCGGCTAGCAGGGGGGAGACTTCCACGACAACAGTCGCAAATCTCTCCCATATCTTCGGCGACGGCGATGACACGAAACGCTTTGTAAAGCGGTACCTCAAGGCCACGCACTGCGATCTGTTCTTCGCCGATGGGGTCGTATTCGTCGAAGGTCAGGCCGAGCGCATCCTCGTGCCGCACTTTATTCGCCACCACTTCCCTGAACTGTTGCGCCGCTATGTGACGCTGCTCGAGCTTGGTGGTAGCCATGTCCACAATTTTCGCGATCTGGTCGATGCGCTTGGAATCGCCACCCTGATTATTGGTGATCTCGACGCGACGGCAGCAACGAGGATAACCGACAAAAATGGTCTGGAAACGACGCGCTGGAAATCAGTGCGCCCTCAGCAAGGCAAAGCGCAGCAAACCGCAAACTCGGTGCTTAAGGAGTGGCATCCCCAGGAAAAGCTGATCGACGAATTGATTGCGCTGCCTGCCGAAGGCCATGCATCGGCGGCGGGTAGCGACTATGAGCTTTATGTCGCCTATCAGAAGCCGGTGAAAGTGGAAGGCGCGGCAGAGGGCGATGCACTTGTCATCCCTCGGACCTTCGAGGACGCCCTGATCCTAGAAAATCTTTCGGCGGTCGCAAAGGCCGAAGGCTCAGTCACATCAGACAAAATCCGTGCCATTGTGGCGGAGGATTTATCGGGAGACGATCTCGAAGATGGACTGTTCGACCTGCTCAAGATAGCTGAAAAAGCAGCGTTCGCACTCGATTGTCTGATGCTAAAAGATCCTAAAGCATTGAAGCCGCCCAGCTATACCGCAGCCGGTCTCAGATGGTTCGAAGGCGCGGTCGGCAAGGATATCTTGGAAAGCGAGCTCAAGGCGGGACAAGCCAATGGTGGTCATTGAAACCGCACCGCCAGACTTTAATGACGGCGCAGATGCACAGATCCTAGAGTGCCTCAACCCAGCCGCCCCCAAAAGTTTCTTCCTCTATGCCGGTGCTGGCTCGGGGAAGACGCGTTCGCTGAAGAATGCGCTCGACGGGTTTCGCGACGCTCACGGCGCGGCGTTCCGTCGCTTGGGCAAGAAGATCGCGGTAATTACCTATACCAACGCCGCGGCCGACGAGATCGCTGAACGTGTAGGACAGGATTCGCTTTTCCCAATCTCGACGATCCATAGCTTCTGCTGGCAGCATATCGAAACCTATCACGCCGATATTCAGGCGTGGCTACTCAAAACGCTTCCAGCCAACCTTGCCGATCTGCACAAGAAGCAGGCGAAGGGGCGGGCAGGTAAGGCGGCGCTCGATCGTGAACGCGCCATCGCTTCTACAAACCGGCGCATCGAATGGCTCAGCGTGCCCCGACGTTTCACCTACAATCCGAACGGCGACAATTTCGGGCAAGACTCACTGTCTCATTCCGAAGTGCTGAAAATCACCGCAGCATTCATCGAGACCAAGCCATCAATGCGGGCGGTTCTCGTCAACAAATACCCTTTCCTGCTCATCGACGAGAGTCAGGATACAAGCAAGGTGCTGCTCGAAGCCTTCTTTACGCTCGCGGCTGCGAACGAAGGCAAGTTCGGCATGGGTCTCTTCGGCGACACAATGCAGCGTATTTTTCTTGACGGCCATCCCGAGCTAGAATCCCTAGTGCCCGACAGTTGGGCTCGCCCGGTCAAGCGGCTGAACCATCGCTCGCCACAGCGCGTAATCGCGCTCGGCAACGTCCTGCGGGCGCCGATCGATCGCCAGTACCAAGTAGCCCGTGACGACAGCGGAACCGGCATTGTCCGGCTGTTCGTCGCATCCAGCGCTACTCCGGATAAGCCGGGTTTCGAGCAACGGGTCCGCGATCGCATGGCAGAACTTTGCGGTGATTCCGCATGGTGCAAGGAAACTGAGGTCAAAACACTCACGCTCGAACATCACATGGCGGCATCACGCCGCGGCTTCCTAGAGATGTTCCAAGCGCTCGATCAGGACTCGCGCCTTTCGACAGGCCTTCGGACCGGGGAGATTGCAGGCCTGAGATTGTTTACCGAACGCGTAGCCCCACTTGTCGCAGCGGCACGTGCGAAGGATGGTTTCGCCGTCATGGCGCATTTGCGTGCGACTTCGCCGCTGCTCAAGCGCGCGAGCATTGTCCAGTTTCTGACCCCGGACGATCTTCTGCTGCCGATAAGGGTGGGGGTGGAGGCGCTGCTCGCTCTCAATCCTGAGAGTCCGACGACCACGTTCCTCGCTGTGCTCGAATGTGTGGCAAAGCACCAACTGTTTGAGATTCCTGCCGCACTGCGGCCTTTTGTGGCTGTTGATCACAGACCAGAGGCAATAGCTGCCGAAGAAATCATCGGTGTAGAGGAATCGGAACCCGCCGACGGAACGGAATTAGATTCTCCTGCAAGTCTCGAAGCTTGGCGGGCTTTTTTGGAGACACCCTTCCGACAGACAATTCCCTTCGCCGAATATATCAGCGACCGCAGGCCGTTCGGAACCCATCAAGGCGTCAAAGGGCTCGAGTTTGAGCGCGTTCTGGTAATTCTCGATGATAGTGACGCACGAGGTTTTCTCTTTTCCTATGAAAAACTATTCGAGGCTAAACCGCTGTCGGATACGGATCGCAAGCATCTTGCTGACGCCACCGATGGTGGCATCACCCGAACCCGGCGCCTTCTTTACGTCACTTGCACTCGTGCGGAGAAAAGCTTGGCGCTCGTTGCCTATACTCAGGATCCAGATGCTGTGATTACTGCAGTAATCCGCAACCAATGGTTCAGTTCCGATGAAGTCGAGCGACTTTGACCACGCTGCACGAATGCGGGCCTAAATGACTCCATCCTGGCAACTACAGCTACCATAATCTATTGCTTACAAGTCACCAGATGGGCTGACGTAACCCGAATGACTGTTTCCGCCCTCTTTGCGGATATTCGGTTCGGAAAATTCGGCTTCTGACAGCTGCCACCGTGTGCCGGAAATACTAGCCGTCTGTTGATCGAGTTAACTCCTCCCAATCCATGATTTCCTTTTCCAACTGAGCGAGACGTTCACGAACCAGGCGCAGAGCATCGCTCCCCAAAAGGAATTGAGGTGGAGGCGTGTCCGACGCAACAAGTTGAAGCACTGCCGCCGCAAGCTTTGCCGGGTTGCCCAATTGTCTGCCGTCTTTCTCGTGGCGAGCGGCCCGGATCGGATCGAACAGAGCATCATAGTCTTTGATCGATCGCTCGGTCCTAACCATCGAGCGACCGGCCCAGTCAGTTCGGAAGGATCCAGGGCATAGCGCAGTGACGTGAACCCCAAAAGGCGCCATCTCTGCACGCATGACGTCCGAAATGCCTTGCAAAGCAAATTTGCTGCCACAGTAATACGAGATACCCGGCATGGTGATCAGACCACCCATTGATGTCACGTTCACAATAAACCCGCTGCGGCGCTCGCGAAAATGCGGCAGGAAGGCTTTGGCAATCGCAACAGCTCCGAAGACATTGACGTCGAACTGGTGACGCATTTCCTCAAGGGAAGATTCCTCCAGAATCCCTTCATGCCCATAGCCGGCATTGTTGAGGAGTACGTCGACCGGACCGTGCTCTTCTTCTGCTTGCGCGACGATAGCGGGGATACGGTCGAACTCGGTGACGTCACACTGGACCGCGCGAACATCCGGCAGTCGCTCCAGCAAGGACGCTCGCGCGGTTTGCGACCGCACCGTACCAATCACCCGATGACCGGCCTCAAGAGCGGCCTGTGCAATGGCCAACCCAAATCCCGAGTTGGCGCCTGTGATAAAGAAAGTTTTCTGTGGCATGGCTCTGCTCGACTGAATTTCGTCCATTCATTGACCAATAATAGCGTGATACCGTGCCCTCTACTGCAATTTCTCTAATATCCTTGCCCGATCCTATGAAACATCAATCAGATACCTCTTCACTCCTCGCACTGGCTGCGAAGCTCGCACCGCGATCTGGCTACAACGCTACGTCTCTGCCGAGTGTCCGTATCCTGCGTTCCGAAACTATTCTCGAAGATGTGCCGGTCCTTTATCGCCCTGGTGCGGTTTTCGTCCTGCAGGGATTCAAGCAGGGTTTCCTCAATGGCGAGATCTACCGATATGATACCGAGCATTATCTTGCCGTTTCGGTCCCTGTGCCTTTCCGGATGGCTTCGCAGGCCAGCCCTGCTCAGCCTCTACTCGCCATTTACTTCGATTTTGACTTGCATCTTGCTGCTGAAATAGCGACCACACTGAATGGACAAGCCGGTCATGACGAAAAAATGCAGGCGCGAAGTCTGATTTCAAGTCGAATGGAGCCCACCATTACGGATGTACTCCAACGCCTGCTTCATGCTCTCCATCACCCGCAGGAACTCGCTATTCTCGGCCCGGGGCTATTGCGTGAATTGCATTATCGCATCCTGGTCGGGCCTCAGGGCGGATCGCTGATGGCAGCCTTGCGTCGCAATGGCACGACAGACAGGATCGTGCAGAGTCTGACGCTGCTCCGCGAACGCTACAAAGAAGGCCTATCGGTTCCGGAACTTGCTGTAACAGCCGGTATGAGCGTTCCGTCATATCACGTCGGCTTTAAGCGCCTCACCGGGAACACCCCGATTCAATATCTCAAGGCGCTGCGGCTGCACGAAGCAAGGCTGATGATCGCACGACGTCAGGGAACACTTGCAACGATCGCCTCAGAAGTCGGCTATGCCAGTCCTGCCCAGTTCAGCCGGGATTTCAAACGCCACTTTCATCGCACCCCAAGCGAGGAGGCTCACTGGATGCGCGAACACCTGGGAGAGCCACTACAGGCTTGACGCGAGAGTCTCACGCCCGACAACGACCGATTGCTTAGTAGACAGTCGGGATACGCCTCATCCGAGACATTAGGACCGTAAAGTGCTTTTCCGAAAAGCAGACATCATCAATAGCTAAAATTTCTAGGAAAAGTGCCTACCCTCTATCGCAGATAGCCGACGACAAACAGAATCAGTGTTCCGCCTGGTATGCTGCATATCGAAAACGAGAATTTTCGGTGCCTTCGAACAAGCTTATGTTTGTCGGACACATTGATCTGGCCATGTTGCCAGTAGAACAGAGGGAAGTGCCGTCTCGATAAAGGTACCGACCGGGTCGGGTGTATCGAACAAGAGTGCAGGTCGGCCTTCTATGACCATATGCGCCAACCCGTGGGCGGTCGCCATCGCGCTGGCCATGTGGGGGTGAAAGACACGCTTGTTCACATCTGGTGGTTCCTGTCCAAAATATGCGGCTGCTGCGTGTCCATATCGGGTGAGTGCTTCAAAGGAGGCCTGCATGAAGGCAGGATCCTTGAAATCGATCAGGTCAACACGGCAGATCAGGCGAAATAGCCCAGGGTTAAGCGCCGCAAACGTCACGTACCCCAACGCCTGTGTGCGGAGATCCTGAGCCGGTCTGCCAGATGAGGGGAGAGCATTCAGTTCGGCTCCAAGCTTTTCGAAAGTCCGGATGGCGACAGTTGTCAACAGCCCTTTCGTGCCGTTAAAATGATGTGAGGGAGCACCAGGAGAGACGCCAGCAGATTTGGCGGCCTTCCTTAAGGTAAACCCTTCGACACCTTCCGTTCGAATGATCTCCTCCGACGCTACAATGAGCGCTGTTTTCAGGTCGCCATGATGATAGCTGTCTCGGGTTGCCCCACTCATACCGTCTCCTGATCATTCATATAAACATTGTTCAGATTGATGTCATCTCCAATCTATGCAATGTTCAGATGGACAATGCCACCTTCCTTGGAAATGCATTATATGACACAGCGCGCACTGATCGTAGGTCTCGGTATTGGCGGTATGTCTGCTGCTATTGCCTTAAAGCGTCAGGGCTGGACACCTGTTATTATTGAACGTGCTCCGGAACGGCGAAAAGGTGGTTATTTTATCGGTCTGCGCGATGAAGGCAAAAATGCCGCCTCGGCTTTAGGCGTGCTGGATGTCATGGAAAAAAGAACCCCGGACAATATCCGGTTCTGGGATGTGCGCAAGGATGGCACGCGCAGACGCATTGCTGATCTGACGCAAGAGACGAATGCGCCGATCGCCGTACTGCGAGGAGATATCGAAGAAGCTCTCTGGCACGGACTTGAAGGACAGGTGGACGTCCGGTTCAGTACCGTACCTTCGGCGATTGTGAATGGCGATACACAAGCGCAGGTCACACTCCGAACAGACGGCGGTGAGGAAACGACGGAAGACTACGATCTTGTGATTGGTGCTGACGGAGTGCGCTCGACCGTTCGCAAACTGGTCTTCGGCCCAGATGAGGCATTCTTCCATTCAGTTGGCACGATGCTGTGTGCTTTTCCCCTGGCGCGGCCCGTCGAGGGCTTCAAAGCTGGCGATGGCCTTATGGTTGCAGATGTGAAATGTACTTTGACCGTGTTTCCGCTGGAAGGACGTCCCTCAACCGCACTTTTCTCATACCGAACCAGAAATCCGGAAAGAGCCTCGAGAAAAGACCCGCTTTCCACGTTGCGTCAGATATTTGCCGACCTGGATGTGGGCGGGATTATTTCCAAAGCTCTTGAAGATCTGGCAACAACGGATGATTTTCTTTTTGATTCCGTTCAGATGGTCAAAATGCCCCGTTGGTCGAAAGGTCGCGTTCTGCTTCTTGGGGATTCAGCTTGGTGTCTGACCCTGTATTCAGGCATGGGGGCTTCAGCCGGTATGCTTGGTGGACAGGTTCTCGGTGAAGCTCTTGCGGCCTGTCAGCACGATGTTGATGATGCGCTGCAAATGTTCGAGGCCCGGATGCGTCCATTTGTCCGCAAGCATCAGAGATTCATCGCTCTGCGTTCCCAGTTGTTTGTCCCATCAAACCGCTTTTCGCTCTGGGGGCGCCGTGTTCTGTGGCAGATCCTGCTGCACTCCAGGAAATATCTATCTCGGAAAGTTACATGAAAAAGGGAGTATAATGGCGGTTTGATGCCTTCTTCTTCCTGAAATATCTGCCTGTTCTACGACGTGGGATCAGACAGGCCGCAGTCGCCATCATTCAAGACAGAAAATATTCGGAACAATACTCCGAATGGCAGACATTCTGATTTGTTTTTGTATAACGTCACAGGATTAAAAAAAGTCCTATGACGTTATACAAAATTGCCGTTATTCTTTTCTTTTCCATACTTGACGGATACCGTCTTTGGTGAGCGGATTCATGATCCAGTCAGGAAATTGAGCATGAAGTGCAGTAGTAACTTTTTCTACTGAATCATCTTCAGATAAGCCATTTTTTTTAGCTTCGCGAGTTTCTGTTATCAGTGCCGTCATAAACGCTTCTTCGTCACTAATTAGCTTTTCACCTGGTCCGGGAGGACTATGATCAGGAATGACCAGCTTAGGTTTCAGTGGCGCAAAAATTTGGAGTGTGTGAAGCCACTCTTCAGGGCCAATATTCCCACCAAGAAATGTTGGTGTGGCAAGATTCTGGACTACATCTCCCGTTACAAGAGCGCGATCTTCTGGAACGTACACCAATGTGTCGCCATAAGTATGTGCAGGGCCAGCCCAAAAAATACGTGCATGCACATCGCCTAGATCAAGTGTTTTTTCATCCTTAAAGAGCTCAGGTTTTCCATAATCTGCTTTACTCAGCGCTTCTGCATTATGAATGCGAAATCTTTCGAACATGCGCCCTTTGTCAGCATTTAGCTCATTCTCTTGAATGCTTGGGCGCAGTAGTTTTGTGCCAGAAGGGAAGCCACCAAAGCCTGCGGCGTGTTCGGGATGAAAATGTGTTGTGGTGAGATAAAGCGGCTTACCAAGTGCGAGGCGCTCGACTTCTTCTGAAATGACGTGTGCCGCTGGATTTCCCAGTCCAGTATCGACAACGAGTACAGCTTTTTTACCAACAATGATTGGAATATTAGGATAGCCTGGGATCATCCAGATATGTGCGCTGAGTTTTTCAGTGTTGCTGGCGTCAAGTAGGGGTACAGTTTTCCCTGCTGGAACATCAGGAATAGTTGGAGCTTTAAGAGGAGGTAATAATACTGCTGAAGCAGAACTGCTATTTAATGATACCGACATTGCAAGACATAAAAAACAAAAAATCTTCCACCGTAAATATGTTTTTGCCATTTGAATATTCCACTTGTGATTAATTTTTTCATAATTATTAAAGAATTACTGATTCAAATTTCATAGAGAGAATATATCTCCCTTCATAAGGCTAGGTATCCAAAAGATAATTTCTGAATCTGATACCACAACGGTCAGTAATTTGTGTATTAATTTACGGTAATAATTATATATAAATTGTTATTTACATTAGTAGTAATAAATAAAACATAATAAAAATTAAATATTTATTCTATGTGTAGTATAGAAAAAATAATTGTTCTACTTTATTGTGTAGATTAACTCCGTCATGGAATTGAATGTCCGTTTTTATCTATCTACAGCCGACATTCCGTTACCCCCCCCACCGCGGTCAAAGCGCACTATTTTTGCAGCATCACTTCCGCCATTCCGTCCAGCCTTGCCTGACGGCGCTTTCATTGCGGCATCACGCGTTCCAGAAGTGAGCAGAATGCCGGGCGATGATTTTATGCTTTTTCAGAGAGCACAGTTCATCCACGATAACGTAATCAATACAGTCACGCGGGGCTTTGCGGTCCGAGACGGGCTGCTGAATGGTGTAGGCGTGGATGATCTCGCTAAAGCGGCTGACGGTTTCGCTGCTCTTGAGACGCGGTATGCGGGTAAAGGCGATGAAGCCCACATTGGGCAAGACGTGTTTGGTGCATATAAAATTCCCCGTAAACTTTCTCTTCATGGGGTGATGACACCGTCATGACGGTGTCACGCCAAGCGTCATGGGCGTCATCATTTCCAGAAAACGACAGAAAACAGCCATTTTTCTTTTTCCTGGCGTGTTCCCGCAACCATCTCAAATTGAAAAGCCAACGCATCACGAACCCCAGCCCCGAAACGGGCTGGGGTTTTCGTTCGTCCGCCAGACGCTGTCAGGATGCCTTGGCCAATCGTTTTGGAGGTCTTTGTTAGCAGGTGGAGGGTTCGAAAAACCCACTGGTTTTGGGTCGGCCTTTATGATTCCATTTTTCCTACGTTGATTGGGT
>NZ_JOPH01000048.1:0-275 GCF_002153615.1 Gluconobacter sp. DsW_058
GTGGATTTTGAGGTGTTCCGTCCTGATCTGGAGAAGGCTCTGGCCTATTCGGACGGAAGCAAAGGCGGGCGCCCTCCGTTTGATCCGGTGCTGATGTTCAAGATCCTGGTGATCCAGATGCTGAACAATTTGTCCGATGAACGGACGGAGTATCTGATCAACGATCGCCTGTCGTTCATGCGCCTCCTTGATCTGGGACTTTCAGATCGTGTTCCTGATGCCAAAACGGTCTGGCTGTTCCGTGAACGCCTGACACAGGCAGGGGCCATTGAAAG
>NZ_JOPH01000005.1:0-374575 GCF_002153615.1 Gluconobacter sp. DsW_058
CATCATCTCAACCGCCCCGGCCAGACCCTCGAAGAAGGCCCCGCCGCGTCGGTGAACGGGCTTATACGGCCACCACACATCACTGTCAAACAATCATCATACTACACTTATCCACAACACTAACCCACAGATTTCCTACACTTTCCCCCCTTACACACACTTTCCATTCACAAAACAAAACTAAAAAAATCAAAAAAAACGCCAGAAAAATCTGGCGCTTTCTTCGAAAGTCCCGGTTTTCCGCGACAATCAGTCTGCGGAGGACGAACGACCGTTAATCGTCAGGCCCTTATCGTCTGCAGAGACGGTGATGGTGTCGCCATCCCGGATGGTTCCATCCAGCAGAAGTCCTGCAAGAGGGTTCTGAAGGCTGCGCTGGATCACTCTCTTCAGCGGACGGGCGCCATAGACTGGATCATATCCTGCTTCGGCCAGCCACTCGGTCCCCTTCTGATCCAGATCCAGTGTGATCTTGCGATCTTCCAGAAGCTGACGCAGGCGACCCAGCTGAATGTCGACAATCCGTCCCATATCTGCGCGCTGCAGACGGGAGAACAGGATGATCTCATCCAGACGATTCAGGAATTCCGGCCGGAAGTGATTGCGCACCACCTGCATGACCTGCGCCTGCACCAGTTCCGGCGATTCACCGTCTTCCTGATTCGCCAGTACGTCTGAACCAAGGTTACTCGTCAGAACGATGATCGTATTGCGGAAGTCCACAACACGTCCCTGCCCATCCGTCAGACGGCCATCATCGAGCACCTGAAGAAGGATGTTGAAGATGTCCTCATGGGCCTTCTCAACCTCATCAAACAGGATGACCTGATAAGGACGACGACGCACAGCTTCTGTCAGAACACCACCTTCGTCGTACCCGACATATCCCGGAGGTGCGCCAATCAGACGCGACACTGCATGCTTCTCCATGAATTCACTCATGTCGATCCGCAGCAGAGCCTTCTCGTCATCGAACAGGAACTGGGCCAGCGCCTTTGTCAGCTCGGTCTTGCCCACACCCGTCGGACCAAGGAACAGGAACGACCCAATCGGGCGGTTCGGATCCTGAAGTCCTGCTCGGGCACGACGCACAGCATTGGCAACAGCCACCAGAGCCTGCTCCTGTCCGACCACACGCTCACGCAGCGTATCTTCCATCCGCATGAGCTTGGCGCGCTCGCCTTCGAGCATCCGATCTACCGGAATACCCGTCCAACGGGACACAACCGATGCAATGCCCTGATCCGTGACGCTATCTGCAAACAGGCCAGATTTGGATGCTGCGTCTTCCTCTTCCTGCGCTTTCGCAATCTGAGCTTCCAGGTTTGGAATCAGGCCGTACATCAGCTCGGAAGCCTTCGCGAGATTTCCCTGACGCTGCGCCACATCCACATCGGACCGTGCTGTATCCAGCTGCTCCTTCAGCTTCTGAATAGCATTCACGCGATCCTTTTCGGCATGCCACTCGGCACCCATCGCATCGGACTGCTCCTCCAGATCAGCCATTTCGGCCTCAAGAGCCTGCAGACGATCCTTGGACGCCGTGTCGTCTTCCTTACGGATGGCTTCACGCTCGATCTTCAACTGAATGATGCGGCGATCGAGTTCGTCCAGAGCTTCCGGCTTGCTGTCGATCTGCATCCGCAGACGGCTGGCAGCCTCGTCAATCAGATCAATGGCCTTATCCGGCAGGAAGCGATCCGTAATATAACGGTTGGAAAGCGTTGCAGCGGAGACAATGGCGTTATCCGTGATGCGCACACCATGGTGAAGTTCATACTTCTCCTTGATGCCACGCAGAATAGAGATCGTATCCGCGACAGATGGCTCACCAACGAAAACCGGCTGGAAACGACGGGCAAGCGCGGCGTCTTTCTCGATGTACTTCCGGTATTCATCGAGCGTCGTCGCACCAATACAGTGCAGCGTCCCGCGAGCAAGTTCCGGTTTGATAAGATTGGACGCATCCATCGCACCATCGGAACGGCCAGCGCCCACCAGCGTGTGCATCTCGTCAATGAAGAGAATGACCTCGCCTTCGGCCGTCTCAACTTCTTTGAGAACTGCCTTCAGACGCTCTTCAAACTCACCACGGAACTTCGCACCTGCAATCAGAGCCCCCATGTCGAGCGACATCAGTCTCTTGTTTCGGAGCGCTTCTGGCACATCGCCATTAACGATACGCAGCGCCAGACCTTCAACGATTGCGGTCTTACCAACGCCTGGCTCACCAATCAGAACCGGATTGTTTTTGCTGCGGCGGGCCAGAACCTGAATGGTGCGCCGGATTTCTTCATCACGGCCAATCACCGGATCGAGCTTGCCAGCCTGTGCAATCGCCGTAACGTCACGTGCATACTTCTTCAGCGCATCAAACGTATTCTCGGCGGATGCGCTGGTCACTGTCCGCCCCTTGCGGATCTGTGCAACGGCACGTTCCAGCGCGGAGGCATCGGCCTTTCCTTCAACCAGTGCTTTACCCGCGGCAGATCCGCTCGCAGCAATGGCCACGAGCAGACGATCCTGCGCAACATGGCTGTCACCTGCGGCTTTTGCAGCGGCTTCAGCGGAATCCAGTAGCCTAACGAAATCAGGCGTAGCTTGCGGCTGACCTGCACCGCCGCCCTGAACCTTCGGGAGCTTGGCAAGTGCTGCATCATTGGCAGTCTGAACAACTTTTGGATCACCACCCGCAGCCCGAATAAGGCCGGATGCAGCGCCCTGATCATCATCCAGCAGGGCCTTGAGCAAATGCTCCGGCGTCAACTGCTGATGGTAGTCTCGAAGGGCAATAGTCTGTGCAGCCTGAAGGAAACCCTGGCTTCGCTCAGTAAATTTTTGAATGTCCATTCTAATATATCCTCTCATGCCCCGTATCGGCGGCATATGGTGTCTCGGTCGCCCCCGAAGGCGACGACCGGTGATGAATATTTAGGCACTCATTTTTTTGTTTCAAGGGCATCCCGATGACGTTTCGCTGGCCCGTGCAAGACCATGTCGGCCTCTGACAACCTGCCAAACGCATTCCTCTGCTGATGCCAGTATGGATAAATCAGATCCGGCGCACTGACATCGTCAAGCCGTGCGACTTGTGCCTTCGTCAGACGCAGTGATGCCGCAGCCAGATTATCCAGCAACTGGGTTTCCTTACGGGCTCCAATCACTACGGACGTCACACCTGGTTTGTGCAGCAACCATGCCAGTGCAACGCGTGCAGGCGAGACATCGTGTTCCTCTGCAATCTCCACCAGCACTTCAACCGTATCGTAGAGTTTTTCGATATTGCGGACTTCCGGTTCTGGCCAACCCGAAATACGGCGGCTATCCGCAGGCGCCGTCTTCCCGCGACGATATTTGCCCGTCAGCAGCCCACAGGCAAGCGGGCTCCAGATCTGAACGCCCAGTCCTTGATCCACAGCGAGTGGCAGAAGCTCATATTCCGCATCCCGTGCTTCCAGAGAATAATAGATCTGTTCGGAGACCGGCGTAATGAGACGGTCCCGCTCCGCGGCAGACAGAAGCTTCATGGCCTGCCAGCCAGCAAAATTGGAAAGTCCCGCATAGCGGATCTTGCCCTGGTCCCGAAGCGTCTGAAGTGCCTCCAGCGTCTCTTCAACCGGCGTCAGACCATCCCATTCATGCAGATAATAGAGATCAATATGGTCTCGCCCTAAACGACGCAGGCTGTCATCACAGGCATTCAGAATATGATGCCGTGACAGGCCCTCTTCGTTCGGCCCTTTGCCCGTCGGAAACCGGACTTTGCTCGTCACAAGCAGTTCCCGGCTTCTGCCTTTCAGAACACGACCAAGAATTTCTTCGGCTTCTCCACCCGAATAACCATCGGCCGTATCAAACATGTTGACGCCATGCTCTACGCAGAGATCCACCATGCGTGTCGCCTCTGAGACGTCAACATTGCCGGTGGAAGCGAAATCGCCCTGCCCTCCGAACGTCACAGAGCCAAAATTGAGTGCGGAAATTTTCAGGCCAGAGCGACCTAGCTGACGATACTGCATATCCATCAGGTTCCTCTTCTGAGACAGACCATGACACACAACACCTCAACGGTGGATCAGTCCCGGTAAAATCGGCCCCGCTCTCATCATCGTGAGCAAGGCGACTTCTCATGCTCGTGCACTCTGTTCAGGAACGACAGGTCAGTCCATGATTGATGTCAAAACCTTTCCTGTCCCGGAGCCGCCATGCCGTCATTCCGTCTCCGCAGAGCCCTGCTGTCCTGCGCGTTCCTGTCTTCCCTGCTTCCCGCCTTACCGGCCATGGCCTCCGAACCTGCATCATGCATGCTCGATCTTGCCAAAACACGGAACGGAACGCTGGGTCTGCCCACACGATCAGAAGTGACACCGGATGGACATTCGGTTCTCTTCCTGCGTTCTGGCCCGTTCGACACACGCCTGCATCTGTTCCGCTACGATCTACCTGACCATTCGCTGCACGAACTTGCAGCCCCGGAAGCGGGTCCAGAGCACTTGTCCGTTGAGGAGAAAGCCCGGCGAGAGCGGGCCCGCCAGTCCATGTCTGGCATCACCGACTATCAGATGAGCGAAGATGGCGGCACGATCCTGGCATCTCAGGGTGGACGCCTCATCCGCATTGCTGCCGATGACGGCCGGGTATCTTCCGTTGATGGCAACTGGATCGCGCCCCGCCTTTCCCCGGACGGACAGACCATTGCCGCGGTGAGGGACAATGACCTCTACGCGGTCAATCTGGTAACGGGCGCCGAAACACGTCTGACCACTACAGGCACAGAAACGCTCACCAATGGGTTGGCCGAATTTGCCGCAGCAGAAGAACTGGAGCGCCCGGATGGCGCCTGGTGGTCTCCGGACAGTCAGACCGTGTTGTTCGAAGAAGCTGATTCAGGCAACGTCGAAAAACATTACATCACCAATCCAGAGACGCCCCAGGCGGCTCCGGTCGAGTTCCGTTATCCGCGCGCCGGCACACCCAATGCACGAACACGTTTTGGTCTCACCAGCATCAAAGGCGAAGACGTTCGCTGGATTGGCTGGGATCATGAAGCATGGCCCTACATGGCACGTGCGGTCTGGCGGAAGAACGGTGGCCTATTCCTTGTTCTGCTCAACCGGGAACAGACGCAGGAACAGGTTCTGTCCGTTGATCCAGCAACAGGCAAAACGACGCTCCTCCTCGCAGAAAGCGACAAGGCGTGGCTCAATCTTGATCCACGAGACGCCGGCGGCAGCCATGCCTTGCCCGTTGTGCTGAACGGTCAACAGGGTTTCCTTTGGGCCTCGGAGCGCGGAAAAACGTGGCAGCTTGAACATCACGCCCCAGACGGGTCACTGAAGCGGGTTTTGACGCCCGATACCCTCCCTTACGTCGCGTTCAATGATTACGACGCAGACAGCAACAGCGTTGTCGTGACGGTACGCCCGAACCGAATTGATAACGAGATCGTCCGGATTTCACTCGCGGACGGCAAGATCACTCCGTTCATCACGGAGCCAGGCATCCACAATGTCCATTTCACCAATGGTACCCATCGCCTGCTGGTCGATGCGTTTGCCGCCGCTGACGGAACTCGGCGCACTCTTCTGCGGGACGCAAAAGGGAAAATCCTGGCCAGCCTCCCGGGTATTGCGCAGCCCCCTCACCTTCCCGTCCACGTACAGTTCACAACGGCCGGGGACCGACAACTCGATGCCGCGATCATCCGACCAGAGCATTTCCAGAAGGGCCATCACTATCCGGTCGTGTTGTCCGTCTATGGCGGCCCCGGCGTAAAGCTTGTGCACGATACACCGTCGAGCTTTCTGGAAGACCAGTGCCTCGCCAACCAAGGCTATGTCGTTGTCACGCTGGATGGACGCGGCACTCCAGGTCGGGATCATGACTTTGAGCGTACCATCAAAGGCAACCTGATCGATGCTCCCCTTCAGGACCAGATCGATGGCTTGCAGGGGCTGGGCAAAACCTACCCTGAACTCGATCTGTCACGGGTGGGTGTTTATGGCTGGTCTTTCGGGGGCTACTTCACGGCAATGGCCACCATCCGCCGTCCGGACGTCTTCAAAGTCGGCGTTGCAGGTGCACCCCCTGTCGATTTCGCCGATTACGACACCGCCTATACCGAACGCTACCTGAACACCCCGCAGAACGGCCCGGAAGGATATCGCAAAAGCAACGTCCTAACCTATGCGGACGACCTGAAACGCCCCCTTCTGGTCATGCACGGCCTGACAGACGACAACGTGTACTTTGAAAATACCATGAAGCTGACACAGGCCCTTCTGAAAGCCGGGAAACCTTACGATCTCCTCCTGCTCCCCGGCACGCATATGCTGCCTGATCCACTCTTGCGCGCGCGCGTAAGCCAGCGTCGTGCAGAGTTCCTGGGTGACGCTTTAAAGCCCTAAGGTTGATCTGCCTGGGCCGCATGATCCGAATGGTTCGGAGAGGCAGCCCAGGCTTTCAAGGCTGCCTGATATTGCCGCGATGCTTTGAGCCTGGGCATGTAGGTAATGGCGCGATGGCTGGAGAGTGGGAAGGTCTGCCCATTAAACGATCCTCGCGCGCCACAATGCCCAACCCGACAAGCACTGTCAGCATCCTGCAAAACAACATCTTTCCCAGTCCGGCGAAGCGTCAGGCGACAGGGCTTCTCACCGGCCATGAAGGGCGGTTCCTGATACACCAGAGCCTCTCCCTCCATGCGGCCGATGCCTGACAGGGAACACATGTGCCCATTGAAGAACTGTGTTTCTATTCGCAGATAGGCCGCCTCTGCGCTGACGGGCACAACCTCCAGAACATTGTCGCTCCAATAGGTATCACCCGACACGTCACCGTTTTGGAAATGCGTACTGTACCGCCCGGAAAGCTGATTTTGTTCAGGAGCGGGCCTCCCCATCGCGACATGAGCCATCGTCGCTCCCGCCAGAACCACTCCCAAACAGACAGCAACACTCCGCATCTACAAAGTTTCCCTCTTAGTGAGACAGCTCCGGAATCAAAACCAGAAGCGCATCCATTGCCGGACCAACGGCGGAAACCGGCGTCCGTTCATTCAGTCCATGCATGAAGGAGTCTGAATTCTTGATGAAGATCGGGCTGATGCCATAGCTGGGAACACCATGAGAGCGGAACCACATGCTGTCGCTCGCTCCGGATGACATGGCTGCAAAGACCGGCACACCCGGATAAGCCGCGTGAATGGCGGCATCAATCGCATGCACCACATCAGGCCGCATGGGAGACGCAGCAGTTTCAACAGACCCTTCTGTCGCGTCTTCAATCTTCATACCCGGGTCCTGCGCCGCGTCGCGCAGCTCAGCCATGATCGAAGCCCGGGAGTGCCCCGGAAAGATGCGACAATTGATATTAGCCGTCGCCCGCTGGGGGAGCGCATTAAGCGCATGACCACCTTCAATCATCGTGACCACACAGGTTGTGCCAATCCGCCCCACAAAGGACGGGTCAGCCGATAGCGTGGCAATGGCCTTTTCATTGACTGGATTGGCTGCGAACGCTTTCATGGCAGCCGCAATATCAGGCTTTTGCCAGCGGGCCGCATTGACAAAGAAACTACGGCTCAGGTCATTCACTTCCGGTTTGAAGCGATGTTGCTGTATCCGCAGAAGATCGGCACTCAACTCATCAATGGCATTGACGGATCTCGGCTCCGAAGAATGACCACCGGGGTTCGTAACGGTCAGACGGAAATCAGCGTAGGTTTTTTCCGCACCTTCCCATGTGAAATAATCTGGCTTCCCCGTCTTTTCATCCAACGTGCCATTGGCCCCGTCCATGTTCAGAACAAGTTCGGCATTGGACAACTTGTCAGCGATGATGGCGCCAGTTGCCATCGTCGTCTCTTCATCTCCCGAGAACTCGATGATGATATCCCGGCGGGGCACGTACCCTTCTTTTTTCAGCTCCAGCAGAGCAGAAATAGCCAGTGTATCATCCAGCTTCATGTCCGTTGAGCCACGGCCGAGCAGATAGCCATTTTCAATCTGTGGTTTGAAAGGATCGTGCGTCCAGTCAGACGCCTTGGCTTCAACCACATCCATATGGCCGGAAATCACCAGCGGCTTGAGAGAGGAATCACGGCCAGGCCAACGGGCAATCAGATACGCCGTATCCTTGTAGGGCGTGATCGTCACATCCGCAGGCGCAAAACCTCCCTTAACCAGAGCCTCCCGGAAAAGGGCTGCGACCTGTGGTGTCTGGTTGGCTGGCCCCGCAACAGATCGCAGGGCTATGGCCTGCTCAGCAAGGTTCAGGGCCTGCGTTGCGGCGTCATGATGCTGGGGAGCTGCGGCAAGCGCGCTCCCGCTCATCAGGGCCAGTAACAATCCTGCGCCAATCGTATTCCGCATCGTCTTCTCCTGCATCAGATGCGAAATCGTAACCATACGGACAGTGGATGCCTAGCCGGGACGTTGCAGGACATTTCCATCCATCCGGCGAGATGATTTCAAGATGTCCTGCAATGGCCTTTCCTCAGGCCGCAAACCCATCCAGCAGGCTCACACCAGATTTTTCAGACATGGTCTGACGGTAAGCCTCAACCCCGAGCGGGTAACGCAGTCCTTTGATGAGTGACATGCTGTGAAGCTGGGCAAACAGATGAATATCATCTGTGGAAAGTGTACCATTCACGGCTTCAGGAGACTGGATCAGAGGCTCGAGCTCTTCCAGCAATGCGTTCAGCTCTGCAATTTCCTTTGAGCCATCTGCCAGAATTTCCCAGAACGGGCCGGTAGACTCTTCCTTGCGGCGAATAAAGCCCGCCCGGGAAGACGTTGTCGCGAATTCAGGCAAGGGTGCGCAAACTGCACGCGGTAAGAAGAGGCGATACGTGGCTTTGCTGCTTGCACGCAGCCAATCTGCAATGTCCTTGCGAACCGGCCCGTTCAGAACCGGCGCGCCAACTCCATCAATATGGGAGACGATATCCATGCTCTCCGGCATGTATCGACCGTTCTCCTCCAGAATCGGGACAACCTTTCTCCCAACCATACTGATCGGGCCAGCTTCGTCGTCATTCAGGAAAATACGCTTTTCGAACGGGATGTTTTTCAGGCCAAAAATCATCATGGCCTTCACGCAGAACGGGCAGTGCTCATAAACGTGAAGGATACGGGTTGTCTGATTCATGATCTGAAAATCCTCATGTCTGTCAAAAGTCGTTGCTCCGAATAAATCGGTCAGGCTTCACCTATAGCGGAGGAGAGCAGCAGCGGATCAATGTTGATGGCCGCCAGTGCCTTTCCCCATTTTTTTGAATGATCCATGCCAAAGACAATCTCATCGCTGGCCGGCGCAACCAGCCATGAACTATCCCTCAGGATCTCTTCTTCAAGCTGACCCGGTGCCCAGGATGCATGGCCAATAGCCATCAATGCCCGCTTGGGGCCCTGCCCCGCAGCAAGCTCCCGCAGTACATCCAGACTGGCCGTCAACGTCGCCTGATCATTGACGCCCAGGCTGCCCTCTCCGTTCCAGTCTGTCGAATGCAGAACAAACCCATGTGAATGATCGACGGGGCCACCCATACAGACGGCAATCCGGCGTTCAGGAGGGTTAGGCTCAATTCCGAGCTGCGCAAAAAGATCATCCAAACCCGGCTGGGCCAGACGACGGTTGATAATCAGCCCCATCGCCCCGTCTTCGGGGGAGTGAGCACAGAGATAGATCACGCTCTGGGCGAAGACTGTCTCCGCCAGTTGCGGCGCCGCAACCAGGAGCATGCCTGTCAGGTTGTCATTCTGTCCGGCGAGTGTTTTCTTCATTCTCTACAAATGGGTGCATCTCGTGCCTCTTTGCAAGCGTTCCCATGTCGAGAGTTTTATGGAGGTCTTCATGTCCCTTACCGTTCTCGTGACCGGTGCCACTGCCGGCTTCGGACACGCCATCGCCACACGCCTCGTACAGGATGGCCATCGCGTCATCGCCACAGGAAGACGGGCAGAACGTCTTGAGGCCCTGAAAGCCGAACTCGGGGACAATCTTCTCCCCTTCCCTCTGGACATGACGGACCGCGACGCACTCCGCGCACTGCCAGGCAGCCTGCCGGAAAACTGGCGAACTGTGGACGTTCTGGTCAACAACGCGGGCCTGGCGCTCGGTATGGAGCCAGCACAGGAAGCCAAGATCGATAACTGGGAAACGATGATCGCCACCAACGTCTCCGGTCTGGTGGAAATGACCCACGCACTGCTGCCCGGAATGGTTGAGCGCAACTCCGGGTATGTCATCATGCTCGGCAGCACTGCGGGCCTCTACCCCTACACTGGCGGCAATGTTTATGGCGCCACGAAGGCGTTCGTGCGGCAGTTCAGCCAGAACCTGCGAACGGATCTTCTGGGCCAGCGCATCCGCGTTACGGATATTGAACCGGGACTGTGTGGCGGAAGCGAATTCAGCTCTGTTCGCCTCAAGGACGACGACAAGGCAGCCGCTGTCTACAAAGACACCACGCCCCTGACCCCGCAGGACATCGCAGAAACAGTCTCCTGGCTCGTGGGCCTGCCGTGGCACGTGAACGTCAACACAATGGAGATCATGCCTGTCTGTCAGGCTTCTGGTGGCCTTGCGGTGAACCGTCATGTCGGCTGAAAGCGGTATTCCCTCGCGCCTTACAATTACGGACGGCACGAAGTTCAAACTGACCGACTTCAGAACCGATGACCGGATTGGGCACGACAAGAAAAGTGCCCATACCCGCATTCGGGACTGCGTGGACCGGATGGCTATTCTGCAGGGACGTCTGGCGGCCCACGGGTCCCACGGCATTCTGGTCGTGCTGCAAGGGATGGACACGGCAGGAAAGGATGGTGCTATCCGTCATGCCTTCTCCGGTCTGAACCCACAGGGCTTTCACGTCACATCCTTCAAGACACCCGCCGGTGCCGCGGAAAAGCGTGATGACCTCTGGCGTGTGCATCTGATGGCGCCAGCCCGAGGCGAAATCGCGGTTTTCAATCGCAGCCACTATGAGGATGTTCTGATCGCACGTGTTCATCCGGACATCGTCAGAGCACGCGGGCTCAACCCGGATGAGCCCGGCTTTTGGGACCGAAGACTGGCTGACATCCGGCACTTCGAAAGCTACCTGACGCACCAGAACGTCATCATTCTGAAGCTCTTTCTGCATATCTCTGCGGACGAGCAGAAGAAACGTATTCTCAAACGCCTCACCCAACCGGAGAAGCGCTGGAAATTTTCTCCATCGGATCTAGCCGAGCGTGAGAAGTGGCCGGATTACACCAAAGCTTACGAGGCTGCCATTCAGGCAACGTCCACTCCGGAAGCCCCCTGGCACATCATCCCTGCTGACCATAAATGGGCAGCCCGCTTGATGGTCGCCGAGGCCCTGCTGGAAACCATGGAAAAACTTCACCTCAAAGTACCCGAAGAAAAGCTCTCCGACACATTGAGGGCTGCCCGTGATGCCCTTCTCGCAGAAGGGTCTTCCAGGACCTAATAAAGAAAAACCCCCGCCGGATCACTCCGGCGGGGGTTTTCAGTTCTGACGTAAGATCAGAAATCAGGAACGACGCTTGCGGCTCGCACCTTCACCTGATGAGCCACCAGCGCCCGGCTTCGGACGACCGAAACCGGAACCGCCGCGGCCCTTGTAACCGCCGCCAGCACCGCCACCGCGCGGGCCGCCCTTGAAGCCGCCACCAGCGCCACCGCCGGACCGACCAAAACGCTTGCCTTCGCCCGGGTTACGACCACGGGAACCATAGCTGCTGCCACCGGCAGGCTCAGCAGACGGTTCGATCGTCACTTCGTCAGGCTCAGCGCCAGCCACGCAGGACTTGAAGCGCTCGACGCTCTCATCCGTGATCTGGAAATAGGTCTGATCCTGCTCGATGCGGATGCTGCCGATGTCACGCTTCTGAACGTTACCAAGACGGCAGATCAGCGGGATCAGCCACTTCGGATCAGCGCGCTCTGTACGACCGACGCTCATCTTGAACCATTCGCCCGACACGATGCGCTCTTCACGCGGTGCGCGTTCCGGACGATCGCCACGGCTCTGTGGAGCTTCAACGGACATCGCACGGATCTGCTCAACGTTCGGCAGGCGAGCACGGTACATCTGCACCAGCGCTGCTGCGAGCTTCTTCGCGTCGTAGGTTTCAGCCAGCTTCAGAACCAGCTCATCCGTCGTCTCTTCGGATGCGTTGGCGAGGATCGGATCGTCCAGCAGGCGCTTCGTGTCCTGAGCGGCGATCGCGTCAGCCGTAGGAACAGCTTCCCATTCGGCCTTCACGCGTGCCATTTCCAGCAGACGCTCAGCACGACGGCGCTGGTTCATCGGCACCATCAGCACACTGGTGCCCTTGCGGCCCGCACGGCCGGTACGGCCAGAACGGTGCAGCAGGGTTTCAGAAGCCGTCGGGATGCTGGCGTGAATCACAAGGTTCAGCGCTGGTACGTCAATGCCACGAGCAGCAACGTCAGTCGCGACACAGACGCGGGCCTGACCGGAGCGGAGGCTCTCGATCGCACGGCTACGCTCGTTCTGACCCATCTCGCCGGAAATGGCGACAGAGGCGAAGCCACGCTCCAGAAGAGCAGCCTGCACCTGACCAACCATCATACGGGTGTTGCAGAACACCATGGCCGTCGGACTTTCGTAGAAACGCAGAACGTTCACTAGGGAGCGCTCGATTTCCTGCGGAGCCGTTACGACGCAGCGGTAGGTGATGTCAGAATGCTGCTTGGCGCCGGAAACCGTATCGATGCGCTTGGCATCTTTCTGGAAGCGCTTGGCAAGAGACGCGATTTCGCGTGCAATCGTTGCCGAGAACAGCAGGGTGCGACGCTCGGACGGAGACGCATCCAGAAGCTGCTCAAGCTCGTCACGGAAGCCCATGTCCAGCATTTCGTCAGCTTCGTCGAGAATGACGCAGCGCAGACCGGACAGGTCAAGGGAACCACGGGACTGATGATCACAAAGGCGGCCTGGCGTTCCCACAACAATGTGGGCGCCACGGCTGAGGTCGCGGGCTTCACGGCGGGCATCCGTGCCACCAATGCAGCTCGCGATACGAGCGCCGGTCTCGGCATAGAGCCACTCAAGTTCGGACTGGACCTGAAGGGCCAGTTCACGCGTCGGGGCAATAACCAGAGCCAGCGGCTGTGGCGACGGCGGGAGGCGATCAGCCTCACCAAGCAGCGTCGGCGCAATAGCCAGACCAAAAGCTACGGTCTTGCCTGAACCCGTCTGGGCGGAAACCAGAAGATCACGATCCTCCAGCCCTGGCTGCAGAACTGCTTCCTGAACGGGAGTGGGCTGTTCGTAGCCACGCGCCGTCAGGGCGCGCAGAAGGGCAGGATGAGTATCGGGGAAAGGCATATTTAATGAACACTCGGCAAACGTCACGCCGACGGCAAAAAGCGGCGGCTGGGATGCCGCTGCATAAAGACTTCCGAGCATAAATGCCAGAAGTAACGCATCCGAACCTGCGAATCAGGCAAAATCAGCCTCTGGGCTTCCGCCCGACAACCGCCCGAACTGTGTCACGCCACGCCGTCAGATCTTCCGGAGGAACGACCTCACCTGTGTCGAGTTCCCCAAAACCAGCCTTCGAAAGAAGAACACTGACAAGACGTGCGCGGTCTTCTGGCTCCAGAGCCTGCCACATTGCAACAGCTTTCTGCTGATGAAACTGATCTGAGAATGTGACAATCAGAGGAGCTCCTTCCTTCAGAACACGAAGGGCTTCCGTCAGGACTTTCAACGGCTGCGTCAGGTATGCCACCCCGTCACACAGGGTTATGGCGTCAATTGTGTCGTCTTCGAACGGCAGGATGGGATCTGCGTTCAGATCCTGTACAATCCGTGTCGTCAGCACAGGATTTGTGTCCAGCGCAGCCTTGGACGCTCCCAGTCCGATGGCATCCTGAAACCTAGCCTCTTCCGGGTAATGACTGAGTGACCCCGCCATCAGATCCAGAACCGTGCCCCCAACGGGAAGAGAGGTCTGATAAAGTGCTGCAACCGCCGTGCGTGCGCCCATATCCATCAGCGAATCCGGAAGACGCTGCGCATAGAAGATCGTATCCGGTTCATTATTGACGCGCGTAAATGCCGCTGCGTGAAAACCTTCAACCTGTTCCGTGCCGCTCATATCCATCTCCTCCTGACTGACCTGTCGAAATGAGGGTATGTTCCTCGTGCGTCAACCCGCAGGATGCTCTATGGGAGGCACCATCATGACCCTTTCTTTCACCAAGATGCACGGCTTGGGCAATGATTTCATCATCATTGATGGCCGCGAAACCGACCCCGCCCTTGACGAAGCCACCATCCGGCACCTGTGCGACAGACGCTTCGGCATCGGCTGCGACCAGCTCGTCCTGCTCTCTGCTCCAACCTTGGAAGGTGCGGATGTTCTGGTCCGTTTCTTCAATGCTGATGGGTCGGAATCCGGCGCCTGCGGGAATGCATCACGGTGTGTTGCCAGCCTCGTTAGTAACAATCCCGTTCTCCAGACCCGGGCCGGACTTCTCCTCACGTCACAGAATGGCGATCGCATCACGGTGAATATGGGCGCTCCCCGGATTGGCTGGCAGGACGTGCCGCTGTCCAAAAACTGCGACACACTTCACCTGCCCCTGCATGATGCAGCCGCCTGCTCCATGGGAAATCCTCATGCGACCGTTTTCGGCGACGTATCGCGCGCAGAAGACCTCGGCCCCTCTCTTGAGAAGTCTCCGCTCTTCCCACAGCGCGCCAATATCGGATTTGCGGATCTCATCACGCCCGGCCACATGCGCCTGCGCGTCTGGGAACGCGGTGCGGGTTTGACGCTGGCTTGCGGCTCAGGAGCCTGCGCTGCCGTGGTGAACGCCGTACGCCGGGGCCTTGCAGACCGGACCTGCCTCGTGACCATGGACGGTGGAGACCTAGAAATCACCTGGCAGGAAAACGGAGACGTCCTGATGACCGGACCGGCCACAACCGTTTTCCATGGCAAGCTTCCGTGACATCCCCTTCCGTTCTGACATTCGGCTGCCGTCTCAACGCGCATGAGAGCGACGGCATGGCGCATCACGCCCGCGGGCAGGATGATACCATCATCGTCAATACATGCGCCGTCACGACTACAGCCGAGCGGCAGGCGAGGCAGGCCATCCGCCGCGCTCACCGCGAGCGCCCGGATGCAAAAATAGTCGTGACAGGCTGCGCGTCGGAAATTGACGCCAAGCGCTGGATGGAGCTGCCCGGCGTGGTGCGGGTCGTGCCCAATGCTGACAAGCTCAAGCCCACCACATGGGGTGACAGCAAGCCCGGCCTTCCGCCATCACGGCATGCCCGTGCTCTGCTTCAGGTCCAGCAGGGATGCGATCATCGCTGCACGTTCTGCATCATTCCCTATGGCCGGGGAGACTCCCGCTCCACCCCCACAACGGAAGCTATTTCGAGAGCCCGCGCCCTGACTGAGGCAGGGCATCGTGAAATCGTTCTCACGGGTGTTGATATTGCTTCATGGCAAGGCACAGATGGCGAAGGTCTGGGCCGGATGTGCCGGACGCTCCTGCAGGACGTTCCCGCCATCGAACGCCTACGCCTGTCGTCCGTCGACCCTGTCATTCTTGATCCGGAAACGGGAGATCGGGACCTCTGGTGGCTTCTGGAAAACGAGCCCCGCCTGATGCCACATCTGCATCTGTCTCTTCAGGCTGGTTCCGACCTCATCCTCAAGCGCATGAAACGCCGACACACCACCACGCAAGTCGCGTCCATGCTCCAGCATGCTCGCACACTCCGCCCGAATATTGGTGTTGGTGCAGATATCATCGCGGGCTTCCCGACAGAAACAGACACGCTTTTCAACGAAACACTCTCCTTCATCGAAGAGCAGGGTATCCCGTTCCTGCATGTCTTTCCCTACAGCGAACGCCCCGGCACACCCGCCGCCCGAATGCCCGCGGTGCCGAACGGAGAACGTCAAGCCAGAGCAGCCCAGCTCAGAGCTATTGGCGAGGCGAACCGCGATACGTTTCTTGAAAAATTTGTGGGTCAGACTGTGAACGTCCTGATCGAGACACCTGACCGAGGCCACTCGCCGGAATTTGCGCCCGTGCGCTTCGCAGCCGATGCCTCACCCGCAGTCAGAGGGAGCATCATTCCCCTGTCGATCTACAGTGTCTCAGAAGGGCATCTTCTGGGACGCAGCCCTGCCTAAAAACCTGCGGTCAGGGCGAAGCGGACAGAAACTGGCTCCAGCGAATAACCTGTTGTACCGCTCTGCACAACAGACGCCGGTGTCAGTCGATAGTTATACGCATATTGTGCCGCTTACGCATGCGCATTGAAAACGTCCGCTCCAAGTTTCAGGTTTTGGGGAAAGCGAAAGCCAATATTCAAGCTACGTTCCTGTGGAGCGCAGGCCGGTGGGTATCCTTTAAGCCAGCGGCCCTGCAAACCGCCATACCAAGGTCCTCGATCTGCAAGGATGCCGAACGACCAGACGAAACTCGGGGCGTTCATCACCTACCCACCATCAATTCTATAACTTGCCAGATCCGACGCCCGATAACGCGCTCTCGCACAGGACAAATCAGTGTTGCGCTCAAGCCAAATAACGGGATTGTACTAGGGCAGAGGCCTCTACCCCCTCCCGACGACTGGCAGGCCGGGAAGACGTTACGTCCGCATCACCGTTGTAACTAAACTCGGGCGCAAAATCGGGGATAAAGGCAGCCGCCTGAACATTCAAATGAATGGGTAGGTGTGATCCGTACACCGACTTCACCGCTGACATTGCGAGCGGAGATCGTCGGACGGAAACCCTCTTCTGTCACTGAGGTAGAGTTTGGTCTTCTTCCAAAGACCAAACACCAGACATTCCTCTTAGCTTCACACCATAAAACCGGGGTGAAGAACCATACGCCCCCATAGAAACTGGAACGCTTTCGGACTGTAAATGTGTGAAACAATCGCCCAACAACCCGTTTACTCTCAGGAAATCGACGCTACAGGCTTGACGTTAGGCCTGACCTGTCCGAACTCCCGTAAATGGCTGGATTTTTCTCACGACTCAAACAGGGTCTTTCACGCTCGAGCTCACGGCTCGGAGCTGTGTTCACGCATCGCAAGCTGGACGATGCTGCTCTCGAAGAACTCGAAGACGAACTGATCGCGGCAGACCTGGGTCCTGTCGTGGCAGAGCGCGTTATCGAGAGCTTTCGCAGTTCCCGCTTTGGCAAGGACGTCACCAGTGACGAAATCCGCGATGCCCTCGCCGAAGAAATTGCGCGGGTTCTGGAGCCGGTTGCGATCCCGTTTGAGCCTGATCCGAAGAAGAAGCCACATGTCGTTCTCGTGGTGGGCGTCAACGGTGTCGGCAAGACCACGACCATCGGAAAAATGGCCCGCCATTACAGCGAAGACGGCAAATCCGTCATGCTCGTGGCGGGAGATACTTTCCGTGCTGCGGCTGTCGAACAGCTTCAGGTCTGGGGGCAACGCTCAGATGTGCCCGTTATCGCGGGAAAACACGGAGCTGATGCTGCTGGCCTCGCCTATGACGGCATCAAACGCGCGACGGAAGAGGGCAAAGACCTTCTCTTCATCGATACGGCCGGCCGCCTGCATAATAAGGGCGCGCTCATGGAAGAGCTGGCCAAGATCATCCGCGTCATGCAGAAATTCGACCCAACCGCCCCGCATTCGGTATTGCTGGTGCTGGATGCAACGACCGGTCAGAACGCCATTGAGCAGGTGCGCGTGTTCCGTGAGCTGGTGAACGTGACAGGCCTGATCGTGACCAAACTGGACGGTTCTGCCCGCGGCGGAATTGTGGTCGCACTAGCAGAACAGTTCAAACTGCCCGTGCACATGGTCGGGGTCGGCGAACAGGCCGAAGACCTGCGCCCGTTCTCAGCTCAGGATTATGCGCGCGGTCTTGTGGGTGGAGCTACGGGAGATCTTGCCTCCCGGCTTGTCGAGACCCCCTCAGAAGAAGAAACCCCGGAAGATTGAAGATACCGGCCCTTTCAGGGCTGCCTCTCACCGTCTGAAGTCAGCCATTCCTCTCGCAGGGCGTCGATCTTCTTTTCGATGGCCCTGCGCTCTCTGCGAACATAATCCGCATACCAAAGTCTGGCACCAATGGCAGACGCTTCCGCGACAAGCCACGCCACACCAACGGCCATCCAGTCCATCACAAGCAGCATTGGCTGCATAATTTGCTGGGTACAGGCCTCCCAATCCCCATGAGACAACCATGCTTCCCTCAAGGGATGAACCATGACAGCCCCCAGATAAAACAGAACGATCATGATGCGCTGCCGATCAGCGTCCGGATCGATGAATCGAAGCACGATCAGAGGCAGCAGCAGAACACCGCCCACAAGCAGACTGCCCGGCACATACGCCAAAAGCAGCCCAAGGATGAGGCCGTGCCACCATTTGAAACTCGCCTCTGTCACGCGCAAACGCACTGACTGGCGGGTCATTCACAAAACTCCAGCCAGATACTGGTCATCGCGACAGCAATCCCGATCAAGAGTGAGAAGAACTCTCCAGCATTGCGGGCCTGTTTTTCATGGACAGCTTTGCGGACAGGCTCCTCCTCGAGAACTTTCTCAAGATGGGCAATCTCTGCTTCAGCCTGTCGAGCCAACTTGCGATCATGCTGCAAGCCGGCAGGGTCAGTGACGTTATCAAGAAACTTCGTAAGATTTCCCGTTTCGGCCAGCTGAAAAAGCCGGGCACGACGCTTTGCTCTCGTCGTTTTGCTTCGCCATTGCTTAAGCTCGTTTTCCAGCAAGGAAAGCGCCCGCTTTGCCACAGTACTGAGGGGCGTCTTGTCGAAACGGCGTTGGGCCGCAGCCATCAACGTCAGATCCGAAAGCCAGGACGGAAGACCCGCTTTCTGGGACTGAGCAAGTGGGATGATTCCCTGGCGCGCGCAATGACTTTCCAGAAAGGTCCGCATCTGCTCGTCCAGAAAACCTGAACGCCCCAGGTCGTCGGCAGAGAGCTCCTGTTCCGAAACGTGCCGATCCAGCCATTGCAACAGACCCGCTGACAACGAGATCCGTTCTTTCAGGCAACGAGAAGACAGGCAGGGCTGATAGACATTCACATCGTAAGGTACACGACGGATCTGCTCCATTCCCTTGGCACCTGTTCGCCGGGCATCAGTCGCGAGATCATTGATCTGCTTTGCCTGCAATGCGGGCAGCGAAGGAACATCAAACACTTCTGGGCTCGTCATCAGGAAGCCCGCTATCCCACGAATATTGCGCTGCTCTTCAGGCGGGAACCGTCCGGCTTCGGCACACGCCAACATATGAGGAATGGCGGATGGCCAGAACCAGTGTCCGGCCCAGAACATTGGAGCGGCAGGGTCCAGAATGGCAATAGCCCGTGTCACAACCATTGTCGTCGGGTCGACGGCTTTGTTTCCGCTGGATGGCAAAAACGCAATTCCAGCCTGTTCGATCAGGCTGGACATGACCGACAGTTCCAGCTCGCGATGTAACCATTGGCTGACAATTTTTCGCTGAAGCAGAGACAGGAACTCATTAGGATATGTCCCGGCATACCATGCCAGTGCCTGTGGTGTTCTGACCTCCACACCGCCAATGACCAGCGGCGAGCGCGCGGGAATATCAGGCCGGATTGAAAACAGCTTGCTCGGCGCAATCGTTATAAGGTCATTGGGAGAGGGTCTGTTTTCGGGCCTGTCTGAAAGCATGGCCTCCAGAAGGGAGACCAGACCTGCGGGAACATTATGCCCCTGCATGTAGGCCTCAGCAGAACCCACCTCAAAACGTCGTTGCAGAATTTCGTTATCTGACATGCCCCTCAGGGGCAGTTCCCCGATGCAAAGGGAGAGAACCAGTACTCCCAATGAGAAGATGTCACAGGCAATCGTCCCGCCACCCCGCGCCGTTGGATGACAGACTGCGGAGGACAAAGGCTCGAACAGGACAGGCTGCGCTTCTGCATTACAGGCAACCCCAAGCGGGCCAACGACCACCTGATGCAGCCCCTGCCCAACAAACAGATTATCTGGCCGGATCCCGCGACAGGTCAGCCCCATGGAGGAGAGCTTCTCAAGAGCATCGGCAATAGGGCGTATAACCCCATCAATGATCTGGCTTTCAGACCAGACACCCAGATTGTCCTTCAGGGACGGTCCGGGAGGGTGCGTACATAGCACCCAGAGCGAGCCTGCATGATATTCATGGGCATGCAGGCCGATAACACTCTCATGCCGGAAAAACATAAGATCAGAGAAATGGGGAGATGGCATGGACGGTGCCAGAGCCAGCCAGGTTGAACCTGTGGCCGTAATGTCCTGAGCCACCCAGGCAGGACAGCCGCTGAGGTCAGGTTGTTTCTGGCTCGCATTCACCAGGTAACGGTCTGCGATCAGCAGTTCGGGGCTGTCATCTCCCTGAGTGTAATCCATGTCCGTTCCATCAAATTCCTGTCTGACACTCTATGCCGGACAGGAATTGAGGCTTCGTTAACGGACCGGCGGTTTCCCGTTCAGAAAAAACTCAGTCTTCGAACGGGTCACGCATCAGAATCGTGTCATCACGCTCTGGGCTGGTGGACAGCAGCGTAACCGGAGCTTCAATCAGCTCTTCAATGCGACGAACATACTTGATGGCCTGTGCCGGCAGTTCACCCCAGGAACGGGCGCCCGCTGTGGTTTCCTGCCAACCTGGCATCGTTTCATAAATTGGCTTCACACGGGCCTGTGCACCCGGAGCGGATGGGAAGGTATCGATCTTCTTGCCGTCCAGCTCATAGCCAACGCAGATCGAGATTTCTTCCAGACCGTCCAGCACGTCCAGCTTCGTAAGCGCAATGCCCGTGACGCCACCAACGCGGGCTGCACGACGCAGCATGACAGCATCGAACCAGCCACAACGACGCGGACGGCCAGTAACAGTGCCGAACTCATGACCACGCTCACCGATCGTCCGACCAACATCATCGAACAGTTCGCTCGGGAACGGACCTTCGCCCACGCGGGTTGTGTAGGCCTTGGCAATACCCAGAACGAAGCCGATGGAAGACGGGCTGACACCACTGCCAGACGCAGCAACGGCTGCAACCGTGTTGGAGCTTGTCACGAACGGATAGGTGCCGTGATCGACGTCCAGCATGACGGCCTGTGCACCTTCAAACAGGATACGACGACCAGCACGACGCGCTTCGTCCAGACGGTCCCAGACCGGGCATGCGAAAGACATCAGACGCGGTGTGAATTCCGTCAGGAAGTCCTTGAGTTCTTCCTTCGTAAAGGTCTCAGCACCCAGACCCGCCAGCAGCGTGTTGTGATGCAGAAGCACTTCGTCCAGCTTCCAGTCCAGCGTCTCGGGCTCGGCCAGATCACAGACACGAATGGCGCGACGGGCAACCTTGTCTTCGTAAGCCGGGCCGATACCGCGGCCAGTCGTGCCGATCTTGCGATCCCCGCGAGCAGCTTCACGCGCACGATCCAGCGCACCATGGACTGGCAGGATCAGCGGAGCATTCTCGGCAATCCACAGCGTTTCCGGCGTGACCTTCAGGCCCTGCGCCGTTACGCGGTCAATTTCAGACATCAGCGCCTTCGGATCAATGACAACGCCATTGCCGATCACGCCAATCTGGCCACGCACGAGACCTGATGGCAGCAGTGACAGCTTGTAGACCTGATCGCCGACAACCAGCGTATGACCGGCGTTGTGACCACCCTGGAAACGGACAACGATATCAGCGCGGCTGGCAAGCCAGTCCACGATCTTGCCTTTACCCTCGTCCCCCCATTGGGTTCCGATCACGGTGACGTTGGACATGAGCTGGCTTCCTCGACTTGGTATGCAGAGCAGAAATTAGAAAAAACTGGGGGTCAGAGCGCGTGCGCTGCGCCATTCCGCCAGACATGGGTGCAGCGCAGATGGCGCGCTTCGGCATCAGGCTCTGCATCTACTTCAAGTGCAGAAACCGTCGCAAAACCTTGAGCATGGAGGGCTGCCATAGCCTCATCCTCCAGCCGAACGGGCACATAGCACCGCGGACGGGACGGCGGCACAGGAGCCGCACGCAACAGCGCCTGCGGACGCAACGTCAAACCACAGGCTGGCTCCTGACCCGCAATATACCGTCCACCACGACCCAGCTCTTCACGCGAGGTGGTGGAAAAGACTGTGATGCATAGCCCGGTATGATACTGCCATCCGCGGAAATCCACGGGATCTACCGTCAGACGCAGGGACGGTGCGCGCTCGCGAATAGCGGCAACGGAGGCAACCAGACGCTCGAAATGCGGACGGACGGACGCCGGAAAATCAAGAGAGGCGAGCAGGTCAAGCGCGCGACTGGCAGGACCTGCGGCCTGAAGCATGACCGCGAGAGTGTCCGCTATTGAGCCGCCAAGTTCAGCAACAGAGGCTGCATCCTTGCGGTTCAGCGCCTGAATCAGATCTTCCCGGTCAGCTTCAGGAATAGCAGTCTCAATCAGGCCCAGAGCCAGAGCTGGCATCGAGAGGTCGAAGGACACACCCTTGATGCCAAGCTCCTCAAGTGCTCTGGCGCCCAGCGCCACCACTTCAGCATCAGCCTGTGCAGAATCCGGGCCGATCAGTTCGATACCAGCCTGGGAAACCTGACGGTCAGCTTCACGTCCCGGAGTACCGATGACGATACAGCTTCCGGAATAGGAGAGACGCAGCGGGCGCGGTGCATCCTGAAGGCGGACGCTGGCAATACGGGCGATCTGCGTCGTCATATCTGGCCGAAGGGCCATCATGCGATGAGAGCTTGGGTCCATCAGACGGAACGTCTGAGTGGAGAGCGCACCGCTTGAACCGTTCAGAAGGGAGGTTTCAAACTCCAGCATGGGCGGGCGTACACGCTCATAGCCATGCCGGGAAAATGCTTCCATGACGCAGGCAATACCCCGCGCCTCAGCTTCGGCTTCACCCGGCAGAAGGTCAGAGAAGCCAGACGGCAGAAGGGCAGCGCTCGGGGTCTCGGAATACAGGCTCATGCAGCAAACTCCTCGCGCGTGCACTCATACGCCCAGTCCAGCCACGGAAGGAGAGCCTGAATATCCGCTGCATCAACGGTGGCTCCTCCCCAGATCCGCAAACCAGCAGGGGCGTCTCGATAAGACGCGAGGTCATAGCCTGCACCTTCCTGCGCGACCAGCCCGGTCAGGTGCTTGACGGCCTTGGCCCGGGATTCAGGCGACAGGGCCTCGAACCAAGGTGCTACGATTTTGAGGCAGATTGACGTGCAGGACCGCGTTGCAGGATCGGACGCAAGAAAGGACACCCAATCCGTCTTTTCCACCCATTCCGCTACGACGGCCAGACTGGCTTGCGAACGCGCCTTGAGAGCAGGGAGACCACCCACAGACTCTGCCCACCGCAAACCATCCAGCGCATCTTCTACGCACAGCATGGAGGGCGTGTTGATGGTATCCCCTTCAAACACTGCCTCCAGCAGGCCCTTCTTTCCCGTCAGACGGAAAATCTTGGGCAGCGGACGTGGGGAAGCCTCTGTCAGACGAGCGGCAGCACGGGGGCTGATGGCCACCATGCCATGAGCCGCTTCACCGCCGAGCGCCTTCTGCCAGGACCAGGTGACAACATCCAGACGATCCCACGGAAGGTCCATGGCGAAAGCAGCGGATGTTGCATCACAGATGATCAAACCGTCATGCTCGACGGGAATAGCCTCTGCATTCGGAATGCGAACGCCTGACGTTGTACCGTTCCAGGTCAAAACGACATCGCGGGACCAGTCTACAGCCGCCAGATCCGGAAGCTCTCCATAAGGCGCGTCCAGCACGCGAAGATCTTCGATTTTCAGAACGTCCCGCAGATCCTGCGCCCATGTTCCGGAAAAACTTTCAAAAGACAGCACATCCATGCCGCGCTCACCGGCAATCGCCCAGAGAATCATCTCAACCGCACCGGTGTCCGAAGCCGGAACAACGGCCAGACGCCAGTCTGCGGGAATGCCTAGGATATTTTTTGAGCGGGTGATGACTTCCTTCAGGCGCGCACGGCCTTCAGGGGCACGATGTGACCGTCCCAGCAGGGCCTGATCCAGAGCCGAGAGGGACCAGCCAGGGCGTTTTGCGCACGGACCAGAGGAAAAGAACGGGCGGGAAGGTCTGACAGTCGGCTTGGACATGCTCGTTCCGGGCTAAACGGTCCTCGGGGGCAGCCAGACTGGTGCGCCCGGTTTGTGGTGCGAGAGGGGGGATTCGAACCCCCATGCCTTTCGGCGGTCGATTTTGAGCCGACTGCGTCTACCGTTCCGCCACTCTCGCGCGAACGGCCCAGACCCTAGTGCATTCCTGAGCAAAGGACCAGACCGTGAAAAAAAAATCCCAAACCGTGGAAAATCAGAGACCCAGCATCAAAAGCAGATTCTGGATCGCAGCGCCAGAGGCTCCTTTACCCAGATTGTCGAGACGCGCGGTCAGAACTACTTTTTCTCCCTGCGCATTACCGTGCACACGGAGCTCCATATTGTCCGTATTGGCCAGCGCATCTGCCAGGAGTTTGGGTTCAGACGGCAGAACCCGGACATGGTCACACCCGCGATAAGCTTTTTCAAGCGTTGCCTCCAGATCGCGCGGCGTCGGATGGCCGGGCAAATCCGCAAGGTGAAGCGGGATGGACACAATCATGCCCTGCGGAAAGTGTCCTACGGACGGTACGAACACCGGCTGGCGCGTCAGGCCGGAGTAGTGCTGGATTTCTGGAAGATGCTTGTGCTCCAGCGTCAGCCCATAAAGAAAAAATGCCGGGCCGCCATCCCGTTCATGCGCTTCGATCGCAGAGCGCCCTGCCCCACTGTAACCCGATACGGCATTGATGGAGATGGAGTGGTCTGCTGGGACAAGTCCAGCGCGAACCAGCGGCCGCAACAGTGCAATTGCACCCGTCGGATAACAGCCAGGATTCGCAACATGGGTCGCACCGCGGATCAGAGCGCCCTGATCTTCATCCAGTTCCGGCAGACCATAAACCCAGCCATCGGCAATCCGGTGCGCCGTACTGGCATCCAGAATACGGACGTTCAGACCCTCTGCCAGAGCAACAGTTTCACGCGCTGCATCGTCTGGCAGACAGAGAATGGCAATATCCGCCTGCGCCAGCAGGGCACGCCGTGCCTCAGCATCTTTTCGCAGAGCCGGATCAATCGATAGCAGTTCGAAACCGTAACTTTCCGGCAGGGCCTCGATACGCTGGCGGATGCCCAGCCCCGTGGTTCCTGCTTCTCCGTCGATAAAGATCCTGGCCATGTATTTAAAATCCGGTCTGCAAAAAATGTCCGGCCTGTCCAAGCAGCCGGGCTGGCCTTCTTATCGCGTTACCCTTGGTGCTGTCATCCCGTGAGAGCGGTTCGTGCGCTCTGTGCTTTCTGTCTGTGCAACGAAAGAGTATGCTTTGGGGTCAGGCCAGACGCCAGATCATTACCCAGGAGCTGTTATGACCCAGACCCACCCTGTCCGTCAGATTGACCGCCTTCTGGACATCATGAAGCGCCTGCGCGACCCGCAGAGCGGTTGCCCGTGGGACGTGGCACAGACACCCGAAACCATTGCGCCCTTCGCCATAGAAGAAGCGTATGAGGTGATGGATGCCATCGCCCGGGATGACAGTGATTCCTTGCCGGATGAACTCGGGGACCTGCTGCTACAAGTCGTATTCCAAGCGCAAATGGCTGAAGAAAAGGGCCAATTTGACTTCGAAACCGTTGCCGGAAAAATCGCTGACAAGATGGTCCGCCGTCATCCCAACATCTTCAGCGATGTAGAACACGACGAAGACCTGTGGGAACGCACGAAAGAAACCGAGCGCCACGCCAAAGCAGAATATGGCGCACTCGCTGGTGTGGCCCAGCACCTGCCTGCCTTGGTCAGAGCCGCCAAACTGTGCCGCCGTGCAGCGCGCGTCGGGTTCGACTGGGATGATGCGTCGGGCGTGCTGGAAAAGGTTCAGGAGGAAATTGGCGAACTTAAAGCTGAACTGGACGGAGACCGCGACCGGATCGAAGACGAACTGGGGGACGTCCTGTTCACTGTCGCCAGTCTGGCACGCAAGCTGGGCATTGACCCGGAGGCCGCATTGCGCCGCAGCAACCGGAAGTTCACGCGCCGTTTCGAAGCCATGGAAGCCAGCCTGGCCTCTGAGGGTAAAACAATGGGCGAGCAAAATCTGGAAACGCTGGAAACGCTTTGGCAGACGGTCAAGAAACAGCCGGGGATGCGCTGATCGTTACCCGATCATCTTCCTCAATTTTACCTCGCCCCTAAGGATACTTTGATATGGACCTCCAGATTTCCGGCCGCAAAGCTCTTGTTCTCGGCGCCTCTTCCGGCCTAGGCCGGGGCGTTGCGGAGGCGCTGGCGGCAGAAGGGGTCCATATCGTTCTGGCTGCACGCGCCAGTGACAGACTGACAGAGGCTGCCATGGCCATTGCCAGTCAGCACGGCGTTCAGACGGCTACACTGCCGGTTGATCTGTCGAATAGCGCCTCCGTTGAGGAATTTGTTCAGGCCATCCGCACGCAGCATCCGGATATTTCCATTCTGGTAAACAATACCGGCGGCCCCTCTCCATCAGGTGTCGAGGGCATCTCCGGGGACACATGGAAACAGCAGTTTGAAACCATGGTTCTGAGCCTGTTCAGGATTACGGATGCGGTACTGCCCGGTATGAAGGAGCGCCGGTGGGGGCGCATCCTCACCATCGCTTCATCTGTTGTGGTTGAGCCGAATATCAGGCTTGGCGTCTCCGTCACATTACGCTCAGCACTCGCAGGCTGGTCCAAAACACTTGCGACGGAAGTGGCGCCCTATGGGGTGACGGTCAACATGCTTCTGCCCGGCCATATTACAACGGATCGAACCCACTTCCTGGCAGAGGCCGAAGCCCGCAAGACGGGCAAAACACCGGAGGCTGTTCAGGAAGAAAAGGCCAGCAATATTCCCGTTGGACGTTACGGCAGTGTCGAAGAGTTCGGCGCAACTGCGGCTTTTCTCGCCAGTACGGGTGCTGCCTATATAACCGGCAGCATGATCCGTATTGATGGTGGCGCACTGAAGTCGATCTGAAGCAGTCGGGCGCAAAAGAACGCCCTATTTTCTTTTTTAGGAAACTGCGCTCCCCCCTGCGGGATTAATCCTTTCGGTTACCCCAAAGGAAAATTCCATGCCGCCTACGCCTAGACGCAGTTCGTTCCTGCCCCTTGTAACTGGCATCTTACTCGTTCTGCTCGGCCTAGGTCTGGCCTTGCCCGGTTTCTGGCTGATTGGGCTGGGAGGCTCTTTCTACTACGCCATCGCAGGCGTTCTTATGGTGACGTCCGGCGTTCTGATGATACGGCTGCACCCCGGTGCTTCCGCAGTTTATGCCGCCCTTCTGCTTTATACGCTTGTCTGGGCATTGGGGCGCGTAGGCCTTGATGGCTGGCGCCTTCTCCCGCCTCTTGCCCTGCCAGCGGGGATGGGCCTGTGGGTATTCAGTCCATGGATTACGGGACGACTGCTCCAGGGCACGGAGCGTCGTTCCTTCGGCAAACCCGTTGTTGCAGGCGGCATGGCATTCTGCGCGGCACTGTTTGTCTTCGTGTTTGCCTGCGGATGGCACATTACCGCCTCACGCGACCAGCAGTTCAATCCGTTCCCCGGGGAGACCGGTGCGACCCTTCCGGGCGCGGACCAACAGGCTGCCAATGACTGGCAGTTCTATGGCGGCACTCCGGCCGGAGACCGCTTTGCCATGCCAACCCAGATCAATGCCGCCAACGCACACGACTTGAAAGTGGCGTGGGTCTATCACAGCAAGGATCTGCCACGCGCGGGCGAGAACTCCCGCGGGCGGGAATTCAGCTTTGAATCAACCCCCATCAAGATCGGCAACCGGCTGTTTTTCTGCACGCCGCACCGAGATGTCGTGGCGCTTGATGCAACATCCGGAAAGGAAATCTGGCGATATTCGCCGGGTGGGGAATTCGGCAAGAACATCTATCAGGCCTGCCGTGGCGTTTCCTACGTCAATGCGCCGGGAACAGACTGCGCCCATCGCATCGTCTCAACAAATTCCAGCTCCCCTCCAACCCTGTTTGAAGTCGATGCCGACACGGGAAAACTCTGCGAGAGTTTTGGCGATCATGGCGTTGTGGATCTCCGGGGTGGGATGGGAGCTATTCCACCCGGCTTTCACTTCATCACCTCCCCACCCATGGTGCTACATAACCGCATCATGACGAGTGGCTGGGTCTATGATGATCAGACGGTTGGCGAGCCCTCCGGCGTCATTCGTGGCTTTGATGCCATTACGGGCCAACTGGCCTGGGCCTGGGACATGGGCCGCACACCGACCAACAAACCCCTGAATCCGGGCGAAGTCTTTACCCGCGGCACCGCCAATGGTTGGGGCGTCTATACGGCCGATTCCGGGCTGAACATGGTTTACGTCCCGCTCGGGATTGCCACGCCTGACTATTTCGGTGGCAAGCGCCGGAGCTTTGACGAGAAGTATGACAGCTCCCTTGTCGCCTTGGATATCACGACGGGCGAAGAGCGCTGGCATTTCCAGACCGTTCATCATGATCTGTGGGATTTTGACCTCCCGGTCGGCCCATCTCTGGTGGATCTGCCAGATGCCCACGGCACCCTAACCCCCGCCTTGGTACAAACAACCAAGCAGGGCGAACTCTTCGTGCTGGACCGTCGAACCGGAGCCCCATTCTATCACGTTCAGGAAACGCCGGTACCTGCCGGGGACACGCCGGGCGAGCACTATTCGCCGACGCAGCCACTGTCCGTCGACATGCCCAATCTGCGCCGCCCTAATCTGACAGAAGACGACATGTGGGGCGCGACCCCATACGATCAGATGTTCTGCCGCATTGCCTTCCGCTCCATGCGGGACAAGGGCCTTTTCACACCGCCGAGCCAGCAGGGCACCGTGGGGTTTCCAGCGTTTGATGGGGTGGCAGACTGGTATGGCGGCACCATCGATCCGACGCATGGTGTCATGTATATCAACACCACGTTCATTCCGTTCCTGATGACGCTGGTGCCACAGGAAAAAGCTCTTGCCAAAGGGCTCTACAAATCCTGGCATGACTGGGCACAGCCTTATCCAGAGCCTGTTTTCACAAACAATCCCCAACATGGCCTGCCCTTCGCGGCCGTCGTGAAGCCATGGCTTGGCCCGTTTGGCGCCCCTTGCCTCGCACCGCCTTGGGGCAAGATGCAGGCGATTGATCTTGTTCACCGTCGAGTCATCTGGGAGCGGGCTTTGGGCACCACGAAGAATGTTGGCCCGACGAACATGCTGCGGATGCCAGTCGGCCTGCCCACCAGCGTCTTCTCCATGGGCGGCAGCGTGACCACGCCAAATGGTCTGGTGTTCATGGGCGCGCTGGCCGATCAAAGCTTCCATGTTCTTGATGGGCATGACGGCCATACGCTCTTCAAGACGGAACTGGACGCCGGCGGCAATGCCACGCCGCTGACCTATATGGGGGAAGACGGCCGGCAATATGTCGTGCTGGCTGTGGGCGGCCACGGTGGGCTAAAAACGCGCAACAGCGATGAAGTCGTGGCCTTTGCATTACCCAAAGCCCGATGAACATACTGTCTTCCTGCCGTCAGGGCAGGAAGACAGCAGGAGGCAGGATCAAACATGGCCGGAAAACAGCACACTTATTCCGTGAACGTTGTCTGGACCGGCAATACCGGAACCGGCACATCCTCTGCCCGCAGCTACACGCGCGATTACGATATTATGGCGCCCGGCAAGCCGACGATTGAAGGTTCGTCTGATCCTTCTTTTCGCGGAGATCCTGCCCGATGGAATCCTGAAGATCTGCTTCTGGCGTCCCTGTCGGCCTGTCACAAACTCTGGTTTCTAGGGCTCTGTGCGCAGGCTGGCATCGTCGTCACGGCATACGAAGACCATGCCACCGGCGAAATGGAAGAAGACCGCACCGGCGCTGGGCAGTTCACGTCCGTAACGCTTCATCCCCGCGTCACCCTGTCCGCTACGTCAGACGCCGAGAAAGCACTGGACCTGCACCACAAGGCGCACGACATGTGCTTCATCGCACGATCGGTCAATTTTCCGGTCATGAACGAGCCTGTTATCGTTCATGAGGGCAAGCAGGACGCCTGAAACGCATCCACCTCGACGGCTTGACGCCAAAAAAAATCGCCTTTTGACCGAAAAGATGCGCCGGGTCGGCTGGTCCGGCGTTTTCATGTTGGCTGAACCTGCTAGAGAGCATCCCATGACGGATGAACTCGCCACGTTCGACTTCGAACTGCCCCGCGACCATATTGCGACCGAACCCGCCAGACCGCGTGACAGCGCAAAGCTGCTGCATGTGCGTTCCGGAGAAGCGCCCGATCTGCGGATCATACGCGATCTGCCTGGCCTGCTGCGGGAAGGTGATCTGCTGATTGCGAACAATACGGCCGTCATCCGTGCCCAGCTTTCCGCCACGCGCGGTGAGGCAAAAATCAGCATTACGCTGGACCGGATTCTGGCTGACGGAAGCTGGCATGCGCTCGCCCGTAACTCTCGCAAGCTGAAGCCGAACGATACGCTGAACTTTGGCGATGATTTGGTCACGGCATCTGTTGTGGAAAATGAAGGCGATGGTGCCGTCAGCATCCGCTTTTCCGTCGAAGGGGATGCGTTCGACGCATTCCTAGAGCGCGTGGGCGCATTAGCCCTGCCGCCTTATATCGACCGTCCTTTCGGGCCGACCGCTCAGGATGACAGCGATTACCGAACAATCTTTTCCGAACATCGCGGGGCTGTGGCGGCTCCCACTGCTGGTCTACATTTCACGCCAGACCTTCTCGCCGCGCTCGACGCAAAAGGCATCCAGCGCCGAACACTGACGCTTCATGTCGGTGCTGGCACGTTCCTGCCCGTTCGATCCTCCATTGCCGAGCATCGCATGCATGCAGAATGGGGCGAGATCGACGCGGAAACGGCGCAGGCCATCAATGAAACACGCGTCCGCGGTGGCCGTGTTGTTGCTGTCGGAACCACGTCTCTCCGCCTGCTGGAAAGTGCGGCGCAGGAAGACGGTACGGTTCAGCCCTGGCGGGGCGAGACGTCCATTTTCATCAAGCCGGGCTATCGCTTCAAGGCGGTGGACCTGCTCATGACCAATTTCCATCTGCCGCGCTCGACGCTCTTTATGCTGGTCTGCGCGTTCAGCGGCACCGACACCATGCGTGAGGCCTATGCCTACGCCATCGCCAACGGGCTGAGGTTCTATTCCTACGGCGATGCCTGCCTTCTGGAGCGAGCACCATGACCGAACAGGCCACAAAAATGACGTGGGTTCCGGAAGCAACCTGCGGTCAGGCCCGCGCCGGCCATTTGCACACCCGTCACGGCACTGTCCCGACCCCGACCTTCATGCCGGTTGGCACTGTTGGCACCGTGAAGGGCATGACCATGGATGCCGTTCGCTCCACGGGCGCAGGCATTGTTCTGGGCAACACCTACCATCTGATGCTGCGCCCGACGGCGGACCGCGTGCAAAAGCTGGGGGGTTTGCACAAGATGATGGACTGGTCCGGCCCGATCCTGACGGATTCCGGCGGGTTTCAGGTCATGTCTCTCGGTGCGCTCCGCAAGCTCGATCAGGACGGCGTGACGTTCCAGTCCCATATTGATGGCAGCAAGCATCGCCTGTCTCCTGAGATCTCAACGGAGATCCAGTACAAGCTGGATGCCACCATCAGCATGGCGTTCGATGAGTGCCCGGCCCTCCCCGCCACGCCGGAAGCGCTCCGCAAATCCATGGAACTCTCCATGCGCTGGGCGGCCCGCTCACGTGAGGCGTTCGTGGCACGTGAGGGCTATGGCCAGTTCGGCATCGTACAAGGTGGCACCGAGCGCGACCTGCGCGAATATTCCATCAAGGCGCTGACGGAGATCGGCTTCGAAGGCTATGCGATCGGCGGTCTGGCGGTGGGTGAAGGTCAGGAACTTATGTTCTCGACCCTTGATTTCACAACGCCTATGCTTCCGCAGGACAAGGCGCGCTACCTGATGGGCGTTGGTACGCCGGACGATCTGCTGGGGTCAGTCATGCGCGGGGTAGACATGTTCGACTGCGTGATGCCCTCGCGTGCCGGTCGTACGGCGCGAGCTTATACGGAGCGCGGCTACATCAACCTGCGCAACGCCCGCTTTGCCGAAGACACGCGCCCGCTGACACCGCATGACGACAGCCCGATGGCTGGCCGTTATACCCGCGCCTATCTGCATCACCTGTTCCGTGCTGGTGAGATGCTCGGCCCAATGCTGCTGACATGGCACAATCTGGCCTACTACCAGCGCCTGATGCGGCAGATCCGTGCCGCTATCGTGGACGGTACTTTGAACGAACTGGCCATCAAACTACGCGAGGATTGGTCCAAGGGAGACTGGACCGAAGATGAATGGCCCATGCCCTCTCTCGCTTTGTAAGTTTTCATTCTGATCCTGTTCCAATAATGTGTTTCCCCAACGACCTTCGGCTTTGGGGAATACGGATTTGAAACGCTTTAATGCAGGCCTGGCTCTTGCCGGGCTTCTCTGTGCGGGCAGTGCTCTGGCTGCGCCCCATAAGGAAGAAATCAAGGTCCTTGTTGTCGCCAACTGGGAAGTCGGCGCGGACAAGGGCGATGAGCCTGGCGAATATCAGGACTGGGTGGAGCGTCTCCATCTTGACGAAGAGCGCCCCATTCGTGGCGTACAGGAAAAGCTCCGCCGCAATGCGGATGGCGTTTATGGCATCGCCCTGAAAAGCGGCAGCATTGACCTGCACGCTCTTGCCCTCGATCCGCATTACGATCTGACGCACACCTACTGGATTTTCACCGGCATTTCTGGCGTGAACCCGAATGTCGCGTCTGTTGGGAGTGTGGCCTGGGCACGCTGGGTTGTAGATGGAGACGCATTGCGGGAAATCGATGACCGCACCGTTCCAAAAGGCTGGCCGTATGGTCTGTATGCCATCGGGGCGGACAAGCCGGACACGCTGCCAGCCAACGCAAACCATTATGGCTCTGTCACGGATGTGGCGGAACTCAGCAAGGCGTATCCGCTCAATCAGGGTCTGGCGAACTGGGCCTTCAACCTGAGCAAAAACACTCCAATGGCAGACGATCCTGCCATTGCCGAGCGCCGGAAAGCCTGGAAAGGCTTCCCCAACGCCCAGAAACCGCCGATGCTCATTATGGGTGAGACGCTTGGGGCGCTTCGTTACTGGCACGGCCCGTCCCGCAACGAGTGGGCGGAAAAATGGGTCAAGCTCTGGACGAAGGATCAGGGCCAATTCGTCATGACCAATGAGGAAAGCCAGACCTATCAGCTTGATATGCGGACATTAGCCCGTCTGGGATATGTCGATCTGAACCGCGTCATGGTTCTGCGCTCAGGGAGCAATTTTGATATGCCCCCTCCAGGCGTGCCGATCACCGAGAGCATCGGGGACGAAGCGCCCGGCCAGAAGCTCGCGTTCGATAATAACGAGCGTGCCGGTGAGCCGGTTGTCCATGAACTGATCGCGCATTGGGCAACGTACCGGACGCATATTCCTGGACAGGACTAAAACCATCAGGCTCTGGACAATGCAGCAGCACCGTCCAGAGCCGATTTTTATCAGAACCGGTTTTCGATCATGATTTCGGAAACCGGCAGCGCACCGCCCGATGGCTTCGGAGCAGACGCCGCCTTCCCGATGGCCACGAACATAACGATCTCATGGTCTTCCGGCAGGTTGATGAGCTTGCCGACGGCATCGAAGTCAAAACCATCCATCGGGCAGGTTCCATATCCCATGCTCTCGGCCACCAGCATGATGGCAGCAGCAGCCATGCCACAGGACCGCATCCCCTCATCCCGCTGCACCTGCTCGCGCCCCCGGTAATACTGGTCGATGGCGCCAACCATGTACTCCCGGACGGCGTCAGGGGCGTTTTCCCAATATCGCTCCGGCGACTTTTCCCAGGCCTTGATGTCTGCACACAGGACGATCAGCGCAGAGGCATCCGTTACCTGCGACTGGTCCCACGAAACGGCACGCACCTGCTTGCGTAATTCCGGGTCTTTGAGGGCCACGAAACGCCAGTTCTGGATATTGAACGCCGTCGGCATCCGGCGCGCCAGACCAAGAATGGTTTCGAGGTCTTTCTCCGGCATGATGTGCGCGGCATCGAAATGCTTGGTCGCACGGCGCTGAAGAATGGCGGAAGAAACGTCGAGAGTCATGGGAATCCAATCAATTGCAGCTAAAGCGTTCTGTTCACGACAAACTATGTCTTAAGCGCATACACGCAAAAAATGCCCGCCAGTTCAATCTGGCGAGCATTTTCCTTTCAACACAGGAGCAGGTCGTTATTCTGCACCGGGCATGGTTTTCTCGTATTGGTCCCAATGCGTGGCCAACTCGCGTACCACGACACTGCCGACCTTGTAGGCGGCCTCAACAGATGGAATAAACGCCGAATAGCTGCCTTCGTGCGCTTCTTCCGCCAGCAATTCCGCCGCCGTCTGGCCCGGATACTGCATGTCAAAATTGCTGGTCGTCCGAAGGATCAGAGCACGCTGGGGATCTACTCGACCCGCCTTCGCCTGTGCGGCAAGCGCCTGACAAAACGCAACGTCTTCTTCTGCCGTCGTGGCCAATGTTCCCTGATTGTCGGTCCAGTAGCGCACCCAGCGCTCGGCCCAGGCATTCATCTTCTCGCCAACCCAGAAGGTCTCACCGGAAATGGTATCGCCGACCATGACGGACGGTGCTTTCAGAGCTTCTGGATAACCCTTGTACCGGGCACGGGATGCCTGAAGACCCGGCGTATCCGGCAGGGTCATGTTTTTTGTCAGGCCATAAGCCCACTGCACAAGCTGCGGATTGAAGGTGTAAACCATGTCTCCACTGACGGAATGCAGCGGCGGCCGTGGCTGTTCATCCGGAACACTGCCCTGAACCGGCGTAAAGCCATCAGGCCAGGACTTCGGAATTTCCCGTGGATCAATCAGATGCGACAGACCGCCATTAATCACGCGTGGTGCCCAGACAGCAGACCCGACCGTGCCAAACTTCGGATCGACACCGCCAATTCCGGCCAGCACGAAATAGGCGTGCTTCAGGTCAAACCGCGGATCAAGGACAAGCGCCGTAATGGCCGATGCCATATGCTCCGGCCCTTCCCCGGACGCAATACCCAGAACATGCAGTTCCGGGTTGTAGTGCATGACGTCATGGTCCGTACCGGGCGCCGGAATTTCCTGCGAGAGCGGGAGCTTCTCAACCCAGTTCTGGTACTCGCCCGGCGTGTCGCCCGTGTCCTTCCCAAGTTCAAACGTCGTCACCACGACGACCCGCACGGGGATGGGTCGGTTCTTGGCGGATGCGCTAGAGAAGCCGCCTGAAACTGCGAGGACGGACAGGGCAGTCGCCCCAAAAAGGGTTTTCAGGCGGGTCATTGATAAAGGCTTTCGTGTGGAGCAGAGGTTTCAAAAGCGACAAACCGCGATTCAAGCTGCCACTGAAGGCGGGCTTTCTCGCTGGTTTTCAACAGATCGGCACAAGGGCCATTCTCAGGCTGAGATGAAGACGCGGTCTGACAGGCTGAAACAGGCTTGCCGACCTGATGGTTGTCCCAAAGGCTCTGCCCCGGAATAAACGCATCTTCCAGCCCCGTCCGGGACATCTGTTTCAGGTCCGCATAGCTCAGATTGTAGGTTTGAGCGGCCCGGACATATTCCTGCGTCAGATCACCACGGGAGACGCCTTCGTCATCCGTTGAGAGCGCAACGGGAACCCCGGCCCGGCGGTAGAGCGGCAGCGGGTGTTCAGCGCCCTTCACGTTCAGGATCTCGTCATTACTCGTCAGGTTAATTTCCACCATGACGTGCTTCTTAGCCATCTCGGCCAGCAATCCGGCAACGTCGTCTTCCGAAGCAATATCGACGCCATGGCCGATGCGCTTGGCACCAGCGATTTCGATGGCTTCCCGAATGTGATGCTTCAGTCCTTCAGGCGGAACGAGCTTACCCGTCAGTTCACCCGCATGAAGGCTCAGGTTCACACCCGGATAGACCTGCGACAAAAACTGGAACATCCGCATATGCAAGCTGTAGTCCCGCATCGCGACTGTATCATCTTCAGCAGCAACAATATTGACGCCGACGAACCGCGGATCGGCTTTCACCACGGCATGTCCCGCATCAAGCTGCGCATAAACAGCCTGAGGCGGCAGGATACGAAGCGTCTGGAACAGGTAATGCACGCTTACGCCACATCCGGGATGCGCCTTGGCCGTACCGCACTGAAGAATAGCCTGCGCCTTATGCTCCATCTCGTCCGTTTCGTGACGGGCCTGCTCAACGAGAGCAGGAATTTCCGCCTTGAGCGCCTGATGGGCAGCAGCGAAATCCTCGCCCTTGATGGGATGACGGAAGCCTGCGCCGATCATGCTGCCAAGGGCAGGAGAAACCATGGGCTCGATATAGGTGATGTGATCGGCAGCCGCACGGTCCATTGCTTCAGCGAGCATGTCGCCCTGATGGTCTTTTTCGATCGCATCGAAATGCCGGAAGGACGTAAAGAAGTGGTCATGCCCTGAACGATCGGATGCTGCTGGAACGAAATCCCGCATCGACATCGCATCGATCATCTGGTTCGTGGCTTTTTCATTCCCCACCAGCGCCGAAGCGGGCATTTCATCGCCCTTCGCATGCGGGCAGGCATGATCCAGAATATCGAGCGTCTTCAGAGAGACGCACAATCCATCCTTCGCCGCCCAATCCAGCATGTTTTCCGCGTAGATTGCACCCGAGAGGTGGATGTGCAGATCGGCCCCCTTGGGAAAACCGCGCAGAAACAGGCCGAGCCGGACAGGATCAGTCCGTAAGGCGTTGTAAGTCTGTTCAATGGGAGACGGGGTTTCGGCCCTTGCCAGAGGAGACAGGGCCGTCAGGGAGAGGGCAGCCGCTACAAGAACGGAAGGAAGGGTGCATCGCATGGTGGCACGATGCCGACTGCCCACGCCCCTGACAAGACATTTTCAGACCGTTATAAACTCTGCAACAGACCGTTCTCAGACTTCGCTTTCCAAAGTGAAAAATCCATCCATGACAGGGACACAGGAACCGGCGACGTAAGCCTTGCCCGCTTCTGTTCTGGCGTCCAGAAGGCTTGGTCGTCCCATGTCCACGCCCTGCGTGAAGGTCAGGGACAGATCGGCTCCATTCTCCAGCGCAGACAGGAACGCGACGGCCGCGACTGTGGCGCTCCCCGTCGCGGGATCCTCGGCAATACCATCCAGCGGCGAGAACATCCGCCCCTGAATGTCGCTGCCTTTTTCAAAGGCGCTTTCCCCTGCATTGCGCGTGTAGGCATACACGGAACTGATCCCGTTGGAGGCGAGAAGCCTGCGATGCGCGGCAAGCTCTCCATGAGCGCGACGCAGAGCGTCACGGGATGCAAGCTCAACAATCAGGAACGGCAGCCCGACCGAAACAACCTGCGGCGCGTGGTGATCCGTACGAATATCTGCGGGTTCAAGCCCCAGACACGCAGCCGCATTTTCAGGAATCATCCGGCTCCGGCGTGTCATGGCTTCTGGCGCCATGAGCTCTGCCCGAACGACACGTCCGCTCTCACGCTCCAGCCTCACAGGAACCAGGCCGGCCTTTTCTTCAAACAAAAACGTTTCCGGCAGCTCACGCCCCTGCGCTTCGGCCTGTCGCGCCAAGGCAAAAGCGGTACCGATATTCGGATGACCAGCGAATGGCAGCTCTCCGGCTGGCGTGAAGATACGGACATGCGCCGTATGATCCGCCTCTACCGCAGGGAGCACGAAGGTTGTCTCGGAATAGCCGAACTCAATGGCAATCTTCTGCATCTGCTCGGTGGAAAGCCCCGCTGAATCCAGCACGACCGCCAGAGGATTGCCCCCAAAAAGCTGGTCCGTGAAAACATCCAGGGTGACATAGGAACGACGCATAACCGGTTCTCTCATCGGAGAATGAAGACATCCCATCATGTCTGATTGGCCCGTTGGGGGAAAGATGGCGTAAACTGCTGATTCTGCTTTCCATCCATCTGCTGAGCGCATGACATCACGCCCATCCCCTTCCCGCCCCGGACGTTCCCTTGAGGAACGGATCGAGGACCACGCCCGGCATCTGGGATTTGATGCCGTGGGCTTCTGCGCGGCGGAGCTTGGCCCGGATGTGGAAGCCGGACTGCGCGCTTTTGTTGCTCAGGGCCATCATGGGACGATGGAATGGATGGAGACGCGCATCGAACAGCGCAGCCACCCGCAGGCCCTCTGGCCCGAAGCCCGCAGCGTCATTTCCCTCGCGCTCTGTTACGCGCCCGCAGAAGCCCCAGATGCAACGCTACGTCAGCCGGATCGGGGCAATATTTCCGTCTATGCCCGTAATCGGGACTACCATGACGTCATCAAAGGGATGCTGAAGCATCTGGCCCAGTTCGTCGTGAAGCTGGGCGACGAGACCACGCAGGTGAAGGTCTTCGTCGATACGGCCCCGGTTTCGGAACGCGCTCTGGCGGAAAAGGCGCATCTGGGCTGGCAGGGCAAGCATACCTGTCTGGTCTCCCGCACTCACGGTTCTTGGCTTTTGCTGGGAGAAATCTACACGACGCTGGATTTAAGCCCGTCCGAGCCAAAAGGCGGAAGCTGCGGCACCTGCACGAGCTGCCTGACGGCCTGCCCGACAGATGCTTTCCTCGGCCCCTATCGTATGGATGCCCGGCGGTGCATTTCGTACCTGACCATCGAACACAAAGGACCGATCCCGCATGACCTGCGGGAAAAAATGGGCAACCATATCTATGGCTGCGATGACTGCATTTCCGCCTGCCCCTGGAACCGCTTCGCCGAGGCGTCCCGCCACATCAAGCTTCAGGCCCGACCAGACCTGATTGAGCCAAAACTTGCAGAACTTGCAGCCCTCGATGACGCAGCTTTCCGCACGCTTTTTTCGGGATCACCCGTCAAGCGCATTGGCCGCAACCGGTTTGTCCGGAATGTTCTGATCGCAATCGGCAACTCGGACGATCCTGCCCTCGTACCTTCAGCGCAGGCTCTTCAGTCTGACCCTGATCCCGATATTGCCGAAACTGCCCGCTGGGCTCTGGAACGCCTGACATGAGTGACCTCGTCAAACGCAGCCTTTCGCTTTCAGGACATCGGACCTCCGTGGCCCTTGAACCAGAATTCTGGGCAGTCCTGGATCAGATGGCTACGGAGCGGGCCTTGAGCTTTGCGGCACTCGTTGCGTCGATTGACGCCAAACGCACACCAGACCGCCCCCTGGCTTCAGCTCTCCGTGTTGCAGCCCTTATGGATGCGCGAAAAACGGCCGAAGACTGATCGGATTACTTCGCGTTCGGAGGAAGATCCATCCAGTCAGGGTGCTTTCTCTGGATCCAGTTCAGAGCTTTCTCCATCAAACGACGAAAGAACGGAATATCTTCGGAAAGCAGAAGAATACCTACAGGAATCATCCAGACACCCAGAACGGGTAGGAACGCCATGCAGCCTCCGAGCATGAACAGAATACCAGCTGGAATACGAATCCATTTACGCTCTGGCTCCCGTAGCCAGCTCAGCGTCTTCTGCATCCATTCAGGGAGTTTGCGAATCAGAGCCTGCATCTTCTCCTCATAGTCGTCCGCCGGCGAAGGCTGAGCGACGGGGAGATGCTGCGTCTGATCGGACATAACTGGGGTGGCCTTGTTTTTCATGATGCTCCTTCAACACCCGAAGCCTGCGGGAGATCCAGTTCTTTCTGTGGAGGGTACATGTCCGATCTGTCATTTGCCGGTTTCCGGGACCATGCTAGATTGTCGATATGGCTATCTGGGGCAAAATGTTCGGTGGTGTTGCTGGCTTCGCAGTCGGCGGCCCGTTCGGGGCACTGATGGGAGCAGCCCTTGGGCATGCCGCCGACAGTGGCTCTCTGCTTAATCCTTCCACCGGGGGGTGGAGCGAACGCTTTCCTGCACGGGGTCGTCCTGACCCGAACAGTGCAGCGTTTTTTGGAGCTGCAAAAATTGCGGCCGCCATGGGCAAAAAAGACCAGCTTTACGCTATTGGCCTTGTGGCGCTGTGCGCAAAGCTGGCGAAGGTTGACGGGCCGGTCAATCGCTCCGAAATCAACGCGTTCAAAACCTGCTTCCAGTTTCCCCCCGACAATACGCGCGAAGTTGGCATGTTGTTCGACCGCGCACGGGAGCGAACGGACGATTTTGAAATGTACGCCCGCGAGATGGGCTCAGCTTACGGAGACGATAAGGCACCGCTGGAGAACCTGATGGTGGCCCTTTTCCGGATTGCCCGTGCAGATGCCGGAGCATCCAGAGAGCTCCATCCGAAAGAAATTGATTTTCTTCAGCGTGTCCATCGTGCTTTTGGTCTGTCATCCGGAGCATGGACGCGCGCAGAAAGTGGCGACAGCCGTGCCGCCAGCACCGGCGAGCCAGACGCCTATCGCGTTCTCGGCATCACGCGTACAGCGTCTGACAAGGAAGTCCGCGTTCGGTGGCGAACGCTTATCCGCGAGTACCATCCGGATGTTATTGCCCAGAAACCCATGACGGATCTGGAGCGCAAGCGTGCGCAGGAACGCGTGGCCCGGATCAATGCGGCATGGGACCGCATCAAGCGGGACCGTCAACTTTAACCGAAGTGAAGCCATACCAGCATACCGTAGCTGATGGCCTCCAGTCCCAGCAGTGAAAGGATGACGGCTACTGTCACCCTCAGGCCAGCGTTCGCAACGCTGCGGGCATCAACACCGAGGCCCAGAGCCGCCATGGACGTTACCGTCAGAATTGTTGCGATGTGACCGATTGGGCCGCCAAGTGACGACGGAATTAGCCCGAGGGAGCGGCAGGCTATCAAGGCGAGAAAACCCAGAATAAACCACGGCACAAACTGGAAAATTCCGCCTTTCCTGATTCCTGCGTTTATATTTTCTGACGTCTCATTTTTACGTTCGGAAAAGAAAACGGGAGAGGCCAGTCCAAGCCCGAAACACACGGGCCCAAGCATCAGAACGCGCACCAGTTTGACGATCATGCCTGTCTGCACAGCAATGGTACCGAGCGGGGCCGTGGCAGCGACGACCTGCGGCACAGCATAGACCGTCAGTCCAGCGAATGCGCCGAACATGCTGCCACTCATACCTGAGAGTAAGCCAAGACATGGCAGTCCCAACACCGTGAGAACGCCGAACACTGCAGTGAAAGCAATCGCCGCGGCAACGTCTTTTCCGTCTGCTCGAATAACAGGCGCAACAGCTGCAATTGCGGAGTTTCCACAGATCGAGTTGCCGCAGGCAATGAGCAGCGCCATGCGGGGCGGAAGCCCCATAAACCGCCCAATCCCGAAGCTCATGATGAGTGATGTCGCTACGAGCACCATGATGCCAATAATCAGGACCGGCCCGACTGCCAGCAGGTTTGCCGCACTTACTGACGCTCCGAGCAGAACAACAGATATCTCCAGAAAATAGCGCGCAGTGAAAGCAATACCGGCTTGGTATCTGTCCCCCGGCAACCAGAAGCTGCGCGCGGCCATCCCGCCCAAAATCGCAAGTACGAGCGCCTCCAGCCATGCCTTGCCGAAAAGAAGCTGCTCACCAGCTTCTAGCAATGATGCACCAGCACTCACCGCAAGACACAATCCTATTCCCGGCAGGGTGCGATAAGCGGGCTGAAATTTCGGAACAGCGAGACATCGGGGCATGATCGTTTTCTCCTGCCCTTCAGATATCCACTCATAAATCATCAATAAAACAAATTGATTAAGTCATTTCGTTCGTTAAAAACGATTGATTGCTATTGAGGACGATCATGACGCTAGAGCAGTTACGCACTTTCGTTGGCGTCGCCGAACGCGAACATATGACGGCCGCTGCACGAGCGCTGAACGTCACGCAGTCCACTGCTTCAGCCGCAATTTCTGCCCTTGAAGAACGGCATGGCATCAAGCTGTTCCATCGCGTGGGGCGAGGCATCGCTTTAACGGATGCTGGCCAGATTTTTCTGGAAGAAGCCCGCAATGTTCTTGCAAGCGCAGCTTCGGCGCAAAACACACTTGATGAACTCAGCGGACTCAACCGCGGCAGTCTTCGGGTTGTCGCCAGCCAGACCATCGCAGCCTACTGGCTGCCACCAATACTGGTCGCCTTTCGCACCGCCTTTCCCAACATCACCGTTACCCTTGAAATCGGCAATACGACGCAGGCCGCAACGCATGTGCGAGAGGGACAATCGGATCTTGGAATTGTCGAAGGCGACGTGGATGACCCCTCACTCGCGCAGTGGCCACTAGCGGAAGATCGCCTGCAACTCGTGCAGGCCGAACCTTTCGGAACGCAAACTGTGGACGCTGGCTGGCTGCAAAATGCGACCTGGATCATGCGGGAGCGTGGCTCGGGCACACGCTCATCGCTTGATGCCAGTTTGCGGGCTGTCGGCGTAAAACCTGAGACCCTGAAGGAAGGTCTGGTTCTGCCATCAAACGAAAGCGTAAGGACGGCTGTTGAGGCAGGCGCCGGACTGGCTGCTCTTTCTTCCCTTGTGGTTGCCCCATCCCTCGCCAGCGGAAAACTTCATGCGGCTCCGTTTGATCTTGGCCCCCGCACCTTCTTCGGTTTGCGACACAAAGAACGCTATCGCAGCAAAGCCGCTGATGCTCTTTTGCAGATCATCTCGGCGCAGAAAAACGGCACCTAGAAAAGGATGGGCACCAGCCCATAAAAAAACCGCTTCTCCCTGAAGAGAAGCGGTTAAAAGACCTATCAGACTGCCCGGTTTCAGGCTGGGAGTGCAGCCTTGACGCCCTTTTCGCGAATGATCTTGCGCAGCGCGATAACCTTCTCATCAAGCGTCGCATTATCAAGGTCACGCCAAGCGTCAAAAGCGGGAAGTTTCAGAGCGCTCTCAAAGTCGTCTGCTTTCGCGAGTGCCTTCTGCTGCTCACCGAAGGTTGGCTCAAACGGCTCGTACGTTCCGCCCTTCTCGCTCTTCCCACGCAGCATCTCAAGGTACGCTGCCATGCCAAACGCAATTCGGGATAGATCCCGCTTGCCTTCAAGAGCCTGACGCACCGTTTCCGTCCAGAAGACCTGAATTTTCGAGGACCCATCCCCTGAAATTCGCAGGGTCTGGTCAGCCATCGCCGGATTGGAGAAGCGGCTGATCACGCTGTCACGATATCCTTCCAGCGTCATGCCTGGCGGGGCTTCCAAGGTCGGGATGACGTCCTTGTTGAGGAAGTTCTCCAGATTGCCCCGCAGATCGGCGTCACGAACAGCTTCATCAACATTCTCATACCCGACCAGAACGGCAGGGAAGCAGAGCATGATGTGGCCAGCATTCAGCATACGGATCTTCACATGTTCGTAGTCCGTCACATCATCGACGAACTGGACGCCGGCCTTCTCCAGTGCCGGGCGTCCGTCAGCGAAGCTGTCTTCCAGCACCCACTGGTGAAAATCTTCAGCAACGAGCGGAAGGTCATCGCTCAGACCACTGGCCTCATTCAGACGCTTGGCAATTTCTGAAGACACCGTCGGTGTGATGCGATCCACCATTCCGTTGGGGAATGTGGCGTTTTCTTCGATCCACTTGGCCAGTTCCGGATCACGCGCCTTTGCATAACCCAGGAACGCCTTGCGGGCGACGTTCCCGTTGTGCCGCAGATTATCGCAGGACATGATCGTAAAGGCCTTACCCCCGGCATCCCGGCGACGGCGCAGTCCTTCCACAACATATCCGAAGATCGTGGACGGCGCTTCCGGCGTCTTCAGATCCTGCTGAACAGCAGCATTCTCAAGATCGAACGCACCCGTCGATTCATTGATGTTGTAGCCACCTTCGGTGATCGTCATGGAAACAATCCGGATGGTAGGGTCTGAAAGGTGCTTCAGTACGGCTTCCGGATCTGCCGGAGCTAGCAGATAGTCCCGCAATGCGCCCATGACGCGGACAGTGCTTTTACCGGACGGTGCCGTTTCCGTCAGGGAGAAGAGGCAGTCCTGCTTTTTGAATTCTTCAGCTTTTTTCTTTGAGCGATCACCGCCCGTCAGACCGACGCCAATGATGCCCCAGTTAGGATCATCCTTGAGAATTTGCTCAACATAGAATGCCTCGTGGGCGCGAAAGAAATTGCCCACACCAAAATGCACGATCCCTGGCTTTATCCCGTTGATGTCGTAGGGCGGAGCCTGCACACCGGCGGGAAGAGACTTGAGGGTTTCGTGCGTAATCATGGATTTCTCCGTTCCTAATGACCAGCCTCTGACGGGGGCCGGTTTTCCGGGCAGATGCACCGAGCTCTCCAGAAAACGCGGGAGATCACGACCGGGTTTCGAAAAAACGCCATCAACTGGCGCCTAGAGCCCTTTGGCAGCACTGGCATCGTCCCGCATGAGAACGCCTACGGCGCGCTCCAGATCATCCTTGAACAAAGACATGACGAAGCGCATTTCAGGCCGCGTCTGTTCTTCCAGCCGTGGAAGAAGTTCGAGAATGTCCTTGTCTTCCGGCTGATGCGGATGACGGTCCTGCTTGTGAACAAATCTTTGTTCACAGCTATGAGCCAATGCTCTCAGCGTGTGGCTGAGGCTTTTGTAGAGTGGAACAAGGCCTGTATTCCCTGCTGCACGGCCTGTCGCGATTGCTCGAGCCACCAGCATCGTATCGTTCAGGAGCCGCCGCATCAACCTTGGAAGTGCCGCAAGCACAGGATCGCGCTTCTCCAGATCACTGAAACGCTCGCGTCTGGCCTCTTCCACTGCGCCTTCAAGTTCGATCAGAAGGGCCACACAGGCTTCGTTCCGGGTTTCAATTTCCCGCCAGCCCGTTTTCTGATCCAGTGCGCCTTCCAGCAATCCGTCCAGACGTCGCAGGATACGGCTGGATGTGTGGAAAGCCTGCTTTCGGGCACTGCTGTGCAATACCACGAAGGACACCACCAGAGAGACGACCACACCAATCATAATAGCCGTCAGCCGCGTGACCATTGGCAGAAACGGGCTGCCTTCGCTGGGAAACAGATACACAATAATCAGGGTGATACAGGCAAACCGCAGATTGGTCTGAACGGCTGCGAGAAAGGCCAACGGCGCGAGAACGATCCAGAAAGGCAGCCACCGCAGACCCGTCCACATTTCCAGCAAGACCGCCACGATCCCCGCGACAGCGCCTAGCAGCGTGCCGGTAATCTGATCGCGGGCCGTTGCCATTGTCTGCGTTATACTGGACTGCGTAACAATCAGCGCGGTCACGAGCGCCCAGATAGTTTCCTGAAGATGGAGCGTCATGCCCACAACCCAGGCTGTGACGATCGAAACCAGAACGCGAATGGTCTGGCGCGTGGCGGGTCGCAGAACCTCTCGCCAACTGCTTCCCTTCGGCGGGACCATCAGCCAGGCCTGTGTGATTTTTTTTAGAGCACTCATCATGTCATGAGCGCTTTAAGAGCTTCCCGGTTCTTCCGTCCACCCGTTTCAGAGCGAGATCAGATGCCCGCCTCTTTCAAACGAAGAACTGGACCAGTCATTCCCCGGAATGGCGATGGGTGGGAGACACACGTAGGACCTGACGTCTTGCAGAACCATGCTGATGGCAACATCAATGCCAACGTTCGTCCATCGTATGCGGGTAAATTCCCGACAAACGGGAGATGTAAAATACCGCAGAGCGTAATACCCGTCCTTTATCGGAAAGATATTTTCCATGAAGAATTTTGCACAGGCAGGCGTGATAACGTAGCAGCAACAGCCTGCGAAGGCACTGAGTTGCGGGTAACAGAACGCGCGCCCTTTTAAGAACTTTGGCTGCTCTTCATCAAAAATGATTGTCGCCTTCATGGAGCCCGGAACAAACGCCACCTCCAACGGCCAATCCGTGTTGAACCCGAGAGCCAGAAAATCATAATCAGGATTGGTGGTCAGCGCCTGCTCTCGGTCTTTCCAGAAATCTGGAGACAAATGAACGTCATCCTCCATGACCATAATGGGCTCCCCGCTGTCCCGGCAGAGTTGCCATAGCCTCAGATGCGACATCGCGACGGCAAGCGCCGTATCGTCATAATCGGCGTCATTTAAAACGATACCGGCATCAATACACGCCTGCTTGCTGACATCATTTTTATCTGTCGCAGGAAAAACGGTAATCTGGTCGAGGAACGGCGCATTTATGGCATTGAACTGCGCAAGCCGGTCTGGCCTGGAAGCAAGACTGATGACGTAATTCTTCATCGCCCCTCACACCCTAAGAAGCTGAGCGGATCAGTTCCCCAGAAAAGGAACTGGCACCCAGCGTAGCCCGTCATCATCCTGCACCAACAGCAGAACTTCTTTCTTCTTCTGTTCCAGCGCGCGGCTCACTGCTTTGGCAAACGCATCCGGCGTGTCGATCTGATCCTGCCCAACCTGCGTAATCACATTTCCAACGGCAATCCCGCGAGATGTGGCCGGGCTGGACGGTTCAACCCGATCCACCAGCACGCCGCGCTGATCATCCGTTAGGGCATATTGGGTGCGCATTTCCGCATCGATGGAACGCACCGCCAGGCCCAACTCGCCAAAAGCTGCTTTCGTATGCGTTGGCTGATGCGTGTCGGACGGTGGCATATCTGGCGCGTTTGGCGACTGTGCCAGCGTGATCGGAAGCGTCTTGATGCTGCCCTTATGCCAGACGGTCAGCTCTGTCTTTGTTCCAGGCAAAATGGACGCAATGATGCGCGGCATGGTCTGACCCGTCACATCCTGACTGCCCACACGAGTGATGATGTCACCAACCTGCAGGCCAGCCTGAGCTGCCGGACTTTTCGGCCCTACTTCAGATACCAGAGCACCCTTGCCGACCGTGCCGTCCGCTTGGTGAAAATCAAGATCCTCAGCAATGTCGTAGGAGACATTCTGGAACTTCAGTCCCATCCACCCGCGTGACACATGACCTGTCTTGCGAAGCTGATCGATGATGCCACGCGCGTCATCCGCCGGGATGGCAAAGCCGATCCCGATAGAATCACCCCCGGCCCCACCATAGATCAAGGTGTTGATGCCAATGACTTCGCCCGAAAGATTAAAGAGCGGGCCGCCTGAGTTTCCCCGGTTAATGGCTGCATCCGTCTGGATATAGTCATCATACAGGCCGTGTTCGACATTCCGTCCGCGGGACGAGATGATACCTGCCGTGACTGTGCCGTTCAGGCCGAACGGATTGCCAATGGCCACCACCCAGTCTCCGATCCTGGCGGCATCGCTGTGTCCTAACGGAACAGCTGGCAGCGGATGCTTCGGTTTGACTTCCAGAACGGCCAGATCAACCTGACTGTCACGCCCCACAATCTTAGCCGGCAGCTCCGTACCATCCTGAAGTGTCACGGAGACCTGATCTGCGCCTTCAATGACATGATTGTTCGTCACGATGATGCCCGCCGGATCGACAATAAAGCCTGATCCCAGAGCCTGCATCCGCCGCGGCGGGCGGTTCGGTGCCGGCTTGTGCGTCATGTAGTCGTGAAAGAATTTTTCCAGCGGTGAGCCCTGCGGGAACTGCGGCACCTGCGGACCATCCGGACCACTGGAGTCCGGCCCCTTGTCCTCATCCTTACCGGGCTTGAGCACAGCAGACGTGGAAACATTCACCACGGACGGAAGAAGGCGATTTGCCAGATCCGCAAAGCTGGACGGAACGGAGCGCGGGGCTGGAACGGGTGCCGGAGAGGGCTGCGGGGCGGTCTGGGCCTGTACCGTCGTGACGGACAGCGCCAGGGAAACGGCGCAGGACAGGGCAAGGCTGGCGATCAATCTGCTCATGGTGACACGCTAACGCAGAAGACAGTCATTCGTCACCATCCTGTAGTTCAGGAGGGGCGTATGCTACGCTGTTTCTCCTTCCTGACAGGCCGTTCCCCCAGAAAAAAGAGTCTTGGCATGACCGATCATCTCCCCCCGACCAGTTCTTCTGACGAATCACATGCCAATGCCGAGAAACGCATTTCCGAGATTCTGAACAACGAACAAACTGGCCTTGGATCGAATGTATTGTCCTTTGCGTCGCTGGAAGGTGTTTCAGTTCGCGATGGACATGCGCACGTGACCCTTGCCACCTCGCGGGACAACGTGTCGCGCATGGAGCCGATCAGACCTCAGGTCGAAGCAGAGATCGCGCGCATTCCAGGTTTGACGGGAGCAACAATTTCCCTGACGGCCCATCGCGCTACCACGCCACCACCGGCCAATGCACCAGCTCCCGCAGCCGGGGGCGGTCATCGGCCGTTCAATCTGGGCGGCAAACGGCAGAATGCGTCCAGCCGTCATGCTCCAGAGACGCTTCTGCCAGGCGTAAAAGCCGTCGTCGCTGTTGCGTCCGGCAAGGGAGGCGTTGGCAAGTCCACAACCGCTGTAAACCTTGCAGCCGGACTGGCTAAACTCGGTGTCCGGACCGGACTGCTGGATGCAGACATCTACGGCCCGTCCCTGCCGCGGATGCTCGGCCGCAACACACGCCCCGAAGTCATTGAAGGCCGCATCATCCCCATTGAAGCCTGGGGGCTGAAAAGTATGTCCATCGGCTATCTGGTGGACGAGCATCAGGCCATGATCTGGCGTGGCCCCATGGTCATGGGCGCCCTCACCCAGTTCCTTGGAGAAGTGGACTGGGGAGATCTGGACGTTCTTGTCATAGACATGCCGCCCGGAACCGGTGATGCCCAACTGACACTGGCCCAGAAGCTTGGAGCCAAGATGGCCAAGGGTGGGGCTGTTATTGTCTCCACGCCTCAGGACATTGCGCTGCTGGATGCGCGACGTGGCGTTTCCATGTTCGAACGGATGGAAACTCCCATCCTCGGCGTTGTGGAGAACATGTCCTATTTCTGCTGCCCTAATTGTAATCACCGCACTGAGCTTTTTGGCCACGGTGGCGCCAGAGAAGAGGCCGAGCGCCTTGGCGTGCCTTTCCTCGGTGAAATCCCCCTGCTGGCTGACATCCGGGCCAGCGGCGATCAGGGCACGCCCATTATCCTCTCGGCACCTGACAGCGAAGCTGCCCGTGCCTACACGGCCCTCGCCACGACTATTGCCGAGGCCCTCAGCCACTCTGATGAAAAGGCTTCCTCATGACCCGTCTTCTCCTGCTGGGAACAGCACTACTTCTGTCGGCTTGTGCTAAGCCGCCTGTAGTCCATCATGGGCTTTCTTCAGACGGCTACGGCTTCACGAATAACTCCTCCCATCTCCCCCCGCCACCGAGCCTCATGACCCCTGCGACACGATAAAATTACAGAATCGACACTCAGGAGCTTGACCAAAGGGGTCTCGGCGTGGAAAAAGCCGGGCTGTGGATGCCGGGTTAGCACAGTGGTAGTGCAGCGGTTTTGTAAACCGAAGGTCGGGGGTTCAAATCCCTCACCCGGCACCACGATTTTTCCCAGAAAATCAAGCGTTCTACGCGATTCTCCAAAAAGAATCGTGCACGCCGTTGGCCCCCCTCTTTGGGGGCTCAACCCCTGTGGATAAGTTTGTTGATTAAGATCTACGAAATATGAGTCCGACGTGATTCCACATTCGTTCTCCGTAGAATCCGTTCAGAAACAGCGATTCCGGAAAACAGGAAATCCACCGACCATTTTACTCACCGAAATACGAACTCAATTTTCGGCGGTGGGGTCAATTTTATAGCAGTGTTCAGTCAGACCCTTTTTACAAAGGGCCATATGCTTGTGTGCCGGTGCAGGCCAGAAAATGTGGATGCACACGGACGCAAGAATGAGAAGCCCTGCGAGAATCGCCCAAGGCCAGATCCGTGGTAACTGCGGCTCTATTTCAGCCGAAGTTTCACTTTGCACGGAAGGAGCTTCTCGCAGGAGCTTGTCAAAATCGTTCACGATTTTCGGTTATCTCAGGCTTCTGGTTCGAGAATGTCGTTCATCTCGATCCATTCGCGCTTGGAAAGCCCGGACGTTTCCTGTGTCACGGCCTCTCCCGCCAGACGGCGGCGCACCACGTTCAGCATCCCCGCTGAGAACGTGAAGGCCCCGCGACGATATTCTTCGAATGCAGCAGCCGTTGCCGGCACCCAGGCATGCAGGAGCTCAATCATCTTTTCTGCGTAAACACGAATCTCGTACTGCGCATGCGGATCTGCGCGCAGGGCGAGGAAGTGCATCAGATTGTGCAGATCGATCTTCCAGTACCACTGGGTATAGGTGTTCAGCGTCAGGTTCATGCGCGCCAGTTCACGGGCCAGGCCAGTGCCCTCCGGGTCCAGCATCGATTCATAATCGTCGTAGCACTGGCTGGCATCACGACGCAGAATCTCAAGCACGCGCTCTGCTGTCTCCGGATCAAGAGCTTCGCTGCGTCCCTGACGGTTCGAGGCGCTCTGCGATGCAACCTGATCCAGAGCTGGCAGATAGAACTCGCGGTCGAGAATCGAATAGCGCGCAGAATACTCGTTCACGCTGGCCATGCGATGACGAATCCACTGCCGTGCCACGAAAACCGGAAGCTTCACGTGGAACTTGATTTCGCACATCTCGAACGGCGTCGAATGCCGATGACGCATCAGATAGCGGATCAGTCCGGCATCTTCAGACACCTTCTTGGTGCCACGCCCATAAGACACCCGGGCAGCCTGAACGACGGCTCCATCATCGCCCATATAATCGACGACGCGCAGGAAACCATGATCCAGCACCTCGATGGGCGTGAAAAGAAGTTTCTCCATCGCCGGAACGGTCGGGCGGGAGGTCAGCTGGGGCTCGTTGCGCTGAGCTTCGATCTCAGCGCGCTGTTCGGATGTCAGTGCCATAGGCCGCGGCTCTAGCATGACGAAACATCTCCCGCCACCGCAAGAGACGAGTCCGGGCGGCATCATCATGCGCTTCGTCTTTTCCCCTTGCAGGACGGCAACAGCACTCCTATGTTCAGCAGTGCAAGGGGTTCGTCCCCGGCTATGGCGATAAACGGTAAGTGAAATAAGTGTTGTGGACCCGGGGGCAGTGCCCGGCGTCTCCACCAAGAAAAATCTCTCGCAAGAGGGATCTGTGGGGACGAAACAGGCTCGACGCGCATGGTAAAGACTTATCTTTTGCCCGGTATTGTACCACCGTCATCGGGCTAAACTTACAAGTGCCAATGATAACTCTGAGGTGCTCGCTGTCGCTGCATAAGCGATAAGCGCGGTTCGGGAGGGCACCGGGCAACAGAAGCCCTCCCACCTCATTTTTCCTTTTGTGCAAAACGTCTTGCCATTCTGGCTGGTCTGTCGCATCCCTGACCTGATTGACTGAAACATCAGGCCTGCGACCATGAGCGACGACGATCACACCGGCCAGGACGGCCTTGAGCACGACCTGCCCGAAAGCCTTCTTCCCTATGACGACTGGGTGGAAGACGCCTATCGTGAAGTCATGCTGCGCGCCATTGAGCACGTTGCGGCTGAGGGACTTCCCGGTGCTCACCATTTCTACCTGACCTTCCGCACCAATCGTCCGGACGTGATCATTCCGTCTCGTCTCCGCGCCCAGTATCCGGAAGAAATGACGATCGTTCTTCAGCACCAGTTCTGGGATCTGGCGCTGGATCGCGAAAAGAATGTCATTTCCGTTGGTCTGTCGTTCGGGGGCGTTGGCAGCATCCTTGTCATCCCGGTTGCCGCCATTACGGCCTTTGCAGATCCACATATCCGGATGGCGCTGCGCTTCGTCAGCAGCATGGTCGATGACGACGAAGACATCGAGATTCCTGAAGGCGCTGTAGAGCCAGATGATATCGATCCGGCGCACCACCCAGAGGTGACGATCGAAGAGCCTCCTCAGGAAGAGAAGAAAGATGCCGAGGTCGTCAGCCTAGCGGCATTCCGCAAGCGCCCACCAACCTGAGCTATTCTTTCCCGCCCGAACAGGGCACCGAGGCCTGACGGTTTCTACGTCCTGATGATAATATCAGGACCATCGGGCGCCGTTTTCTTGAGGTACCATCATGCGCTTTACCGTTGATCGCCTTGACCATATCGTTCTGACCGTACGGGACAGAACTGTTTCGGCATCCTGGTACCAGCGGGTTCTGGGCATGGATATTGAGGAATACGGCCGGAATAACCGTGTTGCTCTCTGCTTCGGCGGCCAGAAGATCAATCTTCGCCCTGAAGGATCAGAGGGTTGGGAAACGGCCGAGGGCGCGCAGCCCGGCACATCCGACCTCTGCTTCACAACAGCCATCTCAAGTGACGATGTTGTGCGGCATCTCGAAAAATGCGGTGTTGTAGTTGTGGAAGGTCCGGTTTCGCGCCTGGGCGCGCTGGGACCGATCACTTCGGTCTATTGCCGGGACCCGGACGGCAACCTTGTGGAAATTGCCTCTTACCAAGGCTAACAGGCGGGTCTTGACCCGCCTGTCCTGCTGGCTTTTACCAATTTTTGGAGATCATCCAGAATTCTTCGGATGTCAGGGTAATTGCATTGCAGTCTTTGGTTTCAGCTGCAGCCGTGGCGAGGGCTTCGATCCGCTCGATCATGAGCGTCTTACGCTGATGAGCTTCTGACTGCTCCTTGACGGTGGCAAGTGTCTGAAGGGCAGACTTCGCAGCTTTGGCAACGCGGGCTGCATCAATAGCGGCATAAGACATGATTAGTCTCCATGGTGATGGTCAAACTCGAAGTTGATCCTACCGCACCCTTGAGACCAGACCAAATAACAGCTGACCTCAGGCCAGTGAGGCCTCATACGCCTCAAGCACAGTGTCCGTCGGACCATCCATGCGGATCTGCCCCTCTTCCATCCAGAGGATGCGCGTACACCACTGCTTGAGCACAGGCAGGGAATGCGATGTCACGACCAGAATTTCAGCGGCATCAACCATGCCTGCCATCCGTTCCTTTGCCTTTTCCTGAAAGCGCTGGTCGCCCGCCATGAACCATTCGTCCATCAGCAGAATGCGCGGACGGGGAACCGTAGCCAGAGCAAATCCAAGCCGAATGCTCATCCCGGACGAGTAGAGTCGAACGGGCAGGTCAAAGAACGGTCCCAACTCCGCAAAGGCTTCGACGTCGGCTTCCAAAGCAGGAAGCTGCCCTTTGGGCAAACCAATGCGACATGCAAAGAGATTGAGGTTTTCGCGCCCACTTAACTCCGGGTTCATGCCAGACTGCGGATCAATGAGCGCATGACTGTCGCCCTCGATATCCAGATAGCCATCATCTGTTTCATAGATCCCGGCCAGCACACGCAGGAGCGTTGTTTTGCCAGCGCCGTTATGGCCGATCAGGCCAATGCGCTCACCTCCATTGATCTGAAATGTCAGCCCTGACAGCGCCTGCACGAGCACGGCGTCCGAGGCGACTGCACCGAGACGCATTCTTCCGCCAACAGATGCAGGCTTCGTGACGGTGGCCTTGGCACGCGCCAGTAGGGTTTTTTTCAGAGAGCGAGAAGCCCCGTGCAGAACCGGGAACGACAGGGAGAGATTCTCAAGGCGGATATGCGTCATGTCAGATCCAGAATACCAGCCGCGAGCGCACACGGACGAAAGCCCATATCGCGACAACCCAGAAGACCGCACTCGTCAGCAGAGCCACAAGCCAGACGCCAATCGAAGGAATGTGCCCTAACAGCGGAGCACGAACGACTTCCAGCAGGGCATAAAACGGATTGTACAGAAGATACCGTGCTTTTCCCGCCAGCTGCTGCGGCTGCCAGATGACAGGCGTCACGTAGAACACGATCTGAAGGAGCGCCCCGATAATCGGCGGCACATCCCGAAACCTCGCACAGAGCGAGCCCAGCAGCATACAGGCCGCAAATCCGTCCAGTCCCCATAGCAGGAGTGAAGGAAGCGCCAACAACGCCGTAGACCCCGGCCAGACATGATAGATCGCGAAAACACCCACAGGTACTATGATGTTGTGAGCAAAGACGATCGCATTACGGACCACAACCCGAATGGCCTGAAGCAGCAAAGGAAGACGACTGGAGCGTATGATGCTTTCTGCATCCAGAAAACTGGTGCAGGATTCCTGAAGAAGGCTCGATAACCCCGTTTGCCAAAGCGTCAGGGAGAGCGCCAGAAACGGCAGGTAAACCTTCATATCCTGATGAAAAAGGCGACTGTACAGAACGCCCATGGATGCAACCATGATAGCGGATGTGATAGTCAGCCAGAATGGGCCCAACGCTGATCCGCGATAGCGAAGCTTGATGTCCAACCACCCCAGCATAACGCCCAGACGCCAGAGCTTGCAGGCTCCGCGAAAATCATCCCAGGCCCGGGCAGCGGGGCTCCCGCGACGCTGGTCGAACTTCAGCGGGCTCAGATCATGCTTCGGTAGCCGTTGCATCTCTGGCTCTTTGGGGGCCGGGGCAGATGAGTTCATCTGGTTCGCCTAGCCGATAGACTCTGTTCCCGCAAGCAGTCTTCCCCTTGATGAAGAAGCACCCTTTCACCATCTCTCGTCGAACAGCTTCGAAGCGAAAAAGTAGGCGACAAACGTAAACCTTTCGTCATTTTTCCTAGTTTTGCCGTAATCCCTGTGTATTGTCCGGGGGTTGCGACAGTTCTTCCCTTGTCAGGTACCCTGCCCCGATGCCCAGACCCGCCGTGCCGTTCCAGACCACTCTTCGCCCGTTGACCGCTCTCCGTTCAGGTCTGGCACTTGGTCTGATCGGCCTTCTCGCGGCCTGCGCAGGTACACCCGACATGAGTTCGACATCTCAGGTTCCCGTCTCTCAGGAAGCCGCGAAATATCGCGCTCACGCAAAATCCTATTACGCTCCGCCGGGCCCACCCAGCGATCCGTGGGGGCCATACATTCAGGAAGCCTCTGCTCGGTTTGATATTCCAGAAGCGTGGATCCGGGCGGTCATGCAGCAGGAGTCCGGCGGCCACCTTTACGACCATAATGGCAATTTCATCACTTCGACGCCGGGTGCCATGGGCCTGTTACAGCTTATGCCGCCAACTTATGATGACATGCGCCAACAATACGGCCTCGGCGACGACCCGTTTGATCCGCACGATAATATTCTCGCAGGCACGGCATATCTTCGGCAGATGTACGAAATCTATGGTTCGCCAGGATTTCTCGCTGCCTACAACGATGGCCCTGGAAGCCTCGACAGCTACCTGCGCCGCGGACGTCCGCTGCCGCGTGAGACACGCCGCTATGTGGCAGCAATCGGTCCACGCATCGCAGGCGTAACGCCTCATAACCGGTCGGCCGCAGACCTTCTGGTCTCCCAGCATGATCCAAACGCCCAGATCCAGGTTGCAGAAAATACTGCCCCCACCACGCCTGCCAGTCAGTCGATCCGGGCCGCCTGGTCTCACAAGGATTCATCAGCAGACAGCTCATCTGACGATAGCTCGTCTTCGGATGAGACCGTGGCCGAAACACCCGCCGCTCCCGCAGCGCCTGTGGTTGTAGCCTCTGCCGCACCGGTAGAACCAAACAGTGTCAGCGCGGCGTGGGCAGCGCGGGGTATCACATCACCAGCTCCCACTGTGCAGAAAGTGGCCTATCACCCACCAGTCGCAAACAGCATGGATACCGAACTGGCCGACAGTCAGGTCACAGCGCAGGAAATTCCGATGGGGCACCATTTGCAGCCCCAGCCGATCATGGCCGTCATGCCTGCTTCACGACAGCAGTACCGATTGTCTTCCCCTGCACCGACAATGCATCACGCCACCATCGCCGCACCACAGGAAACGAGTGGCCCCAAAACATGGGCCATTCAGGTTGGCGCATTTGCCAATTCCGGACAGGCCACTTCAGCCGCGTCTCAGGCTCACAGTCGGGGCGGAGCAGTTGTCGCGTCTGCGAGAACACAGGTTGCCAGCGTCAAAACAGGCAAAGGACACCTCTATCGTGCCCGCCTGACCGGCCTGACACATGAAAATGCTCTTGCGGCCTGCCACCGTCTGCCGCACGGTTCACCATGCGTCGTGGTTCCGCCCGGCGCATTCTAAACCGTTACCTTCAGGGAACAGAGCACATCCTATGCGTCGCTTTCTGCCAATTTCTGCTTTCTGTGCCCTTGCCATGATTGGCACTCTCCCTTCTCCAGCTCACGCTGCTCTGGAATCAGGAGCCCATGCTCCAGACTTCACGGCCAAGGCGAGCATGGCAGGACATGAGTTCAGCTACCATCTGGCCGAGGCCTTAAAAACGGGTCCGGTCGTCCTTTACTTTTACCCTGCCGCCTTCACCAAGGGCTGCACCATCGAGGCGCACGAATTCGCTGAGGCAATTCCCGAATTCAAGGCGATGGGCGCAACGGTTATCGGGATCTCCATGGACCCGATCGACAAGTTGACCCGTTTCTCCGTCAGTGAATGCCGGAGCGCATTTCCTGTTGCCGCGGATCCTGACGGGACCATCACCAATTCCTACAAGGCCAAGATGCCTCTTCTGCATATGGCCAGCCGCACCTCTTACGTGATTGCGCCGGATGGGCATGTTGCCCTCTCCTATGCATCCATGTCCCCGGATGGCCATGTCGAGCGGACACTGGCTGCCGTCAAGGCGCTTCAGGCTGCCCACTAAGCTCACCAAACACCGGAATGTCTTCTATGTCGCGCCCTTCCCGCTCCACACCGTTCCAGAGCGGAGGGGAGCCTGCTGACCTTTTTGGGCAGCATCATGTTGGTGATTCACGCCCACTTCGGCTTTCGGAAGACGTCATCAGTACAGCCCACTACGACGGCCCGGGCGACTGTTACCGTTACACCTTGAAGCGCGTATGGGATGAGACGAAGCCCATGGTCATGTGGCTGATGATGAATCCTTCAGTCGCCACAGAACTCGGGGACGACCGAACGGTCGCCAAATGCCAGCGCTATGCGCGTGCATGGGGCTACGGTGGAATTTTCGTCGGCAACAGTTTTGCCTATCGCTGCACGGATCAGAAACGCCTTCTGGAAGTCGATGATCCCATTGGCCCCGACAACGACAGGCATCTTCTTGAAATGGCGAAGGCAGCTGATCTTGTCGTGCTGGCTTACGGTGCCCCTCAGGCCAAGGCACTTAGACCTCGCGGCACTGCTGTGGCCCGGATGCTGGCGCACCATGGCGTGAAGGTGACGGCATTAAGATTGAGCAAGACAGGACGGCCAGAGCACCCGCTTTATCTTCCGGGTGTACTGACCCCCCGGTCATTGGATCCGGAGACCCTGACCTAATTCTTCAGGCGGGTTATTCCCCGTCTGAGCGCGGGCTCTGCTCACGGATCTGCCAGACCAGAACCAGATGATTGTCATGGTTCGGATAGACCACCTGTGGCTGGATCTGAGCGCCGAGCTTGTTTTCCCGATACACTTTCTCGATCGCCACTTCGTCCGCCGCCAAAGCCTGATCCGAGATCGCTGCGCCATCCTGAAGGGTGGTTGCTGCTGCCAGAGCAGGCGTTGGTACTTTTCGGTTACCCTCGAAAGCAACCTTGTCCACGATCAGTCCAGCAGTGCCAACCTCGGCAGTCCTTTGATCGTGCTCCCTCATCAGCAGCTTCACATCCACCTTGTTGGCGGAAATGTGCAACTGCTCACCAAGGTCCGCCCCAACGCCGCGTGACTGATACAGCGTCGCAACCTGTTTCTGTGCGTCTGCCAGCTTCGCGCGTGTGACGTTCTCGCCGTCGTGATAACCGAATGCTGCGAGAATATCCGCAGATGGGACACGCTTGTTTCCCTCCACAGACACCGAGCCCAGTTGAAGAGGGGAATCGAGAGCGGGAACAGGTGGGGGAGCGACTGGACCTGTAGCGGGCTCGGCCAGAACCGAACCGGTCGTTAAAATCGCTCCCACGGCAAGACCCACTCCTGCACGTGTCAGCATGGAACGAGAGAACCTCATGCTGCCTCCTGTAAAAAACAAAAAATCAAGAGATTGTCTTACGCCATAATGCTCCGGGAGTTGCCCTTTATCTGGACCATGATGGTCTCCATCCACACAATGTCACACTTCTCATGGTCAAAGACCAAACCACTTTAGTTCCCTTGCACGCATTGACAGCGGGTCGGGCGGTCTGCGACACACCACCTCTCACTCCATAAATTGGAATTCATTTTCTTCGTCCCACCCTGTGGGAAAGTCTTCGAAGAAGACCGTCTTCCTGTTCGCCATCATCAGACAGAAGAGAGATTCGCTGCCTTATGGTCGTGCTGACTGATCACGCTCGCCTTTTTCGTTCCGGACATCTGCGGACCGTTTTTCTGGGACTCCTGTCCGCCTCGACACTGGCTTTTGCGCCAGGCCAAGCCTGGGGTCAGTCGGCCTCGCCTTCAGGTTCAACCCCAACGGCAGGCCCGTCGGCGGAACCCTCGGCAGGCAACAGCAAATCCGAACTGACGTCACACCCTATGGATACAGGGCGACGCGTTCCCATCCTGCAAAACAACATGCGCGGCGTACGCAGCGCTGGCACTCCTGACGAAGTTGAAGATCCGGGGGCGTTTTTCGCAGCCCCAATGGGATCACAGCATTTCTTCGGAGACTGGGGCGGCATCCAGCCATGGCTTGTCAATCATGGCATTCATCTCCTCGCCGCAGTTAACGAAGAATTCGCCGGCAACGTGACGGGCGGTAAAGACCGCGCCTATTCGGATACGGGGCAGGTCGGCGTCGAAGTGGATATCGACTGGGACAAGATGGCCGGTATCAAAAATTTCTGGACGCATACGCTGATCGTCAACGGACATGGCCAGAACGTGTCCCGGATGTTCGGAGATTCCATTGCGCCTGTGCAGGAAATCTATGGTGCACGTGGCAACGTCGTAGCGCATCTCGTGTCAATGTATGGAGAGGCATCCTTTTACCATAACCGTATCGACATCAGCGCTGGCTGGATCCCGGTCGGTTCATTCTTTGCTGCCTCGCCACTTTTCTGCGACTTCATGAACGTCGCCGTCTGCGGAAATCCAGCACCAAATAAGTACACGGAAGGCAACCGCGACTGGCCGTCCGGTAACCTTGCAGCTATTGCCCGAGTCATGCCAACGGCCAATACATACATTATGGGTGGCCTCTTCGCCGTAAGCCCACACGCTTACAACGGCGGCATTTCCGGTTGGTCCTGGGCGCAATCGGGGCTGGGGAAGTTCTCAACCCCTGTCGAAATCGGCTGGATTCCCCGTTTTGGGAAAAACCATCTCGTTGGTCATTACGAGCTTGGATATTCCTACGACAATTCACGCTATCTGAACCTGTACGAAGACATTCACGGGAACTCATGGCAGCAGACCGGCCTACCTCGCCGCTATGAAGCCGGGCGAAACAGTGCGTGGCTGATCATGGATCAGATGCTGATGCGCAACGGTCCGGGTGATACCAACGGTCTGATCCTTATGGCGGGCGCCATGTACAGTGACGGCAAGACCGTCGCCATGCGAGACCACACATGGGTCGGCATGATTGATACGGGCAAAGCGTGGGGGCGTCCGCTCGATACTGTCGGCGCCATGTGGCAGCACTTCGACATGAGCACCACGGCAGCCTTGCAGCAGGAATCCTCCAAGCAGCTCAACCTGCCCTATCAGGATAACCAGTGGGGCACAGTCTATGGCCCGCAGAGCCATGAGAACGTGTACGAACTGTTTTATAGCGCGCATGTGGCCCGTGCGATGGCGATCCAGCCCGACTTCCAATACATCCAACGCCCCAGCGCGACGACGACATTTCGCGATGCCGCTGTGCTGGGGGTTCAGTTCACCGTCGTGCTCTGAATTAGCGACGAACCAACCACGACAAAGCGAAGCCCGAAAAAGGCTTCGCTTTTTTTGTGCCCGCATCCTGCACACAGACGCAGTCATATTAAGTTACATTGATTTATTTGAGATTAATTCTCATTACCGTATGTAGCGCACATCTTCCCCTCCAATCGAGGCTTCTTTCCGTGCGCGCATATCTGCTTTCCCGCCCCAGACCTGCTCGCCATCGCAGGCACCTGGCCTGTCTGCTTCTGGCCGGAACAACCCTTCCCGCTTTCGCCTATGCAGCAAGTCCCTTGCCGAACCAGACCCAGGTCGCGTCCAACAAGGCTGTGGCAGCGCCCAGCGCGGCCAAATCATCCGCGCCGACCGATGAAGAAATCATCGTAAAGGCCAAGCGCCGGAACCAGATGGAAGTCACGAGTGGCGGACAGCTGGGTGCACTGGGAAACAAGAAGGGCCTGGACGTACCCTTCAACATTCGCAGTTATTCTTCCAGCATGATCCTGAACCAGCAGTCCCAGACACTGGGACAGGTTCTGGAAAATGATCCATCCGTTCGCACGACGTATGGATACGGCAACTTCTCGGAAATGTTTGTCATCCGCGGTTTCGCCGTCAACGGTGATGACGTGGCCATCAATGGTCTTTACGGCATCACGCCCCGGCAGCTTGTTTCACCCCAGCTCTACGACAGTGTTCAGGTTCTCAACGGCGCCAGTGCGTTCCTGAACGGCGCTGCACCGAGTGGGTCTGCTATTGGCGGCAACATCAACCTGATGTTCAAACATGCAACGGATGCCCCAATCACCCGCCTGACGGGAGACTACACGAGCAGCGCCATGGGAGGTGGCAGCATTGACGTGGGCCGCCGTTTTGGAACGGAGAAGCAGTTCGGTGTTCGCCTGAACGTTGCCGGACAATCCGGCGAAGATTCCATCAATAATGAATACCGGCACTCCACCGCTCTGGGGGCTGATTTTGACTGGCACAGCCGCGATAACAGCACACGTATTTCGATGGACATGAACTATCAGAATCAGGGCGTTGATGGTGGCCGCCCTGGGCTGATGCTGAGTTCATCTGTCACCAGCGTTCCGCGCCCGGTCGCCCCGTCTCACAATTTCGGTCAGAAATGGGCGTATAATGACCTGAACTACATTTTTGGCATGCTGAACATTGAGCATGATCTCTCCAAAAATGTGACCCTGTATGGGGCCTTTGGTGCCCTGAACGCGAATGAGAAGGGCAACTATTCCAGCCCGACCCTAACGGATGCAGCCACCGGCGCCGCAACTGCGGGCAGCATGTATGTGCCTTACAATCAGACGAATGAGAGCACCCGCGCCGGCGTTCGGGCGCACTTCCGAACGGGCTTCATCAAGCACGAAGTCAATGCTGGTGGCTCTGCGCTCTGGGAAGATTCGGCTGCGGCCTACGCGATGGCCCTGACCTCTCCGACCACCAACATTTACAAGACGCCGCAGTTTGCCTCCCCGGCTCAGACTTTCGTCGGGGGTGTTTTAAACGACCCGCAGACGACAAACTGGACACGCCTGTACAGCCTGTTTTTCTCTGACACGATGTCTTTCCTGAATGGTCGCGTCGCCCTCACCGGGGGCTTCCGCTACCAGAACATGATGATCAACGGGTATAACTACAGCACAACCGGACGAGGCTCGTTAAGCACTCCGTATAACCAGGATGCCATTACGCCTGTTGTCGGACTTGTCATTCACCCGACGCGTCAGACGTCCATTTACTTCAACCGGATTGAGGGCATGTCTCAGGGGGATACCGCCCCTGCCAGTGCCCAGAACGTCGGACAGATTTTCCCACCCTATAAGTCTGCCCAGTATGAAATCGGCGCCAAGTACGACATTGGTCGCTTTAGCGCTGCTCTGGCGTTTTATCAGATTTCACGCCCCAATTCTTATAATGTGCCGATCGAAGGCACGGGGTATTCCGTTTATAAACAGGACGGCCTGCAACGGAACCGTGGCATCGAACTCACCGTGAATGGAGAAATCCTGCCGGGACTGAGATTCAATGGCGGCGGCACGCTGATTGATGCAGACCTGCGCCACACGGCTGGCGGCCTGCAGAATGGCAATTCAGCGATCGGCATTCCGAATTACACGATCAACGGCAATCTGGAATACGATCTCCCGTTCCTGAAAGGGGCCACGGTCGTCGGGCGCGTCGTCAATACAGGCAAGCAGTGGGTTAACACAGCCAATACCCTGCATCTGCCCGTCTGGACGCGCTTTGATCTGGCCGCACGCTATACGTTCACGACGTACCACAAGCCTGTCACCCTGCGCTTTGGCGTCGATAACATTGCCAACACACGCTACTGGTCTTCGTCCTTCAACGGCTATCTGCTTGAAGGCCTGCCCCGGACATTCAAGTTCTCCTTCACGACTGACCTCTGATTTCACATCAGATTACAGGCACAAAAAACGCGCCACCTTGATCGGGTGGCGCGTTTTTCATGTCTGGCTTTATCGGAAAATCAGAAGGTAATGCCCGTCTCAAAATCAAGCAGCAGAGCATTCTTGTAGCGGTTGGTGCCCCCGGGATGCATAAGATACTGAGCACCAGGACGGATCACGAGCCACGGGGTCGGGCGCCAGCCATAGTTCAATTCAATGGCGTGCTCTTCAGACGGCTTGAACAGGTTTGTTGCCCCGGCAGCCTGCATCTGTCGCGCCCAGATCGTCAGCTTCGGGTTCACCCACAGCATCTTCATGCCAAGGCTGATCGTATCATTGGGTCGGCTCGGGAAGGTCCCCTTACGCGTGATGCCCCACGTAATAAAGTAAGGTGCAATCGCGGTGCGGGGATCACCCCAGGTGAAAGATCCGAAGAACGATGTTCCACGGTTCGGATCAGCCTTGTCACGTTCCAGCATACGGTCGAACTGGAACCAGCCACCAAAACGGCCACGAACCTGCTGGGTCGGCGCTGAAATCAGATACTCTGTCGGAACACCGAATGTGCCAAGCTGGCCATAGACGTTCTTGACCTGAGAAGAATCCCAGTAGCCGCCAATCTTGATGTTGGTCTGAAGCGGGCCGCTGTAATCGTCCTTACCGCCCTGATGCCATCCAAGCTGGAACGGAACATACGTCCCCGTTGCACCATGAAGGTTCATTTTCCAGCCATTATGCGTGTTGGCGATGGTCGGATCGACCGAATACGCACCGAACTGGATCAGGTAATGGTTGTTTCCGGCAGGGTAGAACTTCACCCACGCACCCGGATGCGCCGTCGGGTAATATCCGTAGCCCGAGTTCATTGCGACAGACTGCGGCATACCGCAGATGGCGTTGGACTCGAACTGGCAGTACTGGCTCATGCCCCAGTACATGGACGACTGCTCGAAATCGTTCTCAGTGTTGATTTCGCCGACTTCGGTGGAGACATAACGGTTCCACGGCATCTCCCACGAAAGACGGGTCAGACGTACGGTCTCACCAGATCCAAAGATCTGCTGCGGGCTATCCAGCGCCGGAAGCTTGGCACCAATACCCAGACCCTGACGTGCAGTGCTGAGGAAATGGAACAGGCCAAGGTTCCAGCCGGTCAGGCGCTTCAGATCGAGATCAATGTTAAGGCCGAATTCATCCGCATAACGAACGGTCTTGGCCTTACCACCCATCGGATTTCCTGCGCTGTCCTGCAGGAAGTGGCCACCGATGTTGATCCCTTTTTCCGTAAGCCAGGTGCGATATCCGCCCCAGTCACCGGTCATGGTGCTCTGCGTCAGCCAGTCATGGAAACTGGCCGGAAAGAAGCGGTTTTCTGTCGTATCTGAAGGCTGCACGTCAGCAAGGTGCGACGGGGTCGTAGCGGGTTTGACCAGCAGAGGGGTCGGCTGGATGGACCGGGTGCGAAGAACCGGGTGCCCCGCACTGTTATGGGCGCGAGGCTGACCAGGTTTTCCCTGATCAGATGCAGAAGCCGTCTCGGCGTATGCAATCTGGGGTGTGGAGAGCGTCGTGCTCAAAAGACAGGCCGCCCCCAGAGCCTTCGTCAAACCGCTTTTAAACCTCTGCATCTTTTCCCGCGTCTCCTTCTCACGTCGCCTGTAACCGGAAATCATGAATGACTTTCCCATACAGGCCGATGCCGGTCCGGAATAGAGAGAGGAAGACGGTTGTTTTCGTAATGCGACACTTCCGCCGCATTACTTCAGATCATGTCTAATCTTTTTCCTAGGTTTTCTCCCGAATTACAAAACCTTCACATGGTTCAATTCGGCGAAAGTTTCCTGTTCACAGTTATGTGTTCTCGGTCCCAACGGCGTGTCAAAGGCTCCAGACAGACCAGAATCACCACCACAACAACCGCCACTTCACACAACGTCCGGAACAAACTGGCATACAGGGCATTTCCAGCGGAAGCTGCCATATCGGCTGGCATGGCCGCCCGGTTGGCGATGACACTGCCCACATACATCGCAATGCCCCAGAGCAGATAAAGTGCGCCCATCATGAAGCCACTCAGACGCGCTGGCGTATAGCGGGCCACAATCGCCAGACCCAAACCATTTGTCAGCAACTCGGCGAAAGACAGAAGTCCGTAGCCCGCGACCATAATCCAGGGGGAAACCAAACCTGTCGTTCCGACGGCAGAGAGCCACCAAACCGCGAAAGCCATAGCCACCATCACGTAGCCAATCAGCATTTTCCGAGCCAGCGACAGGTCCCGCCCCTGTGCGCCCAGCCGATTGTACAAAATCGCCAATAGTGGGCTGATCGCCATGATCCAGATCGGATTGAGCGCCTGAAACTGGCCGGCCGACATATGGAAAAGCGTTACGCCGCCGATGCTGAAGTCGCCCGAGACATCTCGCAGTGCGAACAACGTCAAGGACGTGATCATCTGCTGATAAAAGACGAGATAAATCGTTCCCTGCAGGCACAGCATGTATGTAAGCCGCAAACCCGGTCGCTCTTCTCCCGGTGCACGGACGTACAGGACGACCCAGGACAGGAACAGCAACACAGCGGCAGCAAAAATACAGATCCGGGCAAGGCCGTCGCTGCTCATGATCCAGGCGTTAAAAACGGTCAGCGCAAGGAGTCCGAACCCCACAAGAGCAAAACGGCTGGCAGGCACGCGCTCTTTTTCCAAAGGACTGGCTGTCTGGGCAAGCCATCCCGAACGCCAGACATAATAGAGCAATCCAATCACCAACCCGACCGAACAGGTCGCGAAAGCAACGGGTGCGCCATAGTGAACCTGTAGCCACGGGGTCAGCAGCATCGACACCGTGGAGCCCACATTGACGGACATGTAATAGAGGGTGAACGCCGCATCGAGGGCGGCATTATCCCCTTCATAAATCCGGCGAACCAGATTACCCGCATTCGGTTTAAAGAGGCCATTTCCTGTAGAAATCAGCGCCATGGCCAGCAGGAGCAATGTCGGTGATGTCAGAGAAGCGGCAAGGCAGGCGTAGCCGATGGCAAGGGAAATGGCTCCCATGACCATAGTGCGCCGCGTGCCGAGAAAACGATCTCCCAGCACGCCACCCAGAACAGGCGTGATGTAGGTCAGGGCGGAGAAGGCCCCCAGCATCAGATTGGCCGTGGTATCGGCCATTCGAAGCTGCTGGACCATGAACAGCGTCAGAACTGCCTGCATGCCGTAATAGCCGAACCGTTCCCACAGCTCGATTGCCAGCACAACGGTAAAGGCGCGACGACGTGTCGTCGCCAGCGGTTGCCCGGAGGCAGGTGTAGAATAAGAGGTCATGAAAAACCCGTCAGAAACAAAGACGGGCTTTATCTTAGGGCAAATGCCACTCCCCGGCGAGGATGAGGGCATGGGATCCGATCACGCTCAGCACGACAACGAAGATGATGGCGAAAATGCCACCAATAATCTGACGCCATGGCCAGTCTGGAATACGTGCTTTTGCGCGACGGATCATTCCCATGATCAGGCCTCCTGCTCAGCGAAGAAGGCTTCCAGTTCAGGAGAAACCGTCCCGATATGCACCTGCAACGTCACGAACAGGTCACCTGCGGGGTTCTTTTTGTCAGCGCCAATACCACGACCGGCAAGACGGAGAACTTTCCCGCTGTCGGAATGTTTGGGCACCTTCACCGCGACGTCTCCCTTCGGTGTCGCCACGGTCACTTTCCCACCCAGAACAGCTGTCTTGAGATCGACATTCTGGGTCATGCGCAGATTACGACCATCGCGGACGTAACGCTTGTCTGGCGTGACCGAAATCGTCAGCAGCGCATCACCTGGAACACCCGGCTGACCATCCATCCCCGGACGACCTGGCGCGCCCTTACCCCGTACACGCAGGGTCTGCCCTTCTTCGACGCCCGGCGGAATACGAACTTCCGTATGACCGCCTTCGCCCAAAGCCAGATCCAGAGACGTCCCAAGAACGGACTGTTCAAAGGTGATGGTCACCGAAAAACGGCGGTCAGAGCCCTTCGTGGCTCGACGTCCTGCCGCACCACCGGGCTGGAAGTCCCCACTAAATCCGCCGCCACCAAACATGTCGGAGAAGAAAGCTCCCAGATCTTCCTGATTGAAATTTCCTTGGAAGCCATGTGCCCCGGTTCCCGGGCCGCCGCCACCGAAGCCACCGCCGCCAAACGGGCCGCGCTCCTGCCCTTCGGCGTCAATCTCGCCACGGTCAAAGCGCGCACGCTTTTCCTTGTCCCCGACAATGTTATACGCCTGACCTACAGCCTTGAAGCGCTCTTCCGCGTCTTTGCTGTCAGGGTTGTGGTCCGGATGGTACTGCTTGGCCAGCTTCCTGTATGCGCTGCGGATTTCCTTGTCCGTGGCCGTCTTGGAAACCCCAAGAACTGAATAAGGGTCTTTCATCTCAACTCCGCATCATCTGCTGCGCCGTCATCCAGAAGATCAATCAGTACGGCAAGTACGACATCACGCGAAAATCCCGCGCTCACACCTTCTTCAATCAAACTGTCCAGCTTTGGTCTGAGGTAATCCTCAGCCGGGTGACCATCCTGTGCCATTGGTTTATTCCTCCATTACTTTCAGATGTGTGACGTTGATCGCTTCGGGTCAATGACCGAGGACAAACTCCGCGACATGCGGCACCAGATCTGGATCAAGAGGGCCGAAAGAAGGAAGGCCAGCTCCGGTCATGGTTTTGGAATCAACACCCGGCATGTCCGTTAGAAAGTGACTTGCAGAGGGCAGATAAACAGTCGTCGCGCGAGGGTCAGCAGCCTGCAGCAAAGGCAGATCTTCTGTCGGGCTGATCTGATGATCCTTCCCACCCTGCACCAGCAGAACGGGCCCATGATACGCCCTCAGAAGCGCAGCGGGATCATAACGCATGACATCAATCAGGTATCCCTGCACGTCCGCGTTGAACAAAGCCTGTAAACCGGGATGTAATGTTAGCGGGTCAACACGGTGGCCTGCTTCAAGAGCATCAATGGTGCTATCAATTTGTGGAAGAACCGTGTGCGCGCGCGGATTGGCGTGAAGCTGCGCCCGGATGAGTTCACCCATTGGTCGCCCCTGCCCTGACAACAGGATCAAACCACAGACACCCTGGCTATGCTGAGATGCAGCAAGTACGACCAGTGCACCTTCACTATGTCCACCAAGCCAGACGCAACGTGTCCCCGTTTCTTTGCGAATGACAGAGATCCAGTTCTGAACGTCCGTCACGTAGTCCTGAATGGTAACGTGGTTCCCGTTTGCGACAGCTCGTGCACTTCCAAACATACCACGCTTATCAACGCGGACAGTTGAAATACCCCGACCAGCTAGTCCCTCAGCTAACAGCTTCAGTGTTCCCGGCTTGAGGCCAGACGCTGAATCCCCGTTTCTGTCTGTGGGGCCAGAGCCAGGGACGAGCAGAAGAACGGGCGCTGTTTTCCCCGCGTCAAGATAAGTGCCAGATAACGGTCCAAGGGGGCCGGGCGCTTCAAGATCACGCTCGGTTGCTGCCTGAGAAAGACCAGTTCCCAACATAACAGCAGCCATCAGAGCAAATGATCGCAGAAAGACAGGCATCATGGCAGGACTCCGTTCAAACTGTTCTTGCCCTGTTGCGAGCCAATCCTGTCCTAGCGCGTAAAGGCCCGTACCAGCGCGTTTTGCTTTCCAACTTCAATCGGCAGACGCGTATCGGTGAGCTGACGGCCCTGCCAGCCCGCACCCATCGCCGTGTAAAGCGAAATGGCGTCACGCAGACGGGCCATGCGCCCCACGACTGCCTGATCCTGAGCAGAAAGTGCGGTCTGCTCAGTTGTCAGAACATTCAGATACCCGGTCAGACCAGCGCTAAACAGCTTCTGCGCTCGGTCACGGGCAAGACCGGAATCCGTCGCGGCCTCTTCAAGCTGCGTGACAAGCTCATTGTCATGGCGCCAGTCACCCATTGAATCTTCAACTTCAGCGAAGGCCTTCAGCACGGTTTTACGATACACCAGACGGCTCGCCTCGGCTTCTGCACGAGCCTGAGCAATTTCTGCTGTATAACGACCGCCATGAATGATGGGCAGCGAAGCCATCATCATGAAGCTCCAGGCCATACCTCCCATCTGAAACGCCTGATAGGCGGCAGAAGCGTTCGGATTGAACGTCAGCGGGATCATGAACTTCGGATAGAGGTTGGCAACCGCTACGCCGACCTGAGCCATGTCCGCTGCATAATGCGCTTCCGTCGCCCGAATATCCGGGCGATTTGCCAAGACGATGGACGGCAGAGACGCCGGGAACGCGGGAACAGACGGCAGAGGGCGCCGCACGTCCAGCTCTTCCTCCAACTTGCCGGGCATCTCACCCAGCAGAATTGAAATGGCATGGATCAGGCGCTCTTCCTGCGAGTGCAGTGGAGCAAGACGCGAGCGCTCGAGATGCTCTTCCGTCTGTGCCTGCGCTACAGCCAGTGTATTGCCCAGGCCGTGCGTATAAAGCTTTTCAGTCAGCTCGCGGGAACGCTGCGCTACATCGATGCTGTGTTCCGTGACTGCAAGCCGTTCCTGAATGCCGCGCAACGTCACGTAGTCTGATGCGACTTCGGACAGCAGCGACAACAGAATGGCGCGACGGTTTTCCAGAGATTCCTCAACGAGCCGCTTACGCTCCTCGACCTGCCGGGAGATATGTCCGAACAGATCGATTTCCCAGCTGGCGCGAGCACCATAGGTCAGGACAGACGCCTGTGGCCGGTTTGCCGGATTTCCAGGGCGCAATGGCCAGTTATCTACATTGATGGAATACCGGTCATCGCCACCGCCCATAGCTGCATCAAGCTGCGGATACCACGCTGCCTGAGCCTGCCGACGGACAGCGCGCTCGGACACGATATGCTGGGACGCAATCTGAAGGTCGTAGTTCCCTTTGATAGCCTGCTCGACCAGTTCGTTCAGCATGGGATCGTGGAATTGCGCCCACCAGTCCTTCATGTCCGCTTCCGTGCGGGCAATCTCAGCTGCCGTCACCGATTGTGGCTGCTCTACGAAAGAGTCAGGCACCTTGATCCTGTCTGGCTTGAAATTCGGCCCGACGGTGCAGGCCGTCAGCGACAGACAGGTGCTAAGCGCGAGGGTAAGGAGTTTGCGGGACATGATCAAAGATGATTCTGCAGCCAGGTGGTCAGCTTGCCACGGGCGCCAGGCGTTTCGCGGCCGATCGTGACAGTCGCGGTCATACCGGCCGCGAGAGTGATTTCTGGTGGAACGTTATCCAGTTCCAGACGAACCGGAATACGCTGCGCCAGTCGGACCCACGTGAAAATCGGGTTCACGTCTGGCAGACCAAGACGGTCTGACACGCCGTTACGGTCGTTAATACCACGACCAATGCTGACTACGTGGGCAGGCAGAATCTGCTTGTAACCCATGAGTTTGACACGGGCCGCATCCCCAACATGCACACCGTGCATCTTGGTTTCTTCGAAGTATCCGTTGATCCAGTAACTATGGGCATCAATCACTGCGAGACCAGGCTGACCAGCATGGGCATAATCACCGACGCGAAGATTCAGGTTGGTGATGTACCCGTCAACAGGCGAATAAACCGTGGAACGCTGAAGGTTCAGCAGTGCCGTATTCAGTTCGGCTTTTGCTGCGTTTACTTTGGCGCGTTGGGTTTCAACATTCGAGTTGAAGTCTTCCTGCTCTTCGGCAGACACAATGCCACCGAGGCCCATACGACGCTTGGCATCAGAAGATCTCAGCTTGAGGTCTTCGTCCGCACCGGCAAGGCGGGCACGGGCGGCGTCAATATCAAGGCGGAAGCGAACGGGATCGAGAACGAAAAGCGGATCACCGCGATGGACAAACTGGTTGTCCACGACGGGAACAGAAACAACGGTTCCGGAAACTTCAGGGGCTGCATCTACGACGTAAACACGAACACGACCATCGCGCGTCCATGGTGCCAGAACGTAAATGTCCCACATGGTCCGACCGAGGCCAATGGCCATCGCCAGGACAATCAGAGTCAGCAGAACGCGGATCACACTGCGGGTCCAGTTCATAGCCGACCCCTCCTAGACGTAAAGGATGAGCAGACAGAGAACACAGACATAGAGCGCTATTTCAAAGAGGGCGACGTGCCAGAACCAGTTCAGAGCACCGGTTCGCCACAGAATGCTTCTCAACAGAAGTGTTACAAACACTGCTGCAACGGCGTAAATTGAGAGGGGTGCGACAAAGACGCCGAAGAGATTAACTTCCGTCAGCATCAGGCTGTGACCTTGGTGCCAACTAACGGACTGTTCGACGAACTTTCCACGGGACTCCTCGCAAGTCCGTGACGACTCCCCCAAGGGCGTAATCACGGCACAGGCGAAGTGCTTACGCCATTAACCTACAACTGGCCAGATGGCTTTGACAAAAATCAGTCATAAAATGTCTTATTTGGAATGACTGAAGAAACTCTTCAGAATGGACAGGAAGCTTTTGCCCGTAAAACGGCCAATTGGCCCCAGCAGAAGACCAGTAACGGCTGTAATGGCAATAGACTGCTTCAGTTCGATCAACTTGCGGTCGCGACGAATACGCGCCTCGATCTCAACAACGTCGGGGATCGACCATGCAGCAAGAACTGCAAAAATCAGCACGAAGAACAGATCAACGCCAATAACGCACAGACTGGCTTTGACGTAGCTCAGGCCTGCAACGCTAATGAAGAACGCCCACAGAAAGCCGTGAAAAGAAATGGCTGCGAACAGCAGGAAGACAACGGCAACAAGCGCGCACGCAACTCTCCGACCGATTCGCATGGCGGAGCGGGAGAGAATCTGGCCTTGGGCGGAAAGGACTTCCTGACCGAGTTCGATGGGCTTCATGGAGGATCGTTGCCTTTATTTCTAACAGGACGGGCGCAGGTCTGTGAATGGCCTGCCTCCCGCCTGAAAGGTCACGTGCCGATTACTTGGAGAAACGGCCCGCCAGGAAACCGACCACAGCGGAAATCAGAATAGCGGCGATGGGCCGCGACTGCACACGCGTCGATACATTTTCAATTTCATGATCTGTGATTTTGCGGGCATTTGCAACGGCATGCTCTGTACGGTCCGCTGCCTGAAGCAGAGCCGGGTTAACATAGTCGTTCAGGATCTGCTCAACCTGCTTGCGCAGCGTCTCGATCTGATCCTGCGTTGTCTCGGCTGCAGCTTCGATGTTCTTCTTGACGGTATCGCGGCTCATGTTCAAACCCTCATTGCAATCAAATAGGGACCTGGGAATCAGGCCCGGTATCTGGCTTCAAACGCAAAAGCATTATCAGAGGTTGCATGTCCCGCCCACCCGGCGCCCCACCATCTCCCATACGCCGCAAGAAGCCCGCCACACGCCTGGCTCCGGCTCTCCGGCTTGAAGCTTTACGCGCTGGTCTACGGGGAGAAGCGTTTGACCTCACGGTTTCCGAGGGGGAAACGGTTACCGCCTATGGGACTGATGAAGCCGCATTATCTGGCCTACTGGATCTGATCGCAGGTTTCTCTCCCCCCATGGGCGGGCGAGTCCTTGTGCAGGAAACGGATGTTACATCCCGTCCCGCCGGCCAACGCAGCATTGTCCTGATCAGCACCCGAGATCCGCTGTTTCCTCACCTCGATACGCGCAGTAACATCGTTTTCGCACTGCGCGCCCAAGGACAAAGCCGCGCAGAAGCCGATGCTGGTGCAGGCCGCATGATGTCTCTTCTGGGACTGGATGGACTGGGAAATCTTTCTCCGCAGAACCTCAATCCAGAGCAGACCTTCCGTGCAATGCTGGCCCGTGCACTCGTAACTGCCCCAACCATTCTGTTGCTCGACAACCCATACGGTGGTCTGGACATCCACGCGGGTCGACGCATCGCGTCTCTACTGTCGAAACTGTCGCGCGCGCGAAATCTCAGCGTTTTGCAAAGCGTCACGCGCAAGGAAGACGCACTGCGCGCAGGAGGGCAGATCGCCCTCTTTAATGAAGAGGCGTTGCTTCAGTGCGGAACAGCGGCCGAACTGTATGATCGCCCACCAGACGTTGGAGTGGCGACACTCTTTGGTGAAGCCAATGCCTTGACCGGGCAGGTTCTGGATATTGCGGATGACGTCGCGCGCGTTCAACTTGCCTGCGGCGGCATTGTGGAAGCTCTCGCATCCGACGATACGCTTCAAGAAGGTCACGCCTGCCTGGTGTGCGTTCGCCCGGATCGGATCTCGCCGTTTTTCGGCAGCCAGTCTCTTGGTCTTGATGATGAGGAAGCGCCACCTGTTCGCGGCACACTGACGGACAGCGTTCATCTTGGCGATCATATCAGAATGCGGGTGCGCTGCCCGGATGGTACCGAGATTGAACTCCGGCGCCCGCCCCTTCAGGCCCAGAAGCTGCCACGAGCCGGAGCCGCCGTTCAGCTCGCCTGGCCCGCCGGCCATGCAACGGCCTTTCCGCTTCGTGCCGACCTGTATTAAAGTGCCGCCGCATTCGGTCAGGCATCGGCGCCTGACTTCTTCATGCTGATTGAGGACACCATTCTGACCCGGCCCGCTTTCTTTCTGCGACATACGCTCCCGGCACGATGCCGGGCGGGTCTCGGTCGTATCATGCGTCCTGCAGCATTTCTGGTGGGCCTGCTTGCGATACAGGTTCTACCTGCCAACATGCACGCGCACGCCACATCCGCGAGCAGCACCCGCCCTTCCGATGACATCGGGGATTTCTTTTCCCATGTCGGCCAGAGTGTCGCTTCTGTGTTCTCACCATCCGAAGCCTCGGCGCACGCGCATAAACGAGCGGTTACACACCACTCCACAAAACATCGTCGTGCAGCCAAACCTGCTCCTCCCGCCCCCGGCTGGGCCATTCCTGAAGGTGCGGTGACTGCGAATGCCCTGATCACAAGCGACAAGTCGCTGAAGCAGGTTGAATGGGACGGCCAATACAGCACGCTGGACGCGGGCGTTCATTCATCGAACCCTAGTTGGGCTGCTATCCTGTTAAACGGCAGCCAGCTTGCAGATGCCTGTCAGAAAGGTTGGGTTCACCCGTTGGATGGCACTCAGGGATGTGGCCTGCCCGGAGGCCAGACAATCATGGCACTCGCATGGGATCGTTCACGACTACCTGCCGCCCCTGACTGGAAAGACTTCTGGGACGTTGCACGTCATCCAGGACGCCGCGGTCTTTATCTGGGTGCACGTACAACGCTGGAAATTGCCCTTCTTGCAGACGGCATAGACGCGCGTGACATTTATACTGCGCTGTCCACGCCCGCGGGTGTTAGTCGTGCGTTCCACAAGCTGGATCTGCTTCGACCCTATATTGTGTGGTGGAAAACACCCGATGATGCCGCCCGGATTATGGAACAAAGCAGCGCGCTCATGACCAGCGCCCCCATGACGGAAATTTCCAGCGTCAGCATGAAAGTCAAAGCGGGGCCAGCGGCTTCCCTTTTTGTCGCGCAGCCAGAGCAAACTCTCAGCACTGCACTTTATTGGGCAATCCCGGCTAACAACCCGACGACGACAGCCCAAAAAACCCTGACCCAACTACATACTCAGTCTCCACACCTGAACGACATGCCCGACAGCGTCCTTGATCCGCGAGGAACAGCTTTGTCCGTCAATGACGCGTTCTGGACGAAATACGGTGATCAGCTGGAGCAGCGGTTTCAGGACTGGTACGGCAGCAGCAAGCCATGATGGCCATTTCCATGCGGCTTCACTTGCCCGCCATTATACTTGGCCTGCTCATTGGCTGTGGCGTTATCACGCTGCTGATGCGTCTTCTGCCAGCCCGACACGTACGCCTTCTTGGTTTGCTGGTTCTACTGCCCGGCCCGGCTCTCGCTTTTGCGCTGCCTGAACTTCATCGCGCTGGACTAAGCTTTATCAGCCGACATTATGACATCCTCCAGGGTGTTCTGATTTCCCCAGCTGTCATGATGCCGTTCGGAGCCACGTTACTTGGACTGCCCATCGGAACAACACGCGCAGCAATCGGTCTAGGCGCAGATCTGACGACCCGCCTGAAATTAATATGGCTTCCCCTGCTTTTACCCGCCGCCCTGTTTTCCCTGACAATAGCGGTTCTGTTGTGCCTCGGCTGTGTGATACTGGATCGGCCATGACTTCAGTTTCTCCTTTCTGGCAAACCACGCCGCTAGATCAGATGACGTCCGAACAATGGGAATCCCTTTGTGACGGATGTGGGCGTTGCTGCCTGAACAAGCTCCGCGACGAAGATACAGACGAGATCGTTTACACGACCGTTGCCTGCCGACTTCTGGACACACAGACCTGCCGTTGCACAGATTATCCGAAGCGCCATCGCAAGGTGCCGGACTGCGTTACTCTAACGCCTGAACTCTTGGCGGAGATCGACTGGCTTCCACCAAGCTGTGCTTATCGATTGCTGCGAGACGGGTTCGATCTTCCAGAATGGCACCCTCTGCGCTCCGGAACGCAGGACAGCGTTCTGCTTGCCGGTGCTTCAGCAGGCGGGCGCTGCGTAAGTGAGCGTCGCGCGGGCCCATTGGAGAATTACATTACCGCATGGCCCGGTGAGTGGCCTGCGAATGCACCCGCGTGCATTTCCAGAAAGCGCTCCGGCTAACCCCATGCTTCCGCCGACCGTCCCTCTCGTATGGAGACGTTCGCCTCGTGCACGCCGCATGACCCTCCGCATTGATGCTCAAGACGGCAGTGTTGTTGTTACAATGCCGGAGCGCACCAGCCAGCGGCAGGGTCTTGCGTTCGTCCATCAGCATATTGACTGGATTACATCCTCTCTGGCTGCTCTGCCTGAAAAACGCGTACTGGCTAACGGCCACGAAGTCATGATCGAAGGATCACCGGTTCCCATTCTGCACGAGCCAGATGCCCGTCGTGGCACATGGCTGGATTCAGATGGCCTTCATGTCAGCGGAGATGCGGCTCATACCGAACGTCGCGTAAAGGATTTTCTGCACACCCTAGCAAAAGAGCATCTCTCGAATGCTGTTGCACTGCACAGTAAAAGAATGGGGCTTGTGCCGTCCCGTGTCGATTTGCGGGAAGTCCGGTCTCGCTGGGGCAGTTGCACCCGAAAAGGACGCATCATGTTGAGCTGGCGTCTGGTCATGACGCCGCCGGAAATTCGAGATTACGTCGTGATCCATGAACTCGCTCATCTTCAACATTTTGATCATAGCGCTGCTTTTTGGAGCTTAGTTGACAGATTTTGCACAAATGGGCGCACAGGACGTCTTGCAGCAGAGCGCTGGCTGAGCCAAAACGGGACCGCCCTGCTGCGAGCAGCATGAGGCGTGTGCGAGCTTGGCGGAATGGTAGACGCACGAGACTTAAAATCTCGAGTCCGTAAGGGCGTGCGGGTTCGAGTCCCGCAGCTCGCACCACATAACTCTCTGATTTCATTGAAAATGTGAGGATATGACCCGCAATCTGCGGGTTGGTTCTCCAAAGCTCTTCTCCAAAATCTGGAGAAGCTTCGTGCTCAAGCAAGTCGGTTCACGATTCCACTTCCGCCGTGTTGTGCCTCAAGCGCTCCGTCCGATTCTCGGAAAAAGCGAGATCTGGATCTCGCTGGGAACAGCAGGCAAAGTTGAAGCCAGACGTCGCGCAGCAGAGCTGCATGCGCAGACGAGTGATGTTTTCAGAGGACTTCGCAGCGTGAGCCGTTCCAAACCACCTTCTGAAACCTCCATACTCTCTCCGAACGAGAGTGCAGATTTCATGAAGAAACACGGCTTTGAAACCAAAGACGACGTCTATCGAGCGCTTCTGGAAAAATACCAAAACATGCTCGCAACGCAGGAGACTATTCGAAAGAATGACGTCTCATCTGCGGAAATGGCTGGACAAATCAAATACTACAAAAGCGTAATGCAACACGCTCACGATGTACGGGCTTTGAGCGCAGGTATCGAAAAAATCATTGCCGTCGCGCTCGACAGCCAGAACCATATGACAGCAATGACGCGAAAGCTCATCGAAGCAGCCAATATCAATTCCGCTGAGAAAAAAGTTCTCGAGAACGAAATCAAGCGTCTTCATGATACCCTTCTGAGCACATTCACCAAGGCTCTCGACAATCGGAGTGCTGCAACTGAGACATCAGTTCCTGCAACTGCTGAAACTGAGACAAAGCCCAAAAAGGTCACCGCAACACCGAAGACACGGCCCGCCATTTTGCTCACTGAGGCTCTCAACCGCTTTTTGAACAGCAAGCCTACCAAAAGCCTCGAAACTCAGAGAGACACCAGCAGAACCGTGGCGCTCTTCATCGAAGCTTTCGGAGACCTGTCGATACGGAACATCGATGGCAAAATCGCCGGTGATTTCAGGGATGTCTTATTCTCGTTGCCAGCATCACACGGCAAAACCAAAAACCTCTCTCTACAAGACGAAATCGAAAGAGCCGCATCTCACGATGTATCGACGCTGAGCGCAAAGACTGTGAAGAACCATTTTATGCGGCTCTCATCGCTCTGGAACGACCTGCTTCGAAGAGATATGGTTGAAAAAAATCCGTGGGGAAATTGGGACTTCAATCTGACCAAGAAAAACCCGCGTCGCGCCTGGACAGCAGAGGAGATGGGCAAACTCCTGCAAACGCCATGGCCCTTGTGCAGTATTCCTGCTAATACTTTCAAAGGCATCACGATGATTGCTGCTTATAGCGGTATGCGCTTGGGAGAAATCTGCAATCTCCGCAATGAAGACGTTCAGACTATCGATGGCGTTTCATGCTTCCGCGTTTGTGCTCATCCTGAAGACAACTGGTCTCCCAAGACTGAGGCCGGAGAACGTCTTGTTCCTATCCATTCTGTCCTCCTCGATTGGGGTATTCTGAATTTCCAGAACGCAGGCGAGAAATATCTCTTCTCTGAGTTGAAGACATCAACGGATGGCAATCGTGGTGCTGACTTCAGTCGAGCGTTTTCCCGCTACAAAATGATGATGGAGCTTCCGCCAGTAGTCACATTCCATGGGTTCCGGCATACTGTCTCAACACTTCTGCGAAACCAGAACAGCGATATCCGGGAGCTTTGGATTGATGCGTTGCTGGGACATGAGGCCAGTCACAAGAGCCAAGGTGCCACGACATATCTGAGCGGCATTGAGATGCAGAACCTGAAGAGAACGGTCGAATCAATTCAGTATCCCGCCTTCAACCTTCCCCCGCTTGGATGAGGACTCAAGTGTCTCTTCCTTTATTCCACGGCAAAACCCACTTCATACAAAGTGTCATGTAGGAACTAATTTCTTGTTGTGGGTAGAATAGAAGACCTTCTGCTTTCGCCTCTTTACGCTCATTCCAAGTCTGTTAACTTCATCCCGAAAGCAGACTTCGATGAAGGTAATCGATCTGTGCAAATAGGGGGCTGATAACATTGGAAATCGATACGCAGTCATGCGGCGAAGCTGAAATTATCCGTCGGCAGTTGGATGCCTATAATGCACGTGACATCAAAGCCTTTATGGCATGCTGGGCACCAGATGCAGAGGTTTATGCTTGGCCAGATACTTTGCTTGCTTCAGGCGCGGAGGCCATCAGAACGCGACACGTTGAACGCTTTAAAGATCCAGATCTGTTCGCCAAACTGATCAGTCGAGTGGGCGTGGGTGGATTAGTGATAGATCGTGAAGTCGTGACCCGGAACTTCCCCGAAGGACGCGGTACGTTGGATGTCATTGGCATATACGAACTGGAAAGCAACAAAATAAAACGCGCTTGGTTTAAGCAGGGCACGCCTGTGTTAACAGATTGAAGGTACATTGGCTGCTGTCTCCCTCATCCCGGACGTGCGACATCGCAGTTTGATCTACAGATAGCAAACAGTCAGGAAATGTCGAGAAAACGGTGGGTTTCTGGATATGTCAAAAAATTGCGCCTGAGACTATCCGAACCTCAACTGTCGAGTTAACGTTCTCGTCAAGTTTTTAACGTCCCGGTTGTGTCAATGAAACAGCGGATCGGCTACGCACGCGTCTCCACGGAGGACCAGCATCTGGACTTGCAGCGCGATGCGCTTCAGCAGACCGGGTGCCATGTCATCTACGAAGAAACGGCGAGCGGAAAGAACGCTTCGCGCCTAGAGTTGGAGCAGTGCCGCAAGGCTCTGCGCGACGGCGATACGCTGGTGGTATGGAGGTTGGACCGCCTAGGGCGCAGCCTGCCGGATCTCGTGCAGATCATGGCTGAGTTGGAGCGCTCGGGAATTGGCTTCGAGAGGCTTACCGAGAAGATCGAAACGAACAGCGCAGCGGGCAAGCTGGTCTTCCATGTGTTTGCAGCTCTCGCGGAGTTCGAGCGTAGTCTGATCCGTGAGCGCACCCATGCTGGGCTCGCCGCAGCACGTGCCAGAGGCCGCTCTGGCGGCCGCAAACCGAAGCTTGGGGACAAGCAGGTCCGCGAGATCAAAGTGCTACTTCGTGACCCTGAAATACAGGTTGCCGATGTAGCCCGGCGCTACGGCGTGTCCCGAACCACCCTGTACAAACATGTCAGTGTCGCGGCCCCACGGCACCCATGACGTTCATTGCGCATAGTCGAAAAGAATGTTGACCTATCATGCCTGAGGAGGGTGGCTTGGCCAGAAATGACCTAACAGCAATTGTAGGAAACTGCGTCGGTGAATGACCAATTGGCTCTCGCTGGCGCGATGACTGCGCTTCTGAAGGATCACGCGGGCCTCGGCATCCGCTTGAAAGAGGTCCCGTTTGACTGGACGTCTGGCATGCACCGGCTCACCGGTAGCTTCCACTACATCACCTTCGCTGATGGCGTCCCGACGGTTCAGGAGTTAGTCGAATACCTTTACGACTGTCTGATCCCGTACTGCCTGCCAAAGAGCAAAGTCCGGGATGCGCTGCAGGGGATCGATCCCGCTCTCGATTATCACCGCATCGTCCGACTTGGCGACGATGCGAAGAGCTTATTTATCAAAGCGAAGAATCAACTCGAGTCCGGCGGAGAGCCGGGAGAACTAATCCTCTATGCTTTGCTGGAATGGGTGCTTAAGGCACCGCGCTTGGTCTCGAAGATGTACCTGAAGACCAATAACAACATGCCCGTGCACGGCACGGATGGTATTCATCTTGGCTACGATGAAGCCAAGGACCTTCTGACCATCTATTTTGGGGAGTCCAAAATATATCAGAGTTTTTCGTCGGCGGCTGATGCAGCGTTCACCTCCATGGCGGAACTCCTGGCTAATTCCGGTCAGATCTCTCGTGAGATTGAGATCCTGAACAACCTGTCCGACCTCAACAGCCTGGACCCGGCGTTTCAGGCGAAGATCGCGGACTATATCAACCCGTACTCAACGTCGAAGCTAACGCTGCAAAAGCGTATCGTTCACGCATGCCTGCTTGGCTTTGAATATGCCGCTTACAACCGCATACTTGCGCTTGAACCCGACAAAGTCGCCTCGGCATTCGAGGAGAAGTACAAGAAGAGGATCGGCAGTGCCTGCCGCGTGATAGAGCGCCACTACAGTAAACGCCTGCCGGTCACAACCAATTTGCATCTCTTCCTTCTGCCGTTCCCGTCTCTAAAGGTCTTCAGGTCGGCCTTCTATGGGAAGCTCGGAGTGGCGGCATGAGCTTCGTAGACGGACTTTGCGAAAAGATCAGCGGCGATCCCCGCTTCGCGGCCGACTATGAGGCCATACTGCGTCAATCGATTTTGAGCGGCGCGGGCTTCGCTGACGGCCCCGCGCTTGAAGAAGAAGTCCTGCGGCGGCTCCTTCAAAGCGCCACGATATTCGCCCAATCTGAAGAAGCGGAATGGCGGCAGCTGGCGTATCGCATTAGTGTCGGATCGCTAGCCTATAGCAAAACCCTCGCCGGGATCAGGGTGGCGTCCAGACTTATCTTGGCGCGACTTGGAAATTACCCCGCGATCAAATTCGCGTTCAAGGGCGAGGCGGAGCCAAGAACGCTTACTGAAGCGATTTTTTACGAGATCCTCGGCCGTCAGCTGGACAATACCGTGCGCATTGGCGAGCGCAGCGCTGTCCTCACAGATATGCAGCGGACTGTCTGGGAGGCCCTAGCGGCTGGCTCATCGCTGGCGCTTTCCGCGCCCACCTCGGCGGGTAAGTCGTTTGTCTTTTTGGCGTATATCGAACAGCTCAAGCGAACGCGTCCGAACGCCAACCTAGTCTATCTGGTGCCGAGCCGCGCCCTCATCAGCCAAGTTGCCGCCGATTTGCGCGCAGCCAGCCTCGACAAGGGGTTCGGGGTGACGACGGTGCCGATACCGGCTGCGTCGACAGTATTAGGTACACCGATCTATGTGCTCACGCCGGAACGGCTCCAAGTGCTGTTTCATACTGCTCCTGAACTTAGATTCGACGTAGCGATCGTCGATGAGGCGCATCTTATCGGCGAGGGGGCCCGGGGAGTGGTCCTGCATTCAGTCTTGCAGGACTTGCAACGGCGTCACCCCGACATGCAGTTCCTATTCTCGTCCCCGCAAGTTCGAGAACCGGCCGTCTTCGGCACGGTGGTCGGCCGCGACAGCGTCAAAGTGGTCAAGACCAAAGATTCTCCCGTCGCCCAGAACATCATTCTGCTGAACCGCAGAGCGGGCGACGATAAGAAGTTTGATATGCTGCTGTGGCGGGACGGCGAGAAGACCCCGCTCGCGGAGATCGATGCCGCGATACCGATCTATAATTCCTATGATGGGCTCGTATATCTGAGTTGGGCTCTTGGCAACGCCTCTCAAAGCCTCGTCTATGCCGCCGGTCCTGCGGCATGTGAGGACGTCGCGTTCAAGATCAAAGAGCTGTCGCAAGATCCAGCGGTTGCTAAAGTGGTGACCTCCTCCGGACTAAGTGAGCTATCGGTACAGGTTCGCAAGGAGCTGACTGCCTTTGCGAAAGAGGCTGTCCATCCGAGCTACGTGCTTGCTGAAACCATAGAGGGAGGAGTTGGCTTCCACTACGGCCGCATTCCTCCGCTGCTGAGGAACGCTGTTGAAAGCGCATTTGCTGACGGGCATCTCGATTACATTGTCTGCACAAGCACGCTGCTGCAAGGCGTTAATCTGCCCGCGCGCAACGTGTTCATGCAGAACCCCCATAAGGGGGAAGAGAACCCAATCGAACCCGTCGATTTCTGGAACCTCGCGGGACGTGCCGGTCGCCTCGGCAAGGACTTTCAGGGGAACGTTTTTCTCGTCGATTACGATGAATGGGAATCAAGTCCGCTCTCCGGGCCAAAGGATGAGCCTATCAAGCCGTCGCTTGAGGTTGCCCTGACCGACACATCGGCCGAGTTGCTTGAGTATATAGCGGCGACTGACCGTCCATCGGGCGAGACTCCGAATCTGGAAGCCGCCTTCTCAAAGTTATTGCGAGACTATCGGCAAGGTCAGCTTGATAACACTTTTGACCGCTTAAGCGGGTTGTCGATGCAGACACGAGCTAGCATTACCTCTGCCTTGGCGACCGCTGACAATCAGATCGGTTTGAATATGGAAACGCTGGCTGCCAGCCCGCAAATTTCAGGGTACCGGCAGCAAGAACTGTACGACTATATGATCGAGAAGATCGCGGAAAAGGGTCCAGACTATCTCATCCCGCTTCATCCGAGCGCGGGGTGGAGGGAAGCGCTTGACAAGTTGCGACCTGTCTTTGCCCGGGTACACAAATATCTTGAGCTGAAGAGTGGCCAGCATCATCGGTACTGGGCTCCTCTCGCTCTTCGCTGGATGCGTGGTGAGCCGCTGCCGATGATCATCGACGATGCGATCAATTACCATAAGCGCAAGGGAAAGAACCGGTCCAACCGGACGGTCATTCGAGAGGTACTGACGGATGTGGAAAGCAGCCTCCGGTTCAAATACGTGAACATGCTGGGCTGTTACGGAGCTGTGCTCAAAGAGGCCCTGACCGCAACGGGGCACGCTTCCTACGCCGCGAAGATACCGGCACTGACTTTATATCTGGAGCTTGGGGCAGCATCGCAAACGATGATCCAGCTTATCAGCCTCGGCCTCTCTCGCCACACGGCGCACGTCCTGTCCAGCCTGACAATCAACAGGGACATGGATCTAGAGTCAGCGCGAGGCTTCCTCTCCCGACTGACACCCGAGACAGCAGGGCTATCACCATACGTGGCTGACGAGCTTAGACGAGTGCTTCAAAGCGTCTGAGCGCGAGCGGACGAAGCTTTGTTTTCAACCCATGAAAGGAACTGTCTAACGGTCCGCAGTTCGGAGCATGGTAGCAATCATAGCATGGGCCAATGGTGTTATTATAAGATATTGATAGATTTAAATAAATTACACTTACAAACAATAAAGTGGAGATTGTAGTCGAGATTATTTCGCGCTCTTGAATGTCCGATTTTTTAAGTTTCCATCCGAAACCGGACAGTCCGTTTACCCTCCCAAACAACCTGTCGGCTCATCAACAACAGAGCAGACGGGCTGTAGTCGCCTACATGTCGGGCATACAGTTGCTTAAATCACTTTCTGCGTAGCAGATATGAGTAAACATCCTTTTCGTCTCTTATTGCCCATAGTAGTAATGAGATTAACTATTTTTTACCGTCACGTAAATAAAGTATGTCGGTAAGGCTCAGATGACTGTCCAAAATCTTGCTTCGGATTGACGGTTTGTTAAATCACACTGCATATTCGACCGAAATATTATTAAATGACGAGGAAAATTCTGTGAAATATGTGCTCAAGGCCTATCAAGACCAGATTGCCCAGAAAGCTCTCGATAGCTTCACCTGTTGCTGGAAGCAGCCTTATATTTTTCACTCAGATTCTGAGTGGGCAGATATTTTTAAAAATGCCCGCGGAAATCAAATTAATTTCCTAAATTGCAGAGAATTCGTCACAGATTATGGTTTGATGAGAGCATTTCGTTGGAAAAAGCCGCGTCCAGATGAGATCATTGTACCGAATGAAGGATTTCTTAGGGTTCTCGAGCGCGAAATAAGGGCGGAAAAACCCGACCCCATCTCTCTAGCTAACAATTGGGTTAAAGAAGGTGTATTTACATCTCGGCAAGTCTCGGCTTCATCCAAATTCCTGTTCTTCCTTTGCCCCGACGCCAGATTGGCAATTTTTGATTCCAGAGCTTGTACAGCGATCAAGGAACGTTTTAAGTCCGCTTTGTCAGGAAAAAGACAGTCTCTAAACTTCCAAAATACAAGCAATGGTTTTCAAGATTACGTGAACGGTGTTTTAGACGTAGTGAGCAAACATAACGGATTCTGGATGGCGACGGTTTCTGAATACCATCAGGAACACCCCCACCTCAATACGAACTTTTTCCTGCGTCGTATTGCTGACAAGCACTTGTACTTTGAAGGTGTTATACTTGATAAGTATCGGGATAAAAATAATCCCAAACCTTTAGATGTTTGTGTTAAAAATACCTTAAGTTGAAACTCAGGGTGACATTATCGTTGTTTATAATGAAGTGTCGGAATTCAGAAAATAATCATAGCTCGTATCTATTTCTACAAATCTCTCTATTTGGCCAGACATTCCTCTATTTAGTGATGCAGCGCAAGATATGTGGCACTCGCTCATGAAAGGCCGCCGACCGCAGCCATGGGTGGGTGGTCGCAGAATACAAGCTCGACTGCTGCACGCTTGGTCGTCTTCTGCCCGCCCACAGGGGATGCATCTAACAGGAAAAACACGATGATAGACATCCAGACTCTGAGGGGCCGGATCTTAGCCTTACACCATCTGCCCAGTGCTGATGGGCTATTCACTTTCTATTATGACGAAACCAACAACATTCGTAGGCTTCTGCTGACACCGGATGGCATGAACGTCCGGCGGCCAGATAGCTTCGTTCTAGGCGGCATCCTTCATTCCGGAGCGCCACACCAGATCGACCTTAAACCCTTGCGCGATGTTTTGCGGATCCAGCCGACAGTCACCGAGCTCAAGCTCAAACATCTCGGTAAAGGTGACTTTCTCAATCTTCTCAGTTCACCGAAACTTGAGACCTTCTTGCGCTGGATCTCGGAAGAGGGATTCCTCATCCATTATCAGGTGACCGACCTGCTCTATTGGTCAATCGTCGACATCGTCGGTTCTATCCTGACCGAAGCGCACGCCCCCCAGTTGCTGATGGTCCACATGATGCTCAAAAACAGCCTCTATGGGCTACTTCGGAACGAGGTGGATGCGACAGCCATGCTTCTCGAACGCTATTCCTACCCCAATGTCGGTCGCGCCCGTCGTGGTGCGTTCATCGCCGAATTGCTCGATCTCTTGGAGGCCAGTGAGGACAAACTGCCTCACTTTGAGTTCTACATGCTCAAGGGGTTACTCCAGATCGCCCGAAACCTTGAACGGCTTCCTTATCTCGAGGACGAAGAACCGAACATTCTGATCGACGGGTTTGGCAGTTTCTTCCTCAACCGTCTCTGCTTGTTCAACAAGGCGCATCACATTCTTGATGATGAGAAACAGATCGAGACCTACCTCTCCGGTTTGGCTCTGACCGACCAAGGTGCGTCGCTTCGCCATTTCCGGTTCGCGAATTCCAAAAACGAGCCCGGCATCCAACTTTCTGACCCAGTTGCAGGCCTGCTCGGCAAGATCTTCAGCTACGTCAACCAGACATCGACCGCCCAGATCGCGCTCGACCTCGAGCAGCTGAGTGATCGGCAACGATCAACGCTAGGGCTGCTTGCGCGCCTACTTGACCGATCGACCGACGCAAGCCCTGCTTTTGCGCAGCATCTCATTTCCGAAACAGATCGCCACCGCGCGGCTCTTCTGCTTGAGGGTGATATTCTCGCACTTTAAGGCGATTTATCACAACCCGACTTCATTCACACTCAACTCACATAGCCGTTGACGAGGTGGTTGAAGGTACGAGAGAAATTCTTTGGCAACTCCCCTCACCAGTAATCCATAGGTGGAGAAAGATAGGCTTCGGGATGAGCCAACATTCTCAAAACCGCGTCGGAACGGCATATTCAGGACGATAGCTCTATTGCGAACGTATGTCTGTTTTCGGTCATCCCTTCCCGACAACAGACATTCCGTTCACCCCTTTTGTAACTGACATCACATTGCCTTCTGCTTTAGCAACCTGACTACTTTATCGGCGTTAGATTGTCCCGAAACCGGTCATTTGCGGAATGCTGTCAATGACCGAGGAAGGGAGAGCACAAGGACTGTCCCTCAACTCCGGGTATTGGAACAGTGCAGGCCGCAGTGAACCGTCCTCCAGACGGTCGTGCGGCTGACCCGGAAAATTCCTGCGATTTCTCCCAGTGACCGTCCAGAAGCGCTCAGCTCTTTGACGTGTTTCTTCTGCCGAACAGTCAAAACAGGCGGTCGCCCGAGCTGTTTTCCGGCCAACCGGATCGCTGCAAGCCCCGCCCTTGTGCGTTCGCGAATGAGCTCCCGCTCAAACTGAGCAAAGCCTGCCAGGATGGTCAGGAACAGTTGACCATTCGGGGTGCCCGTCTCAATCCCGATATTGAGAATACGCACTCGAACGCGCCGCTCAGTCAGGTTGCTCACCAACCCCATCACGTCAAGGGTGTTACGGCCCAGCCTGTCCAGACACACCACAACCAGACTGTCCCCTTCCTTGAGGCGGCTCAGCAGACTGGAGAGGCCTGGACGACTGGCAGCAGGCACGCTGCCGGACACCGTATCAAAAACGATATCGGTCACGCCTTCCTTTTGAAGGGCTGCGACTTGCCCATCGCAAACCTGGTCTCCGGTCGAGACCCGTGCATAGCCATACCGTGTCATCGCCTTTTCCCTCCCGGCATTCCGGAACAGGGTTTCGGAACAGCCGGGCCCATTTTCCCCGCGCTGTCCCAAAACCGACCGGTTTCGGGACACTTCAACGCGACTCAAGAGAAGCAGCTTCTCTTGAGTCGTTATTATCCAAACACAGTTTAATGTGCAGTATATGAGAGGAATTGGACCAAATAATCATATCACCTACACAAAGCATCAGCGTTAGGTTGTTGTGCGTTATTTTTGGTCCAACGAAAAGGCAATTACATAATCGCCTCTATCCGGTGATTGCCGAGCTCCTCCAACAGAAACAACAACATACTGCCGGTGCGTTACTGGTGAGATATACGACATGGGCCCACCCTGGCTTCCAACCGGTAGGCGTGCTTTCCAAACCTCCTTTCCAGTCGAGCTATCAAATGCACGGAGATAGTAATCCTGCGTTCCCGCTATGAATACGAGACCACCCTTCGTCGCAAGAGTTCCCCCTAGTGTAGGCATGCCGATAGGCATTTTCATATGCATTTTGATGCCAAATGGACCAGTATCCTGCACAGTTCCGACGGGGACCTGCCAAAGAATTTTATGCGTCTTCAAACTCACTGCTGACAAAGTACCAAAAGGCGGCTTCTGGCAGGGAATTTGCAGTGGTGACATGAAGCGATTCTTAACAACCGAATAGGGAGTGCCACCAAGAGGAACAGCTCCCATGCCAGCATTGACTGATTCACCACCATCAGATTCTTTTTGCGAATTGTGAGGGTCAGTCCCGCTTTTGGGCGCGTTTGGAACCATCCGCACCCATAGACCCAGACGCATATCATTTACAAAGATAAGATCATTATTAGGATCTGAAGATATGCTGCCCCAATTCATGCCCCCCAGCGAACCAGGGAAGCTTAGCGAAGTATCTGTACCTGGAGCAGTAAATAATCCTGTATATCGCATTGAGCGGAAATTGATCCGACATACGAGTTGGTCAAATGGCGTTGCTCCCCACATATCAGATTCATGCAATGGACCAGCGCCAATCTGAGGCATTCCTACAGAGAAAGGCTGTGTAGTAGAATATTGTTCGTTCGGGATATCAGCTTTTGGAACCGGAATTTCTTTTACTGTGGTAATCGGTTTTCCAGTCAGACGATCTAAAACAAAAATTTGTCCGGATTTGGTTCCGAAAACGACTGCCGGTTTTTGTCCATCCTTAGTCGGAGCATTGATAAGAGAAGGCTGCATGGGAATATCAAAATCCCATAGATCATTATGCACTGTCTGATATACCCAACGCAGATGACCTGTGGTGGCATCCAGGGCCAGGATAGATGTTGCGTACTTATGATCTTCTGGAAGGCGATTAGCACCCCACAAGTCTACCGAAGAACTACCCATCGGGATAAAGGCTGTGTTCATCGCAGCGTCATACGACATGGGAGCCCAGGAATTCGCTGAACTCCGACGGTAAGTCTCTCCGGGCGCCAGAACATGATTCGGATCTGGGTTGCGGGGATCAAACGCCCAACGCAAAGCTCCCGTTATGACGTCATAGCCCCGAATGACACCACCAGGCATATCAGTTTTAACGTTGTCTGCAACGCGTCCACCTACAATAACGGTCGTACCAGCTACAGTGGGCGCAGAAGTGAGCTGATATTGTGGATCAGGCGCATTACCCAATCCTTCTAAAAGATTGACCGTTCCGTTATTACCGAACTCTGTGCAGAGTTTGCCATTGTCAGCATTTATGGCGACCAACCGCCCGTCTGGTGTGTTGGTAAAAAGCCGCTTTTGGCATGAAGCGGAAGGATCATAGTTCACAGGGGCCGGATCTGAAGCCGCATTGAGGGTGGCAGGACGCGCAGCGGTCGCATCAAAATACCCCAATCCCCGGCACCGTTGCCAAACCTTTGACTGTGAATTTACCTGTGCTTCCCAGCGAGTCTTACCACTATCAACGTCCACTGAAATGACGTCGTTATGTGGGGTACACAGATATAAACTGTTGCCTATCTGTAGCGGAGTTTCTTGATCTTCCGCACCGTTCCCACCCGGGCTAACGGGGATATCACCAGTATGCATGACCCATGCCTGATGCAGATGAGAAATATTCTTCCGATTGATTTCAGAAAACGGTGCGAAGCGCGTTCCTTCAGCCGTACGGCCGTAAGCCCCCCAGTCACCATGACCGTCCTGAGTACTCGCAAGAGGCAGCTCTGCGTCAGGGCCTGCCACCGGCGCATGAGGCACAAACATTTCGGCAAATGCTACAGCGATGCCTGCAAAGGTGATGCCCGATAGCCCATAAGACACCGTACGCAAAGCAGTTTTACCGTTAACCTGTCGAAGATATGGAAGGAGAACCAGGAAGATAAGCAGAAAAACAGAAGGCACCATCAAACGTGAAAGTAATGGCCAAAAATCCCAACCTGCATCCCAGAAAGACCACAAAGCAGTTGTGACATAAAAGGCTATAAAAAGCGGAAATGCCAGCATCTGACGGCGTGCCAGAAAATATGCCGAAGACAAAAGGAACAGACTTTCAAGAGCGAAATAAGGGCTACCCCGCAGAGATAGTAACCAAACACCTCCAATCAAAAAATATAATCCGGTTATCGTCAAAACAGCACTCAGCAGCCAAGCTAATGCCAACCCGATCCGACTGTCAGGCTTATCAAGCTGATACATAACGTCCTCCTAATCGCAACAACATGAAGCTGCTCTAAAAGTATTTTCATACTAACTAGATAGTCAGTTAAGTTGTCGAATAAGCCAAATACCGGACCTGACCCAACCTTCAATTGTCTTTTGGAGGGTCAACTCCTCGTGATAGGTTCACTTAAGAGCTTCGTAACGCAAAAAATTCGGACAAACCTAAAAATACAGGAGTTTTTATGAGTGGCGACATAACGACATCACGTGATGCAGATCAGACAAGGCAAAACATTCTAGAGGTAGCCCTTAAAGAATTTTCGGAATATGGCTTAGCTGGCGCTCGTGTTGATAGGATTGCCAAAGGCACCCGGACTACCAAAGGAATGATTTACTATCACTTCGGTGATAAAGACGGATTATATAAAGCCGTTCTAGAAGAAATATATCCTAAACTCAGAAATTTAGAGGAAAAATTAGATAAATCCGATTTAAATCCTATCGAAGAACTTGAGAAAATAATAGATTTTACATTCGATTACCATAAAAATAATGAGAATTTTGTCAGAATGGTTATGATAGAAAATATAAATAATGGAAAAACACTCAGAAGCACCGATATAGATACTGTATTAAGTCAAAATATTCTTATGGAATTGAATTCCATATTAAAAAGAGGTCAAGATTTAGGGGTATTTAAACGCTCAATTACCCCTATTGATCTTCACTTATTGTATACATCTTTTTGTTTTTATAGAGTTAGCAATCACCATACAGTATCTACTGTACTTGGGATAAATATGTTAAGTTCGTCAAATAGCATAAGACACAAGAATTTGGTGAAAACCATGATAATTACGTATTTATCATCACCAGATCAGTAGTCAGGTATCCATATTCACTTTCTTGTTATCAATACCCTGATCTCAGAAGCGTGATTTTTGTAGAATTTATTTTCGTCCTATCGGCTTAAAAATCTTACTGACTGACTAGTTGGTTATCATTCACGAGATTTAAGTTGAAAGTCGATGCCTCTCATTTGCCGTACCCTTCATCATTCCGTAGCTGCCGTAAGTCTGCTCTGCGTAGCGCTATGCTCATGGGGAGCATTAAATCCAGCACATGCCACTCCGGGAAGTAGCACGTACACTCCCACAGAGCCCCCTAACGCTGATCCCGGAAATGTTTCTGTAAAGCCTCCAAAAGCTCCTGTTGATCTATCAACCACCAAATCGCCTTTCAGCAATAAAGCTTTAGGAGATCCCTTTGGGGCCCGAACATGGCTTCATAAAAAAGGGATAGATTTAACATTAACATATTTGACTGAAACACTGGCTGACGTAGCTGGCGGACGGCGCAAAGGCATAGCTTATGACCATCAAATCACGATGGGCGTTGATATCGATCTGCAAAAATTAATTGATGTCAAAGGGCTGAGTTTCCGAATGCTTGGCGTCCAGCGCGCTGGACGTGACGTCGCCAAGAATTATGTCGGAGACTTAACACTACTTGAGCCTCAACAAAGCTTTGGTGTCGGCGGCAATGTTCTATACCACCTTGTGGAGCTATATCTGCAGCAGAAGATCGCAAACGATCGTGTCACAATTACTGCTGGTTTTTATCCACCAAATATGAGTTTCGGTTCATTCCCACTTGGATGCTATGCGCTAGACAACGTGACATGCTCACACCCCACAGCTGTTTCGGTTTCATCGCATTGGCGCTCCTGGCCATATGCAGAACTCGGGGCTCAAGTAGAGTATGATCCAATAAAATCCGTTTATACCCGCGTCGGACTATTTCAGGACACAAAAAAAGACGGTGGAATTGCTGGTTTCACAATTACTACAGCCTCACTCGGGATCATGATTCCTATGGAAATAGGTTGGAATCCCCAATGGGGACGAAAAAAACTTCCCGGACATTATAAGATCGGAGGTTATGTGGATACGTCTGACAATAAAGATCTCTACGTGTCCGTTACGGGAGAACCAATCGTCACTTCGCATGCGCCAGCTCGTATAGAGCGTCAGAGAGGAGCCGCCTATATTGGTGGCGATCAGATGTTGTTTCGCTTTGGACCGGGACCACGAGACGGTCTAATTTTGATGGGTATCGCGACAGATGCAACAGGATCATCTTTGCCCTTTCGGCACCAATATACTGCTGGATTGATTGCCCAGCATTTTATTCCAGGCAGAGATGCGGATTATGCATCGATTTTCTTTTCAAATCTTCAAGTTAACCCCAACCTCACGAGAACGCAGGAGCTTCAGCAGGATCTTGGAATTAAATTACAAAATGGCGTTCATGCCGTAGAAACCAATATTCAGGTCTTAGAAATGAACTACTCTTTTAAATTATATTCCGGAATATCCATAGTTCCAGATTTACAAATTATATTTCGCCCAGATGCTGGAGATTATTACAAAAATGCGGTCGTAACCGGATTTAGAATTTTAGCTGACCTCTAAATATTTATAAATTTCTTCAAACGGATTCCGAATAGTCGTCATATCGAAGATGGAAAGACCGTTCTGCATATCCTCTGACAGAACAGTCTCATGCCCGTTTTCAATGGCGCAGGCCAAAATCATGCTGTCATAAGTCTGCAAGCCGTAACGACGCACAATCGCCCAGCCTCTGGCGTAAACGCTTGTCGTAAGGTCATGCACGGTGGTCAGGCTTCTGATGTCAGAGACCAGTTCCCCTATGTCGTCTAACGACAGCTTTGTCTTACGTCGCAGTGTGTTCGTCATCTCGTTGAGGGACTGAACCGAGATATGGCAATCCGATTGGCGTAGCAGGTCGACGGCAATACGCATTTTCTCTGCGTCCTGCTCCAGGCAGGCATAGAGCAGGATATTGGTATCGAGAAAAACAGACATGCTCAGTCTTGAGGACGTTCAAAACGAAAATCCTTAGGCAGTTTACGGCCTATCGTTTTGAGAGACTGCAAAGCCTCCTCATGGCTTTTCAGGCGAGAAAAGACGGCTTCGACGTTGTCACCTTCCTGCAAGCCAAGCTGGCGCACGATATGAGCAGGAATACGAACCGCAAGGCTGTTTCCCCATTTTGAAACCTGCATGATGCCCTCCCTTTTTGGATAAACATTTATATATTTTGGATATCCGTCACTCTGCAAGGAAAATCCGCTCTCAGAGAGAGGCTTGCCTTACCAGAATGTTTGCCAGAGAATAGGTTCAGATTTGATCACGGAAAGACTGGCGTCGGCGTTTTCGACGTATTTTCAAGGGTTTGACTGCGGGACGCGTCCCGCAACACTAGGTTCGGGTCCCGCAGCTCGCACCACATATAAGTTATTGAAAATAAACGGCTTTTAGGGTTTTCAGCAACCCGGAGCCCCCATTCTTCTACACAGGGCTTCTACAAAACGAGCCCTGTTGTGCTAATTCGTCTGCAATCCGGTTTCCATTTCAGACGCGGGATTCCCGTTCGCTTTCGGCCCGCTCTGGGGAAACGGGAAATCTGGCACTCCCTGGAGACCCTCGACAGAAATCTTGCCAGAACCCGTGCCTGTGCCATGTATGGACTGACCTCTCAGCTTTTCGAGTGCATCAGTCTGGCCATGTCTCCATCGGAAGAAACATCCTCGCTCAACAAGGCGGTTGAGACCTTTCAGGAGGCTCTGGCTGCATCCTGTTCAGCAGGACCTGTTCCAGTCCATTGTCCAGACCTACGACAGTGAGATTCAGGCTCTGAAGTCCTGCTACAAAATCATGAACGCCGAGCACTTCTGGCAAGAATGGAAGACCATCAGTGGGTTTCCAGCGTGCTTGAAAAGATTGCTCTCGAAATCAGTGCTCTGACCGACATCATTCACAAGCTGGGAAAATCTGCGAGCCGCACTGGACATGGCTTGTCCGGTCCTTCCCCCCACTGCGAGTGACCCTGAGTTAAAAAAGTAAGGGTACTCATCAAAGGTTTTTCGAATGCATCATTCTTCTGAAAAATAAAAACCAAGAAAAACTAAGTTTACGGAATAGTTTTATTTTTAATTTAATTAATTGTAAATTTTAAAATCGGATATATTTCTAATAAAAATTATAATACATAAATAAGTGTACATTAAATAAATTATAATTATTAAAACATATATGATATTTTCGGAATATTATATTTATCCGTTTTAATTTTACATTTTTTTCAATCGGTAAAATTAGTTAAAAATCCGAAAAAATAGATAATCTTTTGTATGTCAAAAAAAGTTGATATCCACACTTTTAAGAAATGCTATTGATCTTCGTCCACGAAATAAGAAAGCGCCCCAGAAAAAGAGATGAATATTTCTTATTGCAACGAAGAATGAGCCCAGAAAAACAAAGAAATCCACTCGATAGCACACGGTAAACATTCAATAATTCTTAAAATTCGTGGGAAGAATTTAAATGAATAGAAAATCCAACATTAAAATTCGTCATTTAAACGTAATAAAACATATTTATAAAATACAAAACTTAAAAAAACATCCGAAGTGATGTCTTTAACACCCGCCGCAATATCCAAAACATGCATAGAATTTGAAAAAATTATTGGAAAAACACTTTTTTCAAGAACTATACATGGCCTTATACCCAATGAGATTGCGAAACGTGTTGTAGAATCTAGCATTTTAATTGAAAAAGAAATAGATAGGATGATTATTGATATAGATAATATCTATAACGAAAAAACTATGTAAATATATCATTCCAGTCAAACTCTATTATTTCAGAGATGATGAAATGTGTCTTGTCTATAGTTTCATCTAAAAATGTAAATTTTACAGTAAACTATGGGTCACGAGAGCACCTATTTTCCTCTCTTTTGAAGGGAAGGACAGATATAATATTTGCCAGTGCTTATAATGACATAATAGATGATAGGATTAACTATAAATATCTCATCCAAGATAAATGTGTTATTATCGATAAAGATCGTGCCTATCCAATGAAAGAGATAGTTAGAAACTGGGATAGCTTTCAATCGAAAGTATGGGTTCTACCCATTCGTGGAACCGCTATGCGCGATAGATTCGACTCTATTCTCGAGTATAATGGATTAAAAACACCGAAAAACCTGATTGAACTAAACTCAATCATTGGTGCATCCAGCTTGATAGATAATCCTGATACTATAGGAATGTCTACGATATCCTATTTAAAATCAGTAAAATATAAATTTGAAGATAATAAAAACGTTGAAGATCTATCCGATATTACGCTAAACGTGGGAGTCTACTGGCGGCAAGATTCGAAGAAACTGGTTTCAGAAGTTGTGGATTTCTTCATCCATAATATGGATCTCAATAAGTAATTCATATTTATCCTCAATGCCCGAGAGGAAGGATTTCCACTTCTTCCCCTATTTGAGCGATCAGCCCCTTCCTGTTTTATTGCGCGACACTGGCATCCGACACGTGCTGCGTAGCTGCTGGGGGCCAGTAAGCAGTCACCAGTTCCGTCTGGATTGTTTCTATCTGCCCCTGAATCCAGTGCATATATTCATGCAGCCCACGAATAATGATCTCTTCTGCTGTTTGATCTTCGAGGCTCGCGCGTAGGTCCGCCAGACGTTCCTGCACGGCATAGCATTGCTTGCGCAGATTGTAGTGCGTGGACAATGCGCCCAGAACGCTATCCGTCTGCCGTAAATTCAAGGCGAGAGACCGAGGAAACCCTTCGTTCTTCAGTAGAAATCCGACCACATTTGCTGGCGTTGTCGTGACCGGCTGCAAGCGTCGAAATGCGTGATATGCAGCCGCAGATCGCAGAACAGATGCCCACTGTGTCGTATCGATTTCAGAGCCGACTTCTTCCTGGGGAAGCAGCGTGTGGTATCGCGTATCTATGAGACGGGTGATCTGGTCACTCCGCTCCATATGCCGTCCCAGAAGGTAAAAGAGCCATGCCTGATCGCGGTATAACGTGCCTTCTGTTACGCCTGTATGGGTCTGGCAGTCCTGCTTGATGCGATTACACAACGCAGAAAGGCCAGTCCTGCGGATATCAGACGCCTGAAGATCAAGGACCCAACGGGTGAAGACGTTCAACTGCATCCACATTTCTGTGGAAATCAATGGACGAACCGAGCGGGCATTTTCACGAACAGAGTTGGCCATCGCCTTGATGGAACTCGAATTTGCAACATCCGTAATGTAAAACTGTAGATAATCCTGCTCGGTAGCCGCTGGATAAAGAGCACTGAACCGCTCTTCGTCTGAATTGATCTGAACGATTGTGTCCCAGGACGTCCGTCCGTCCGGGCCTCGTACGAACGCCTCGGTCACCTCAATCAGACGTGCCAGATTTTCAATCCGCTCCATGTAGCGCGCCAGCCACATCATGCTTTCGGCATACCGGGACAGAAGGGTATTCAGGCCGGGAAGCATGCCTGATGCCGTTGGGGAAAGCTGTGTCATACGGACATCACCCATGTATCCTTCGATCCTCCGCCCTGGGAGGAATTAACAACCAGAGATCCTTTACGGAGAGCCACACGCGATAAGCCCCCCGGAAGCACCCATGTCGTTTTTCCGGTTAATGCGAAGGGACGTAGGTCAACATGCCGCGCCTCAACGCCTGCGTCACACAGGGTTGGCGTCACTGAAAGATCGATCACGGGCTGGCTGATATAATTGGAAGGGTTCTCCGTCAGTCGGCGCCTGAAGTCCTCGAGTTCGCTTTCCGTTGCGTGTGGCCCTATCAGAAGCCCATAGCCTCCGGACTCCCCGACAGGTTTGACGACAAGCTTCTCCAGATTAGCCAAAGTAAAGGCCAGCCCTTCTGGCTCAGCGCAGATGTGCGTTTCAACGCTTCCCAGAATGGGTTCTTCTTCCAGATAGTACCGGATAATCCGTGGCATATACGCGTAGACGGCCTTGTCATCCGCAACGCCGGTCCCGAGTGCGTTGGCAATCGTCACGTTGCCTTGACGGTAAGCTTCCACCAGTCCGGGAACGCCCAGAAGACTTTCCGGATTGAAAGCCAGCGGGTCCAGGAAAGCGTCATCAATGCGTCTGTAGATCGAATGCACAGGTCGGAGCCCAGCGACAGTTCGCATGTAAACATGATTGTTTTCAACGAGGAGATCGCGCCCCTCAACAAGAGGCACACCCATCTCGCGTGCCAGAAAGACATGCTCGAAATACGCTGAATTATAGATCCCGGGAGACAAAAGAACGACCTGCGGGTTGGTTACGCCTTCCGGAGCGACATCGCAAAGCGCCCGATGCAGACGCAGCCCATAATCCTCTACCGAACGAAGAGGCATGCCTGATGCCAGATCCGGCATCAATCGCAGCATCATGTGTCGGTTTTCAATGACGTATGACACACCTGACGGGGTTCTGGCGTTGTCTTCCAGAACAAGGAACTGCCCGCTGCGATCGCGGATCAAATCCGTTCCATTAATATGGACATACACGCCACCCGGGACATCCACGCCGACCATAGCCTGACAGTAATTGGCATTTTTCAGAACCAGATCCGCGGGAATGATACCGTCCTGCAGGATCTTGCGATCATGATAGATGTCCCAAAGGAAAAGATTGATCGCCTTGACGCGCTGCTGCACGCCTTTTTCGATAAACGCCCATTCGTCGGCTGTCAGAACGCGGGGGATCACATCAAAAGGTAAAACCCGGTCAATGGCCTCCCGGTCAGAGTAAACCGTGAAGGTGATACCGAGACGGTACAACTGGGTTTCCGCGTTGGATGTACGGTGGCGGAGTTCCTTGATGTCGAACTGGGACAGCCTTTCCTGAACCAGTTGCAGGGCCTCAGGTAACGCCTCTCCCCGGTTCATCAGTTCACAGAAAAACGCGGGCTTGAGATAAGCGGAGAAAATGCCGGCTTCCTGGACCTGGGATTGCAAGACGTTGGACCTCATCTGTTTGCCCCGTTTCCTTACCCGACAGCTGTATGAACCATACCCGGCCGGATCATTACGATTATTTATTAACCTATCAACTCCCTTCTGTTTGCCAAGCAATAAAAGCAGCGAGCAGTTTTGTTTTTCCCAGAATATATCAAGAGAGTTGCCGTTGCCGTTCTTCCTGTTACGATAAAGGAAGGATAATCCCGAGCTAACGGGACACCAGGGGAGCAGGGAACATCAGGTCATGAGAGTGGATCGCGGAAATCTGCCACAATGAACACGCTCGTGACGCTTCGCCACCACACGTCCTATCGCTATGACCGTCCCGTCTTCCTGGGCCCTCAGACCATCCGGCTGCGGCCGCCCGTTAACGCACGCAGCCCCGTCCTGACCTATGCCCTGAACGTCGGTCCTGGCGAAGGTCAGATCGCGTGGCGGTTGGACGCACACGAAAATACGGTTGCCGAAGCCATCTTTGCCGAGCAGGTCTCTCACTTCGATATCGAAGTCCGTATGACTGTGGATATCACGCCGTATGACCCCTTTCAGAAGGGTGGTCAGCCGCTTTCACAAACACCCGACAATCCCGCCTACAGAGTGGCTACGTCTGAGCCAGACCTGCTGGACGGCTTTCTTGACGGTCAATTCCTTTCAGCGGGAGAAACAGATCTGGCTCGCCTGATCTGGCTCAATCGCAGACTGGCACAATCTCTGCACTATAAGACGCGCATGGAGCCCGGCACCTGGGCTCCAGCTGAGACCCTTTCCCGCCTGACGGGCTCATGCCGGGATAGTGCATGGTTAATGGTTGCTTTCGCGCGCAGGTTGGGCTTCGCAGCTCGGTTTGTCTCTGGATACCTGATTCAGCCAAAGCCATTGGATACAGGCAGCCAGACATTGACCTGTGACTTGCATGCCTGGGCTGAAATCTGGGTACCGGAATCAGGATGGTTCGGATTCGACACGACTTCGGGTCTGGTCACAGCCCAGAACCATATTCCCCTCGCCGTTTCGGCGACACCGGAAGAGGCTGCCCCTGTTTCAGGGCTTCTGGATCACTGTCAGGCGCGGTTTGATGTCTTGATGGAAGCACAACATTTGCACAGAGAGACCAATACCTGACATCATGCTTCGCAAGAGCTGCAATAAGGTGCCGAAACAGTGAAGCTTTTCTCATGTCAGTGCTGCCAGCAAGCTCTGTATTTCGAAAATATTGCGTGTGAATCCTGCCATCATCCCGTGGGCTATCTCCCCGGTTTGGCAACGCTGACTGCGCTGGAACCGACCGGAACGGGCCGCTGGCACCCCGTGGAAGAGCAGGTCCAACATGCAGAACTCGTCTACTGTGCGAACCATGCCTATGACGCCTGCAATTGGCTGACGACACCAGACAGATCCGGCAGGGCCGCCATCTGCTTTGCCTGCCGCTTCAACCGGACAATTCCCAATCTCGACAATCCAAAAAATCTCGAACGCTGGCGGAAGATAGAAGTCGCCAAACACCGACTGTTTTACACACTGCTTCGCCTCAAGCTTCCAATCCGAAGCCGTTGGGAAGACCCTCATAACGGCTTGGAATTTGATTTTTTGGATGATGCCGCAGACGGCTCTGCCCCCATTATGACCGGCCATAACAACGGTCTGATTACTTTAGCCATCCGTGAAGCGGATGACGCCGAGCGCGAGCGCATGCGGGTGGAGATGGGCGAGTATTACCGCACGCTTCTCGGCCATTTCCGGCACGAAATCGGACACTATTACTGGAATGTTCTGGTTCGGGATGCAGGGCGCCTGGAGAGTTGCCGCGCAGTGTTCGGCGATGACCAGCAGGACTATCAGGAGGCCCTGCAAAATCATTACAACAACCCACCACCGGAAGACTGGCGGGAACGGCATGTCAGCATGTATGCGACGTCCCATCCTTGGGAAGATTTTGCAGAAACATGGGCCCATTACCTCCATATCGTTTCCACTCTGGAGACCGCATGGGTCTATGGCGTGACCATTCACCCCGTTCTGCCGGATGCATCACCCCTCTCAACCAACGGCCCCGGAAACGATCCGTATCTGACGTCCACATTTGACGAAATCATGGAGGCCTGGGTCCCCCTGACATCAGCAGTCAACAGCCTTAACCGCTCCATGGGCCTCTCAGACTTTTATCCCTTCGTGCTGACGTCAGGGGTGCGGGAAAAGCTGGCGTTTATTCACTCCCTGATCCGCGAGACACAGGCGCTCGGCTAGGAAACCGCCTTTCCTGTCCCGAATTGGCGCGTGCGCATCTGCCGAGCCTGATGGATGAAGTACAGTTTGGCGCCCGTCATACGGACAGACCTGAACACAAGATAAACCGGCGCGGTCAGTGCCGTGCGGGACGAAAGCGGAATATAGGTGATCTGCCCCGCATGGTGCTGCTGCATGGAATGAGGAACGACCGAAATCCCCAACCCCCCGGCGACAAGACTGAGGGCCGCCATGAGCTGCGGCCCTTTCTGGCGGATATTGGGCATAAAACCTGCCCCGAGGCAGGCATCCACGATCGTCTTGTACAGACCGTTGTTGTACTGGCTTTGATAAAGAATGAAGTCTTCATTCTCCAGATCAGCCAGTCTGAGCCCCTCTGGTGGAGGATTGTCCGCAAGGGGATGGGCCTTGGGCACAGCCACAACCATGGGCTCTTCCAGAATCAACTCCACCATAACGTCCGAAACATCCGGGATGGACGCACGGACAAACGCGACATCCACCAGATCGTCTCGCAAGGCGCCGAGCAACTGACTGGAATTCCCCTCTGCCAGGCCAAGCGTGACATCCGGCCAGCTTTCGCGAAAATACCCCAAAACAGCTGGTAAACTGGGGTGGCACATTGCTGAGTTGGTGAAGCCGACCGATAGCTCTCCGCTCTCGCCCCGCACGACACGACGGACATCTTCAACCGTCTCGTCTACACGGTCGAGAATGTCATAAGCCCCTTTGAGCATGCTGCGTCCGGCAGCCGTCAGGCGCATCCCTTTGGCATGACGCTCAAAAAGTTGAACGCCCATGGTTTCTTCACAGGAGCGCAACATCCGCGTCAGAGGAGGCTGCTGAATCCCCAGCCGTTCTGCGGCTCGTGTCAGGGTGCCTTCCTCCGCGATGGCAACAACGGCGCGGAAATGACGGAGCTCAACCATGCGATACCTTTAAGGTATGATGAAACCTGTATGGAAATATTGGATCTAACAGTTTTCCTCTCTAAAGTCCGCACGCCTTCTCACATACGGACAGACAGGACGCCCCCATGACCGACAAGATCCCCGCTACCCTTCTCGCCGGTGATGGTATCGGACCAGAAATCATGGCGTCTGTGACGACAGTACTTGATGCTCTGGGAGCGCCTTTTGTCTGGGACCATCAGAGCGCAGGCATGGGCGCTCTGGAGAGCCTGGGAAGCGCCCTGCCTGATGCGACGCTGGAAAGCATCGCCCGTACGGGCCTGGTGTTGAAAGGCCCGTTGACAACACCTGTTGGCAAAGGCTTCCGCTCTATCAATGTGACACTTCGTCAGCAGTTCGATCTGTATGCGAATGTTCGTCCGACGCAGACCATCGTGCCAGGCGGTCGTTATGAGAACGTCGATCTGGTCGTGATCCGGGAAAACGTTGAGGGCCTCTACGCCGCTATGGAACACTACATGCGCGTTGGGGACGATCCGGAAGCTGTGGCATACGGTGCCGGGTTCAACACGAGAGCGGAATGTAACCGGATCGTAAGGTTTGCATTCGAGTACGCTGTGAAGAACGGCCGCAAGAAGGTTACGCTGGTTCACAAGGCCAATATCCTCAAGATCCTGAGCGGCATCTTTCTGCATGAAGGCCGCCGCGTAGCCGCAGAATATGAAGGTCGCGTGGAACTTGAGGAGCGCATTGTCGATGCCTGCGCGATGGAACTTGTCATCAAGCCGGAAAATTACGACGTTCTCGTCACGACCAATCTTTTTGGCGATATCCTGTCTGATCTGGCTGCGGGGCTTGTCGGTGGACTGGGTATGGCACCAGGCGCGAATATTGGCGAGAAAATGGCTGTTTTTGAAGCCGTTCATGGATCGGCACCCGACATTGCAGGTCAGGGCATTGCTAATCCGCTCGCACTGATGATGGCAGCCAGCATGATGCTGGCCCATGTGGGACGTCAGGACCTGTCCGCCCGTCTTGATGCCGGCATGAAGCAGATCCTGACGACAGACAATATCCGCACCCGCGATCTCGGCGGCACGGCCACAACAGAAGACGTCACGCAGGCCCTCCTGCGCGCCATTCACTAAACCAGACGACACGACCAGCAGGGAACACACATCATGAAACAGGTTGGACGCGATCTTCTGGGCAGCCAGCGCGACCTGTCCGTTGACGGACAGACCTATCGCTATTTCTCTCTACCCGTCGCAGCGGAGAAAATCGGGGACATTTCGCGCCTTCCCGTCAGCCTCAAGGTTCTGCTCGAAAACGTCCTGCGTTTCACGGACGGCACGAGCTACAAAACTGAAGATGCACAGGCCATCGCAGACTGGCTGCAATACGCGGGTTCAACGCAGGAAGTGCCGTTCAAGCCATCCCGCATTCTGATGCAGGATTTCACAGGCGTTCCAGCTGTCGTCGATCTGGCCGCCATGCGCGATGGCATTCTGGCGCTCAACGGAGACCCGCGGAAGGTCAATCCGCTTGTGCCAGTTGATCTTGTGATCGACCATTCCGTCATGGTCGACGTGGCAGGCCGTGCAGACGCCCTTCAGCAGAACGTTTCTCTGGAATTCGAGCGGAATGGCGAACGTTATGCGTTTCTCCGCTGGGGCCAGCAGGCATTCGACCAGTTCCGCGTTGTGCCGCCGGGTGCGGGCATCTGCCATCAGGTCAATCTGGAATATCTGTCTCAGGTCGTCTGGACCAGCACGATTGATGGCGTGACCTATGCCTATCCGGACACGCTGTATGGCACGGATTCCCACACCACCATGGTCAATGGACTAGGTGTTCTGGGCTGGGGCGTTGGTGGTATTGAAGCCGAAGCCGCGATGCTCGGCCAGCCAATTTCCATGCTCATTCCGGATGTCGTCGGTTTTCGTTTGGATGGCAAGCTCCCCGAAGGCACCACAGCTACAGACCTCGTCCTGACCATCACGCAGATGCTGCGCGCCAAAGGCGTTGTCGGCAAATTCGTCGAGTTCTATGGCCCCGCACTGGACCATCTGCCGGTTGCAGACCGCGCCACCATTGCCAACATGGCTCCGGAATACGGCGCAACCTGCGGCTTCTTCCCTGTTGATGCGCTGGCACTGGATTATCTGCGCCAGACCGGCCGTGACGAACACCGTATTGCGCTTGTCGAGGCCTATCTACGGGCGCAGGGCATGTTCCGTGATGCCTCTACGCCAGAGCCAGTCTTCTCCTCCACGCTTTCGCTGGATCTCAGCACCGTCACGCCGTCTCTTGCAGGCCCGAAGCGCCCACAGGATCGCGTTGAACTCCGCTCTGCCTCCGAGGCTTTCGAGAAGGCCCTAACGGAGACGCTCGGCGTCAAACCGGAAAATACCATCGTCACCGCTCCGGTCGCTGGAACGGATTACGCGCTGGAGCATGGCTCGGTCGTCATTGCAGCCATCACGTCCTGCACCAACACGTCCAATCCGGCCGTTCTGATTGCCGCAGGACTGGTTGCCCGTAAGGCACGTGCACTCGGCCTGAAGCCCAAGCCATGGGTCAAGACCTCGCTCGCGCCTGGGTCACAGGTCGTGACCGATTATCTGGATCGTGCAGGCCTGACAGCAGATCTGGATGCGTTGGGCTTCGAAACCGTTGGGTATGGCTGCACGACCTGCATCGGAAACTCAGGCCCGTTGGCCCAGCCGATAGTTGATGCCATTGAGGGACATAACCTCGTGGCGACATCTGTCCTGTCCGGCAATCGGAACTTTGAAGGCCGTATTTCACCCAACGTTCGCGCAAACTACCTTGCAAGCCCGCCACTCGTGGTTGCTTACGCGCTGCTCGGGACGATGCGTCAGGACATTACGACAGCCGTTCTGGGCCACACGCCGGACGGCAAGGCCGTCTATCTGAAGGATCTCTGGCCCTCCAACCATGATGTTGCAGAACTGGTTGGGTCCGCGGTTACCCGGGATGCATTCGTTGAACGGTATGGTCGTATTACGGAAGGCACGCCGGAATGGCAGGCGCTTGGAACAGCCAGTGATTCAGCCACATTCAAATGGCAGCCTGGCTCCACATATGTGCAGGATCCACCATATTTTTCCGGCCTGACAGCTGACCCACAGACAACGAGTGACATATCAGGCGCACGCGTTCTGGCGCTGCTTGGTGACAACATCACCACCGATCACATCTCGCCTGCCGGCTCCATCGCAACGTCCTCTCCTGCAGGCGAATACCTTCAGGAACATCAGGTCGCGGTTAAAGACTTCAACTCCTATGGGTCACGCCGCGGCAATGACCGCGTGATGGTCCGCGGCACCTTCGCCAATATCCGTATCCGCAATGAGATGGCGCCGGGTACCGAAGGTGGCATGACACGTCATCAGCCGGATGGGACACTCATGTCCATCTATGATGCGGCCACGCGCTACGCTGACGAAGGAACACCGCTTGTCGTGTTTGGCGGCAAGGAATACGGAATGGGCTCGTCCCGCGACTGGGCCGCGAAAGGCACGCGTCTCCTTGGTGTCAAAGCCGTCATCGCCGAGAGCTTTGAGCGCATTCACCGTTCAAATCTTGTGGGAATGGGCGTTCTGCCACTCACGTTCGAACCTGGAACGACGCGTAAGACACTGAATCTGGATGGGACTGAAACCATCAATATTGCGGGCATCAGTGATCTGACTCCTCGCAAAACGTTGGTTATGACCATCACCCGTCGCGATGGCACACAGGAAAACGTTCCCCTCCTGTGTCGCATCGATACGGTGGACGAGGCAGATTACTATCGCCATGGCGGCATCCTGCCTTACGTCCTGCGCGGTATGGCTGCGGCCTGAACAAAAAAGTCTCTGCCCCCGACAAGGGGACAGAGCCAAAGCAGGAAATACCGGGCCTCAGGCTGTAAGCGATAGGCCTGCGTTGTTCTGAGGGGCCAGTTTGTATGGTCCGCCAGCTTTGATCTGCAGAGCAAGAATGGCAATGCTGTTGGAAGGGCGGCTACCAAGCGGCAGAAGACCACGACCGGCTGTCCAGCGCATGTTACCCTTCTCCGGATTGCTCCAGCCTTCCAGCGTCTCAGTCTTCAGATGAGCTGTAATCCTGTGAGTACGGCTCTCTTCAAACAGAGTGATATCACCAATCAGAACACCGAGGTTGCGTCGGTCATCTACAAACGGGCCGATAACGTCACTCGGGCGGCTGGTCCTGGAGACAATCCGCACGCTTTTAACGTTGGCAGGGATCATGAACATGACACGGTCATTGGCTTCACGGGTCTTGCGAATAACCATGTCCGTGTCCGTCACCAGGTGAAGATCGGCACCGTCCGTAAGAGGTGCATCTTCGGAAACCGTCTCTGAGCAGACCTTGCTGGCACGCGCATCAAACTGGTGGAATAGCGGCTCCACAAACTCACGCCTGACATCCAGCGGCGCATTCCCGTCTTCAGCCCATGTTTTAGCACGGCCACCCAAGGCGACGACATTGCCGCTTTGAGCAAATGAGCGACGATTTCCTGTGTCCAGATAGCTCTCTGTAAGAACGCCATTCGCAGTGATAACAGAGTGCTGCTCCGTCTCTACATGGTAATAGTCGTAAGACGTGATGCTCTTGTCGTAAAAAATGGAGCGACCGTTTACGAGCATCCGCACAGGTACGAATTTACCGTCGAAGAACAGGCAATGCTCAGCGGTGATCAGCAAGTCTTCATAGGGCACACCATCTGAGATGGCATCCTTGAGAACACGGACCGGATAACCAGCTTTGTCATCAGGCAGTCCTGGGCAGACAAAGGCCTTTTTGGTTCCAACCCACACGACCGGACGATTTACTTCGGCCTGAGCCTGCCAGTCATAAACGGTAACTTCATCGCCAATGCAGATATCTTCAACAGCGACCTCTCCCTGTGCGGTGCGGACCATTGATCCCCGCAAAAAGCACACGACAACCAGTGTTCTCAGATAAGTTTTGCCGTTGATCGTCGAAACCGTGAAGGTGGTTAGCCGGAGCCAACTTACGGCTTTCGTTAAAAATATAAGTTTTATAGCTTAGATTTTACTACATACCCCTGCATCAATAGTACCAAAATGATGCAGAGGCAGATTAACAGATCTTCTTATACAGTATCCACTGTCACAGCTGACGGTGCATTTTTCTTAACGGATTCAAGCCCGGCATTCCGCGCACTCTCGCTGCTGTACGCCTGACTGCTGCCAATCACCTGCCCGTTTGAAGCCTTCAGATTAAAGAACGGCTTTCCAGACGCTGAAATCTTACGCTCATAATGGGCGTCGTCAGGGGCATGCTTCTGAACGGAAGCAATACCATTCACCGCACTGGCTTTCTGCTTGTACCCTTCACTGGCAAGAATATTCTCTCCGTTAGCTGCTTTCAGGCGAAAACGATATTCGCCAGCAGTGTCGGTATAGAGTTCAAATTTTGCACTCATGATCGAGCTCCTTTCAGAACAGCATTCATCAGCAGACCCCGCATACCAGATTCAAGAAGACCTGCTGCTGTGAGCCTGCCACAAAAAGTGCTGAGAAATCGAGTCTGCTCTCAAGCCCGACGGGCAAGTGCCAGCTTAAGGCTGAACAGCAAGAAAACGCTGCCGGTCAGGCGGTCCATACGCCGTACGACAGTCGGGCTAGACAGAAAGCGTCCAAGGGGAATGGTCAAGGCGACCAGCAGTCCAAGCCATGCAAAAGACAGCAACGCTTGGATAGCAGTTAGCAGGAGCGAAAATTCGCGCACGTTGACATGAGGCGGAATGAACTGCGGCATAAACGTCATGTAAAAGACGCCAACCTTGGGGTTCAGCAAATTGCTCAGCAAACCGCGCCGAAAGGCCAGTCCTGCCTCTGGACGGTTCGTCGGCTGCTCAATGGCTGCTTCAGCCTCTTCTTTCGACAAGGATGATCGAGGATGTAGAAGCAGCTTGATGCCTATCCATCCCAGATAAAGAGCACCTGCCCATTTGACGGCTGTGAATGCTGTCTCTGACGCCGCCAAAAGGGCGGTCAGACCAAAAGCCGCTCCCAGGCCCCAGACACCAAGCCCAAGACAGATTCCCATAACCGCTGCCAGTCCGGCTTTCCAGCCAGACGTCGTGGCCGTTCGGAGGGTCATGGCGGTATCCAAGCCCGGCGTAATGGTGAAAACGGCGGCAGTCAGTGCGAAGGCAAGGAGGGGAAGCAGATAAGGATGCATGGCCTGAACCATATACATCCTTTTCCTTCTCCCCAAGGCCTCACCAATTATGCCTGCACAGGCAAGCGGATCAGGTAGTCAAAGGCAGACAGGGAGGCCTTTGCACCTTCACCCATGGCAATGACAATCTGCTTATACGGCACTGTCGTCGCATCACCCGCAGCGTAGATCCCCGGCACTGATGTTGCGCAATGATCGTTGATTACGATCTCACCATACGGGCTCAGATCCAGGGTTCCCTTCAACCAGTCCGTATTTGGCAGCAGACCGATCTGAACGAATACGCCGTCCGTCTTGATGTGGTGCAGGCCGCCATCAGCATCGCTGTAAGTCAGGCCCGTGACTTCCTTGCCGTCACCTTCGATCTTCGTGGTGAGCGCACTCATCAGAACCGTGACATTGGGCAGGCTCAGCAACTTGTCCTGCAACACCTTATCCGCTTTCAGGTGCGCACCGCGCTGCAAAAGCGTAACGTGTGAAACGATATTCGCCAGATCAATCGCTGCTTCTACACCGCTATTGCCGCCGCCCGTCACAACAACAGGGCGCCCCTTGTAGAACGGGCCATCGCAATGTGGGCAGTAGGCCACGCCCTTGGTGCGATATTCCTCTTCACCCGGAACGCCTAGCTGCCGCCACCGTGCACCGGTTGCCAGAATGACCGTCTTGGAATGCAGGCTCGCCCCACTTTCCAGAGCGATCTCATGCAAGCCACCAATCTGAGCCGCCGGAACAAGTTTGGCAGCTTTCTGGGACGCGATGATCTGCACGTCATACTGGCGCACATGGGCTTCAAGCGCAGCAGATAGCTGTGGGCCTTCTGTTTCCTTGACGGAAATGAAGTTCTCGATGCCAGCCGTATCCATCACCTGACCACCGAAACGGTCCGCAACGAGGCCCGTCCGCAAGCCTTTACGTGCAGCATAAATCGCTGCGGATGCACCCGCCGGGCCCGCGCCCAGTACCAGAACATCAAATGGTGCAACGTCGTTCAGCTTGGCAGCCGCACGCTCAACAGAAGACGCATCCAGCTTTGCCAGAATATCCGCGACTTCCATGCGACCAGAGGCAAATGGCTGCCCATTCAGATAGACCTGCGGCACAGACCGAATGCCAAGGCGTTCGACTTCTTCCTGAAAATCCGCCCCATCAATCGCGACGTGATGGATTTTCGGATTCAGGACGCTCATGGCGTTCAGCGCCTGCACAACATCCGGGCAATTCTGGCAGGACTGGGAGAAATAAGTCTCGAAATGGAAATCCCCGTCCAGCGCTTTGATCTGCTCAACAAGATCAGCGTCGATCTTGGGCGGATGACCGCTTACCTGAAGCAGCGCAAGGACCAGCGAGGTAAACTCATGCCCCATCGGGAGGCCGGCGAATGTCACGGCTTCAACCGAACCGGCCCGGCGAATCAGGAAAGATGGGCGACGGGAAGCAGTTCCGGCGTCGGAGAACGTCACCTTGTTGGACAGGCTGGCAAGGTCTTCCAGCAATCCACGCACTTCGGCGGAGCGCTCGTCGGTGCCAAGGGTAGCTTCCAGCACGACGTCACTGCGCAGATATTCCATATAGGCGCGCATCTGGGTTTTCAGGTCGTCCTGAAGCATCGTTTTCTCCAGCAATTTAAATTTGGTGAAATCTTGAAGAGCCCTGTCCCGATGAAGGGACAGGGAATGGTAAGGCGATCCCGCCTCACCCGGCAAAATCAGATCTTGCCGACGAGGTCGAGAGAAGGCTTCAGCGTTTCGCCGCCTTCCTTCCACTTGGCCGGGCAGACTTCACCCGGATGCGTGGCGACATACTGTGCAGCCTGGATCTTCTCCAGCAGTTCCGTCGCGGAGCGGCCAACGCCACCAGCCGTGATTTCGATGTACTGAACCTTGCCTTCCGGATCGAGCAGGAACGTGCCGCGATCAGCCAGGCCAGCTTCTTCGATCAGAACACCGAAGTTGCGGGAGATTACGCCCGTCGGGTCGCCCAGCATGGTGTACTTGATCTTGCCAATAGCCGGGGACGTGTCGTGCCAGGCCTTGTGCGTGAAATGCTTGTCCGTGGAAACAGAATAGATTTCAACGCCCAGCTTGTCGAAAGCGGCCTGATTGTCAGCCAGATCTTCGAGTTCCGTCGGGCAGACGAACGTGAAGTCTGCCGGATAGAAGAAGAAGACGGACCACTTGCCACGGACGTCTGCATCCGTGACCGTCAGGAATTCGCCGTTGCGGAATGCATCGGTCGAGAACGGGGCCAGTGTGGAGTTAATGCGAACCATCAGAAGGTCTCCTGCTTTGTCGCTCGTGTTAGGTTGCGGAACCTATGTCCCACAAAATGAGAAGGTCAGGAAACAGTTCCTGTCAATATGATTGATCGGTCAAACCGAACAGAGATCAAACCCTCATCACCACTACCTATTTCATATCAGCCCCACTGACCAGTCCTTCAAGCCCACTGACGACGAAAGGCTTCCAGCTTGCCCAGATAGATTTTGCGCTGCGCCGGGCTGATCCAGGCAGCCTCAAAACTGTTTCGCGCCAGCGTCAGAAGATCGCCTTTGCTCAACGCGCCATCGCCCTGCGCCACGACCAGGCTCTCCGCCACATAATTGCTCTTCATGTACGCAGGATCATCAGATGCGACCGTAACTTTCAGCCCCTGATCGAGCATTCCGCGAATGATGTTGATGTTTTCACCATTTTCCCGCAGCCAGCCACAGGCAACCGGGCAAACGGTAAACGCTGTGCCTCTGCGTTTTGCCACAGCCACCAGATCCGGACGCTCCAGAATATTGCCGCCATGATCAATGCGGTCTGCCTGAATGTCTTCCAGCACCTGCCGGATATGTTCATGCGTATCGAGCTGGTTCAGGTCACAATGCATCGTCAGGTGGAAACCGGCTTTACGGGCGCGGGCAAACACCTCCCGGAATTTGTCAGGGGGATTGTTCTTCTCGTCAGAGTCCAACCCAATGCCGACAATATGCTGACGGTACGGAAGCGCTGCCTCCAGCGTCTTCATGGCAGACTCAGCCGTCAGTTCCCGCTCGAAGCAAAGAACGAGCTGGGAGTCGATCTTCAGATTGCGGCGGCCATCAGCCTGCGCCCGCGTGAGACCATTCATAACCGTAGCGAATGGGATGCCACGATCCGTATGCATCTGCGGATCGAAGAATATCTCCGCATACAGCACATTCTGGGAGGCTGCTTTGGTCAGATAGGCATATGTGAGGTCATAGAAATCCTGCTCCTTGAGCAAAACGGTTTTGCCCTCATAGAAAATCTTCAGAAAGCTCTGAAGGTCGTGGAAGTTATAACTGGCCCGCATGTCTTCAACCGTGCTGTACGGCAGGGAGACCCCATTGCGCTGGGCCAGACGGAACTTCATTTCCGGCTCAAGCGTGCCTTCAATATGCACATGCATTTCGGCCTTTGGCATTGCATAGATGAAGCGGGTCATGTCATCGCCCGCTCCATCTGAAGCTGCCGCAGCCGATGCACGCCCGGTCAAAGCGATACTGGCTGAAAACAGCATTGTATTTGCCAGAAAAAACCTGCGCCCGAACGTCATCCTGTTTTCCTTTAGCGTTTACGCGGCATCCCCCTGCCCACGACTTTCGCAGGGAGAATGTTGCGCATCCGCTCCGATAACAAGGAGAGAAAACAGGATAGACCGCACGTTAATTTAGATCAGGCCGTCAGACCGCCATCTACCGGGAGGGACGCGCCCGTAATGTAAGAGGCCACAGGGCTTGCAAGGAAGCCTACGAAATCCGCAATATCAGCAACCTTGCCGTAGGAATTCGTCGCAGTGAAACTGCTGATCAGGGCCGCACCTTCGCCGTCAGCCGGGTTCAGATCCGTATCAATCGGACCTGGCTCGACCACATTAACGGTAATCCCCTTCGGCCCCACATCACGCGCTACGCCGCGGGCAAAGCCTTCCAGAGCCGCCTTGGTAGCGGAGTAAAGGGAAATACCCGGGAAAGGTGCGCGAGCACCAAAAGCAGAGCCGATGTAAATCAGGCGACCACCCTGCCCCAGATGTTTCACAGCTTCCATCGTCTCGATCATAACGGCACGAACATTCAGGTTCAGCACCTGATCGATCTGCTCAACAGTCATCTGATCGATCGGCCCATAAGGATAAATGCCGGCGTTACAGACGAGTGCATCCAGCCGACCAAATGTTTCCACGGCCTTCGTGACAACAGCGCGGTTACCTTCCGCTGTTCCGCCATTGGCCTTGATGGCAACAGCCTTGCGGCCCTTGGCTTCAATCTTGCTGACGATATCCGCAGCAGCTCTTTCGTTGCTGGCATAAGAGATCGCAACGTCATATCCGTCTGTGGCCAGACGAAGGGCGATTGCGGCCCCGATACCACGGGAACCACCGGTCACGAGAGCAGCGCGCTGTGTCATGGAGTCTTCATCCTTGCTGTGGAAATTCTTTGAAACCTTATACGCTTCGTCAGCAGATGTGTCTTGCCAAGGCCGATGACGCTTTCATGCAAATATAGGAAAAACCGCACTTCCATATTTTGGTGTTCGGTATTATCTATAATTCATGAGTTACGTTCCCCTTTCCGGCCTGTCCCTTCGGGACATCGAATATGTCGTGGCAGTGGATGACCTGCGCAATTTCTCCCGCGCGGCAGAACGCTGTGGTGTGAGCCAGGCGGGCCTTTCCGAGCAGGTCCGCAAGCTGGAGCAGCTTCTGGACGTTACGCTGTTCGAGCGCTCGCGCAGGCATGTTGCCCCCACACCTGATGGAGAGCGCCTGATTGCGCTTGGCCGTGAAGTTTTAACGGCAGCCCGGAATCTTCTGGAAGTCGCACGGACGCGCACCAGCCCGCTGGATGGCATCCTGCGCCTGGGCGTCATCCCGACGCTTGGCCCGTATTATATTCCCGGCACGCTTCCCCATCTGCGGCAGTCCTATCCGAACCTGAATCTGCGCCTGACAGAAGGAACGACGGATACGCTGGTCCAGTCTCTGCGAAACAACGAACTCGATCTGGCTCTGATGGCTCTGCCTGCTCCGTCGGAGGCGCTGGAAGCACTTCCTCTTTTCGAAGAGGCTTTTCTGGGGGTTTTTCCGGTTACGCACGAACTGGCTGGCAAGAACAGGATCTCCCTGAAACAGCTGGGTCGACCTGATCTTCTGTTACTGGAAGACGGCCACTGTCTTCGCGATCAGGCGCTGTCCATCTGCCCAACCATTCCCAGACAGCGCGAGACCAGACTGGCCACAAGCCTGGAGATGCTCTGGCACATGATTGGTGCGGGCGAAGGCTTCTCGCTCATTCCCCGGCTTGCTCTGCGCAACCGGATGGATTTTGAGAACCTCATTACCGTTCGCCCCCTTTCCGAACCCGAAGCAAGTCGGACAATCGGCCTCGTGTGGCGCGCCTCAGATCCACGTGCCAGCACATTCCGGGAACTCGGCATCTTTCTACGGCAGGCCACCCCCGAAGGATGCAAAATGTATCCGGCATGAACCCCGTGAACATCAGGGCGTTTTTGTAAAATATCGCTTTTCCGAAGGCTCTGTCCGGGGAAGCCAAACACTGCTGTAGGCCTGCGCCACAAATATGGCTGAGAAAGTCGCAATGCGTATTCAGATAAGACGCGCCGCGTGAAGAACGCTCTGATTGGTACATTCCTGCGGTTACCGGGTGCACCAGAAACATCAGGCCCTCTTCCAGGCATCCGGATTGATGACCCGGCACTCGCTGCCGTTCTGGATTTCGATATTCCGCTTCTGCTGCTCCACGAGGGAACAACGCTGGGCGACAGCCCGGTCTGGGATCAGGACCGCAACAGGCTCATCTGGTCAGATGTCATCTCACGCAGAGTGATGGCATGGCACCCGGACGGCCATGTCCACACCATTATTGATCCCACGTGGTTCATCAACGGCAATGCCCTCCTCCCGGATGGCACGCTGGTGCATTGCGAACAGGGACGTCGCTGCATCAGTCTTTCACAGGACGGTCAGGAAACCCTGCCCCTCATCACGCACTACCAGGGCGGCCGCCTTAACGCCCCAAATGCCATTATCACTGGCCCCAATCATACCCTCTGGTTCACTGACCCAATCTTCGGCATCCACTCTGCGAGAGAAGGGTATATCGCGGCACCAGAACTTCCCCATCGCAGCGTGTATCGATACGATCGAAAAACTGGGGATCTGACGCGCATGGCTGATCTGGATCAGCCCGACGCTCTGGCCTTTTCGCCAGACAGGAAAACCCTATACGTAACGGACACATCCAGAAAAATTGGCGGGCCCGGCTGCCACATTCATGCGTTTGATGTCGGCCGCCATGGAAAGCTGACAGGAAAGCGCCCCTTCTACAGCACGGAAAACGGCGTCCCTGATGGCTTGGCCGTAGACCATCGCGGATGGGTGTGGACCACCGCAGATAATGGGATTTACGTGCTCGACGCCTCGGGCTGTACGCTTGGGTCCATCCCTCTTCCGTGGTCACCAACAAACTGCACATTTGGCGGCCCGGAGAGCAGGCGCCTCTTCATTACCTGCCGCGAAAAACTGGTGGCTCTGGATCTGAGAGACTGAATCCAGAGCGCAGTTCTTTAGTTGGACGTATCGCAGGCTTTCTTGCTTCCCGGAAAATCGGAGCAACCAGCCTTACTGACGCCCCACTGATAATCCTTCTCGTCACTTGCCATGCCGTTCGGCTGAACCTGCGTCAAAACAGCAGACAGATCCGAGACGTGTCCGGCCGTGTATGTCAGCTCAACGTAGCCGTTATAGGCTCCGGGCGTTTTGTTCGCGCTCTCGAAATAGGTGGGCTTATGGTCCTTGCCTGGAACACCCAGAATAGACGTCACCTGTGCAGGCGTGGCTTTCTCAAGACTTTTCAACAAATCTTCCGTGAAGCTCCGACACGTCACTTCCGGTCGCTCGTCTTCACCCGGAAGAGCGGCCCAGCATCCTGCCTGTCCCGGGAACCCCTTGGCGGCAAACGCATTCCCGGACACGCCCATGACCGCACCCGTCACGATTAGTAGAACCATCATCCGCTTTAAAGTCACCATTTTATCGCACTCCTGCCGATCCATTTTCAGTCTGCCAAAATCTCTCAGCAGGCATACACTCAACTGGCGGCTTTCGGGTAAAGCCGATTGACCACCTTCTCCATCGTCAGTCCCTGCACGATGATTGTAAAGACCACCACCCCGTAGCAAACCGGCAGCAGCGTCTCCCTCAGTTCTCCCGGGGGCAACCCCAGGGCCAATGCCACGGAAATCCCGCCCCGAAGCCCACCCCAGGTCAAAACACCGAGAGCTCTGCCACGCTCACCTTTTTTCAGGTGAACCGGCATTGTGGACAGAAACACACTCAGTCCGCGAACAATCACGGACAGTGGAATGATGATGAGTGTCGCCACAAGGTTGGGCAGATGTGGAGTAATTTCGAGAAGCTCAAATCCGATCAGCAGGAACAGCAATGCGTTCAGGATTTCGTCGATCAGCCCCCAGAACGTGGTGAGCTCCTGGCGGGAATGCTCCGGAATTGCACGCTTGCCTGTATCGGTCGCCAGCCACATCCCTGCCACAACCACGGCAATCGGGCCGGACATGTGCAAAGAGCTGGCGAGGCTGTAAGTGCCCGTTGCCAAGGCCAGCGAAGCCAGCAGATCAATCTGCATGTCCTGCACGCCCCGAATGATTTTCAGGGCGACCCAGCCCAGCACACCTCCCAGCACACCACCACCGACCGCTTCCACAAGAAAACGAACGATGAAATCCGTCATTGCAACGCTATGGACCTCTCCAGTCGCAAGACCGATGACGGTCCCATACATCACAATGCCTACGCCATCGTTGAACAGGCTTTCTCCTGCAAAGGTGGCCTGAAGAGCTTCTGGCAACCCTAGCCGACGCAACATTCCCACGACGGAAACCGGATCCGTCGGCGCGAGGATGGCCCCCAGAACGACACACCAGCTGAAAGGAACATTCATGCCTAGCAGCGGAAAGACTAACCATGCTGCGCCTGCCAACAGCCCTACGGCCAATACCGTTCCCAAGATAGCCAGTGCAGCTACAGCCTTTCCGCGGGAGAGCAGTAGTCCGAGATTAACCTGCATGGCCCCAGCGAAAAGAAGGAAGGACAGAGCCCCTTCCAGAAGCGTTTCTGGAAGATTGACCTGCCCGAGAAGGGTCCGGGGAATGTGCTGAAGGTCGTAGCCTGGCACCAGAGGATTGATCAGCATGATCAGCATCGAAATGACCATGGAAATCAGGAGAATACCGATGGTCAGGGGGAGCTTGAAAAGGCGCTCGTTCAAAACCCCGAAACACGTTGCTCCCAGCATCAGCAAGGCAAAGAGACCCAGCGAGTTCATCCGTTCTTCTCCTCCTGACAGTGCATCATGCACTGACCTTCCGTCGCCAGCCATCAATTCCGTTGCGACGCATTTTTATACGGTCCGTCAGAAACAGAAGCTTCTGTAACAGGCAGAGTTTCCTGCGAAAGATTTCAACATACTGCGGTTCAGGACTTTGATGTGCCGTTATTTCGAAGATGCGGCAAACGGTTTGCCAGGAAGCCCGTCACCGCTGCTTCTTCAGCCGATAATCCATGCTCCGGCATATCCAGAACATCCTGCGCCCGTTTCTGAAACGCGGCCCTTAAAGTCCCGTCCAGGTGCCCATCCACCACACAGGGATTAATATAGCTCTTGCGACAGACCGCAGGCGTATTTCCAAGCCGGGCAGCCACGGACTTCACCGCTTCCACAACCTGCTTTTTGGCTTTCGCTTTCGTATCGTAGCCACTGAAGGCACAGAGCGTGACGGCAGCCAGTTGCGTGGCAGCCCAAGTGCGAAAATCTTTGGCCGTAATGTCCTCACCAGTGATGGTCTGAAGGTAGTCGTTCACGTCCTGTGAGTGCACATCGTGCCGTTCACCGTTTTCATCCAGATACTGGAAGAGACGTTGCCCCGGCAGATCTTCGAGCCGTGACACAAGCCGCGCCAATCGAGCGTCGGACAAATCCAGATGCTGCTCAATCCCATGTTTGGCCCTGAAATCAAGCGTGACGTGCTTTCCGATCACATCCACATGCCGGTGCCGCAGCGTCGTCAGGCCATAACTACGGTTTTCGCGTGCGTACCGGTCATTTCCAATACGGGCCATCGTCCGTTCCATGATGAAGACAATCGCGGCTAGAACGCGGTCCCGGTCCAGCTTCTTTCGCGCCAGATCCCTTGCCACCTGCGCTCTCAAGGCAGGAAGATGCTCACTGAAGACAAGCATTCGACCGAACTTGGCGACGTCCCGGGTTTCCCGCCATTTAGGATGATAGCGATACTGCAACCGCCCCCGCGCATCTGTACCAACAGCTTGCAAATGACCATCGGGATCAGCACAGATCCAGACATCGCGATAAGCCGGAGGAATTCCCAAGCGTTTCAGGCGCCCAATAACGCTCTGGTCCGTGATGCGCTCTCCGGAAGAATCGTAATAGGCGAAGCCTTTGCCGGCTCGTCTGCGGGTAATTCCTGGTTCCGTCCTGTCCACATAATGCAAACCCGCGCGCCGGGCCTGTTTCTGCTCAGGTGAAAGTCTTGCTGTCACGGTTTCGCGGTTCCCTGTCCGTCCAACTGTAACAGCGTGCTGCTGGAACCGGAGTTTCGTCAGATCTGCTTACGCTTCCTGATACTTCCTGACATGACACCTGCTTTTCCACAGGTGACTTACAAGAAGGGCATTACGGGTAAGGGATACAGATGTGAAACGACTGTTGTTGGGATGCAGTATGCTCCTGCTCGCAAGCTGCGCATCGCATGCACCGTCCGATATGTCAGAAACTGCTGACAGCAACGATGCCCCGTCGTTCAATCAGACGGGCAGTGGCCCTGGTGGAGGCCGCGGCGGCGGTAACAGCATCTGGTCTAATGTGTTTCGCACCGCCCTTCAAACTGGAATGGGCTTCGTTCACCACTGAACGAAGCCAGACTCTTACTTGTCTTCGTAGTTCAGTCGCCACTCAACAGGCTCTGCATCCGCAAGGCCGTACCATTCCTTCATGAGCGGATGGTGCAACATGCTCTGAACCCAAGCTTTCACAACGGGGTCAACATTAAGTTGATACGTGTGAATCCGGATAGCGACGGGCGCATACATGCAGTCAGCCACCGTCAGGACGTCCCCGAACAGATACGGCGTGGCCGTGCCGGAGCGCAGAAGTGCCCCCTTCAGGGTCTCACTCAGCAGAGCAACATCCTTGGCCAGGTCTTCGCTGATTTCTGACAAAGGCGCTGGAACACGTTCCACATCCATCGGGCAATTCTGCCGGATTGGGCGGAAACCGGCGTGCATCTGGGCGCTGATGCTGCGGGCATGAGCACGCACCACACGGTCCTGCGGCCAAAGAGCGGGCTCGTGCTCGGCGCAGTATTCGCAGATGGCCAGACTTTCCCAAACATGCGCGCCATCATGTTGCAAATACGGTACCAGCTTGTTGGGCGACAGTGCGTGGATTTCCGTAGTCTTGCCACCGCCCTTGAGAGCAATGACCTTCTCTTCCACATCCAGCTTCGCCAGCTTGACGGCCAGCCAGCCACGCAAAGACCAGGACGAATACCGCCGCGACCCGATCAGAAGTGTCCCCGCCATGCTTACGCTCCCGCCAGAATAAACCCGCCGCCCAGAACACGGCTCCCATCATACAGAACACAGGCCTGCCCCGGGGCTGGCATGGCTGGCTCCAGAAGCTCAACGAGTGCCTCACCATTCGCCAATGGCTTCACCACTGCATCCCGGAGCTTCTCACGGGCACGGATCTGCACACCACAGGATACACCTTCCGGCGGAGCATCAATCAGCCAGTTCATGTCCCGCAGACGGATCGCCTTGCGCGTTTCAACTTCGGTCGCCTGAACGCGAGGTCCAACAACAATCCGGCGCTTTGGCACATCAATCCGAGTTACCATCTGGCGTTCGCCAACGGCCGTATGGATGTCTCCCAGCCGCTTGCTCTGCCCAACCGTATAGCGCGCAACGCCTTCATGATGCCCAAGGACCTTGCCCTGTTCATCCACGATCTCGCCTTCACCCCGAATTTCGGGACGAAGCTTCTCCACGATATCAACGTAAGACCCGCTTGGAACGAAGCAGATATCCTGACTGTCCGGCTTGGCCGCGATTTCCAGCCCTAGCTCCTGCGCCAGTTCACGCACATGCGCCTTGTCCGGCATCTCGCCGAGCGGGAAGCGAAGGTAATCAAGCTGGTCTTTCGTCGTCGCGAACAGGAACCAGGTCTGGTCCCGCTCTGCATCAACAGGGCGATGCATTTCAGCACCAGACGGACCTTCAACACGCCGGACGTAATGTCCGGTCGCCATCGCTTCACAACCCAGATCGCGGGCCATGCCCAGAAGATCCGTGAACTTCACGCCCTGATTGCAGGCCACGCATGGCACGGGAGTTTCCCCACGCGCATACGCATCCGCGAAGTTCTCAATCACGCTGTCACGAAAGCGACTTTCCGCATCAATGACGTAATGCGGGAAATCCAGCTTATCCGCCACGGCGCGGGCATCCATGATGTCGCGTCCGGCACAACAGGCCCCCGGCTTGGACGCCTGACCGTGATCGTAAAGCTGGAGGGTCGCGCCGATCACCTCGTGGCCCTGCCTTTTGAGCAGCGCGGCCACTACGGAGCTGTCCACGCCTCCCGACATGGCAACGAGGATACGCATGGTCTTCAGCCCGCCTTTGGAAGCTGAACAGTCAGGCCGTCCAGATCTTCGGTCATAACGATCTGACAACCCAGACGGGACGTCTGCTCAAGGCCGAAGGCCAGATCCAGCATGTCCTCTTCATCGTCGGTCGGCTCGGACAGCTTACCAGCCCATTCCGGGTCCACCACGACATGGCACGTCGCACAGGCCAGGGAGCCTTCGCAGGCGCCTTCGAGGTCAATGTCATGCTTGTGAGCGATTTCCAGCACCGACAGGCCGACAGGCGCGTCAACTTCACGGCGGGAACCGTCACGTTCGATAAAGGTCATCTTGGGCATGGGCTGTCCGTCTTGTTTCAGTCTCTTGAAGGTTGGCAGGTACGGACAGCCTCGATCAGAAGAGCCGCCGCACGGTCAATACCGGGCTTGGAGGTAGAGCGTCCGACCGACAGGCGCAAGCACCGCGATGCTTTCTCTGCAGAAAGTCCCATCGCCGTCAGCACATAAGAGGGGGTAATTTCTGCGGCCGAGCAGGCTGACCCCGTAGACATGGCAACTTCCGGGACCCGTTCAAGGATGTCCGTCGCCCGCACGCCTTCCGGCAGACAGAAATTCAGTGCACCCGGCAGGCGCGAGACTTCACGTCCATTCAGTTCACACCCTGGAAGTGCCGTTTCAATCTGGCGCCACAGATCATCCCGCAGGGCGGAAATCTGCAAAATATCCGTATCCAATCTTTGTTTCGCCAGCTCCGCAGCTTTCCCGAACCCCACGACAAGAGGGGTGGGCAATGTGCCTGAACGAAAGGCCCGTTCCTGCCCTCCCCCGGAAAAGAGCGACTGTAGTCGCACACGGGGCCGACGCCGCACATACAGGGCACCGATCCCCTTGGGGCCATACATTTTGTGCGCGGAAAAAGACGCCAGATCGATACCATCCAGCGAAACAGGCAACTTCCCCGCCATCTGCGCCATGTCAGTGTGAAACAACGCTCCAGCCTCATGGGCGATTCGTGACAGGAGTGGAATGTCCTGCAGGATGCCCGTCTCATTATTGGCCGTCATGATGCTGACAAGCAGTGTCGGCACCGCCAGTGCCTCCCGCAGAGCCTCGGAATCAACACGCCCTTGCCCGTCCACTCCCAGGATAAGAGGGTCAAAGCCTTCAGTCTCCAGATCCCGCACGGATTCCAGAACGCATTTATGCTCAGTAGAGACGGTAATGACGCGACGACGCTCATTGCCCATGCGCTTCAGGTGGCGAGCGGCTCCCTTAATGGCAAGATTGTTGGCTTCCGTGGCTCCAGACGTAAAAACGAGCTCCCGGGCTTCAGCCCCGATCAGGTCAGCGATAGTCTGGCGGGCTGCATCGACAGCCTGCGCCGCTTTCTGGCCCGGGCCATGAACACTATGTGGATTACCAAAATCCTCTGTGAACCAGGGCAGCATTGCTTCCACAACCTCAGAGGCGCAGGGCGTTGTGGAAAAATAGTCCAGATAAATCACGCTATACCTTCCACTAACCAACACAGATCCTTACGGTTCCAGATATAGATGGGCTTTTCAGCCTCGAACCCTGTTTCAGGCAGAGGATGCCTCATGGACGCGCGCGCCCTTGGCAGCACACTGTTTGCCATCGCCTTCGGTATTCTACTCCTCAGCCTCATTTCTCCTTTAGGCCGATGGATCAACGCCCGCAGCGCCCTTCTGGAAGAGCAGGCCCGGAAACTCAGGCTGGAAAATGACCACATGAGCGCGCCTTAACGTTTACTTAAACGACGCGCCATACGCTCATAGGCATCACAAAACGCGTCAACCTGCCCTGCCCTCACATTCCACGGCAACGACACTCGTATGGCCTGAGAGGCCCCGGTCGTCTCTCCCATCGCCGTCAGAACATGAGATGCCGCGACCTTTCCAGAAGAGCATGCCGATCCGGCAGACACACAAAACCCTTCCAGATCAAGCGTCATGAGCTGCACCTGTGCGGCAACCCCGTCGAGGATCAGGCAGCTTGTGTTCGGCAGGCGGGCGACCTCACGCCCGGCAACACGGGCTCCCGCTGCCATCGCCACCTGTTCGACGTGCTCCCGCAGTGCCTCAATAGCGGACCAGTCTTGCGCCTGCGCCTCGTCAAAAGCAGCAGCCATGCCCAGAATAGCTGGCAAAGGTTGCGTTCCTCCTCGCCGACCGCGCTCCTGACCACCGCCCACCATCAGGGCATCAATCGGTTCATCCCGTGGCAGCAGCAACGCGCCTGCGCCTTTTGGTCCGCCCATCTTGTGCCCCGAGAGAGCAACGCTGCACTCAGTCAGGCTGAAAGGCAGTCGCCCAGCGCTCTGAACCGCATCCACATGCAGATGTGCGCCCGAGTCGCGGCAGAGTGCAGCCACATCCTCCAGTGGCGACAAAACCCCTGTCTCGTTATTGGCGGCCATGACACAGACAAGTGTTGGTGCCCCATCCGCGAGACGCTGACGGAGAGTTTCAAGGTCCAGAATGCCCTGGTCATTCACCGGAATAACGTCCGCATTCGGGGCGGCCTTACGAACGGCATCATGCTCGGTTGCGCCGATCAGGATCCGACGCCCCTGACCGAACGCATGAATGGCCATTGCGTCAGCCTCCGTGCCACCTGATGTGAACACACAGGTCCCGGAAATCCGCCCGAAACTCGCACTGATACGACTACGGGCATCTTCAAGACATCGCCTGGCTTCGCGCCCTTCCGCGTGGACCGAAGACGGATTGCCGGACAGCAGCAGACCGGACAGCACAGCCTCCCTCGCTGCGGGTCGCAGAGGCTCGGTTGCATTGGCGTCAAGATAGGTCGGAGCAGATGCGTTCGTCATGTTCTCTAGATCGTGCAGAGTTGCAGGAATCGCAATCCCGAGTCGATTTTGGTGGAAATTCTGGCTTTCAACTCGATATACAGACGCCCACCGGAAGGCAGGGCCGTAATCCTGCCGGACATAGAGCGAGAGTATTCATGCCTGAAGTGATGTTCGCCGGCCCAGATGGCCGGCTTGAGGGTCGTTACCACCACTCCAGCGAACCAAACGCTCCCCTCGCCCTGGTGCTGCACCCACACCCGCTTCACGGCGGCACCATGAATAATCGTATTACGTACACGATGTATCGCCACTTCGAGAAGATGGGCTTCTCGGTCATGCGCTACAACTCGCGCGGCGTCGGCCGCTCCCAGGGGCGTTACGATGGCGGTATCGGAGAAATCTCCGATGCAGCTGCAGCACTTGACTGGATGCAGATGGTCAACCCGAACTCCAGCGAACTGTGGATCGCCGGATACTCGTTCGGGGCGTTTGTCGGCATGCAGCTTCTGATGCGCCGCCCTGAAATCAGTGGTTGGATCAGCGTTGCGCCTCCAGCCAATGATTATGACTTCGGCTTCCTTGCACCTTGTCCGTGTAGTGGTCTGATGATCGCTGGCGGCAAGGACGAAATGGCTCCCGAGCCAGGCATCCGCAAGCTGGTCGACAAGCTCAACACGCAGAAGAATGTGACGGTCGATTATCGTATCTTCGACGATGCCGACCACATTTTCGCCAAGCAGGCTGAGCGCGTCGGAGAAGCACTGGAAGATCACGTCATGACCATGCGTGGCCGCAAGGCTCTCGCACTGGCCGCCGACTGATCCCGGTTCTTCAACCAGGACTATAAAAATAGCCTGCTTTCCTCTCCGGATCGCAGGCTATTTTTTTATTATTGAAGCTCTGACCCTGTCAGTTCGGAGTGACGAACCTCAAAATCGCTTCAGCATCTTCATTGCGCTTGACAACGTTGAACATGCCCCTGCTTGGTTCCAACTCTTTAAGACTGAAGATAGTCGTGAAAGGGTACTGAAATAAAATAGGAGATAGGGTTCTTCTCGAATCAGAGATCTTAAGCATAAGCCCGCTTAACAGATCATCCATAGTCTAAAATTAAACTGCAACACGTTCCAAAAATGTTGTAGTTAGCGATATGCTTGAGGCAGTCAGTCCCTCCAGAAAGTTTTAATCTTCTTTCAGAAGCTTATTCTGATCGATCGGCCGCAGTGCAATAACGTTGGAAACTCCACACTCCAATATAGCAAACAATGACCATCCCGTTGCGTCTGGTGTCATGGGGCACATGGTCGTGCTTTGCGCGATGTTATGATAGACAGACCTTCCCCTTTTCCGACAGCGCAGCAGCAAGACCGATCCATGCCAAAGAGTCCGTTCCTTCTCGAAGCCCAGGCACGCGGCCTGATTTTCCAGTGCACCGACCTCGACGCCCTCGATGAAGCCATGTTGGCTGGACCGATTACTGCCTATGTAGGCTTCGACCCGACGGCGGACTCCCTGCATGTCGGCAATGCCATGTCCATTATGGCGCTGCGCCTGTTGCAGAAGCATGGTCATCGCCCGATTGCCCTGATGGGTGGCGGCACGGCAAAGATTGGTGATCCGTCTTTCCGTGACGAAGCCCGTTCGCTCATGACGAACGACACCATCGCGCACAACATCGCTGGCATTGAACAGTCCCTGCGCCAGTTCATCACCTTCAGCGACGAAGACCCATCCAGCGGCGCGATCCTCGCCAACAATGCGGAATGGCTGGACAAGCTGTCCTACATCAATCTGCTACAGGACGTCGGCGTTCATTTCTCCATCAGCCGTATGCTGTCTTTCGAGAGTGTGAAGCAGCGTCTGGACCGTGAGCAGGGCCTGACGTTCTTGGAATTCAACTACTCTATCCTTCAGTCCTACGACTTCCGTGAATTGAACCGTCGCCATGGTGCGGTGCTTCAGATGGGCGGTTCGGACCAGTGGGGCAACATTGTTGCCGGTATCGATTTAACACGTCGTACTGATGGCAAGCAGGTGTTTGGTCTCACCACGCCTCTCGTCACCACATCGTCCGGCGTGAAGATGGGCAAGTCTGCACAGGGCGCCACATGGCTCCGTGCCGAGAAGCGCTCGGTCTTTGACTACTGGCAGTTCTGGCGCAACACGGAAGACGCCGATGTCGGCCGCTTCCTTAAGCTCTTCACGGATCTTCCTGTTGAAGAATGCGAACGTCTGGGCGCCCTTGAAGGGGCCGAGATCAACGAGGCCAAGAAGATCCTCGCCACGGAAGCGACTGCGATCTGTCACGGACGCACGGCTGCAGAAGAGGCTGCCGAGACGGCCCGCAAAGTCTTCGAACAGGGCTCCACAACGGCAGCTCTTCCGGAAATTGATCTTCCCGCCAATATGCTGGCCGAAGGCCTTCCGGCGTTCCGAGTATTTCAGGAGGCCGGACTGGCCGCCAGTGGTGGTGAGGCCCGTAGGCTGATCCGTGGCGGTGGTGGCCGCGTCAATGACGTCGTCATTTCCGATGAGAACCAGACCTTCACCCTTGACGATCTCCGCGAGGGTACGCTGAAGGTCTCGTCCGGCAAGAAGAAGCACATTCTTATCCGTCCGGTCTGAACCTGACAGATGTCATGACCTTGTCATGACGTCCTTCACTGTTTCGGATCATGGCTTGTGTCATAATCTTTCCGAAACAGTGGAGTCTGCGGTTGTGACAAGTCAGAAAAACTGGAAAGCTCTTTCCACCGATGCCGCCGGACTGCTGTTCGCCGTCATCTGGGCAGCACGCGGTGCCATGGCAGCGCATGTCTCCACAATGGCCATGGCCATCCCGATTGCTGTCATCACGCTAGTCCTGCTTGCCGGGTTTGCCAGACGCGACCTGATCCAATGTCGCCCCGAGCGCATTTGGGACGCGGCCCTGCTGCGCCGTGTGAAGATCATGCGCATCATTGCCATTACTGTGATGATTACTTCCGTCCGCAGCACTCATCATCCGGAACTGCTTTACCCGCTGCTCGGATGCATTATTGGCCTTTCGTACATCCCTATGGGCCGCGCAATGCACGAACCCATTCACGTCATCATGGGTTTTGTGATTGTCAGCGTGTCAGCTCTTTCTTTCCTGCTTCCAGAACCGCTACATCTTGAAGTCGCGGGCTTTGGAACCGCTCTGGCCATCTGGGTCGGTGCCGTTATCCGTCTGCGTAATTCCGGAACCCTGTCCTTTCTGCCGAAGAACGCTTTGCCCTCATGACAGAAATAGAGACCTTCATCCCGCTTCCTGGAAACAAGGAAGACAACTGGCCGAGCTTCAACCGCTATCGGGTCTCTTATCTCGTTTATCTTCTGATCTACCCTATTCCTTGGTTGATCCATGGAGCACCCACCCTTCCGGCAGCCCTCTTTTCTGCGGGCGCAACGGGCATTTTCCTGCTGCTGTATTTCGCGCCCTACCGCAATGACCGGTATTATGGGCTGCCAGAAATCATCTTCACGGCCCTTATCGGCTTTGCGACCGCATGGACGCAGGGCGACTGGCTGGTCTTCAATATTTATGCCACCGCCATGTGCGCCTGTTTCAGGCAGATGCGGCAAGCTGTCCTGACAATTGTATGTTTGCAGATCGCCCTGTTCGCGTTTGTCTGGCTTCAGGACAAATCCATGCTCCAAGCGAGCATCGGAGCCTTTTTTAGCATCATCACCTATATCGGGACGTGGATGCAGTGGAAGCTGGGTCTGCAAAACCTGCAACTCCGCAAGGCACAACACGAAATCCGGACTCTGGCCGCCACAGCAGAGCGCGAGCGTATCGCGCGGGATGTACATGATCTTCTGGGCCATTCCCTAACGGTCATTTCAGTCAAAGCCGAGTTGGCCAACCGCCTGTTCGAGACGCACCCCGACCGCGCACAGCGGGAACTTCAGGACATCACACAGATTGCCCGAACGTCTTTGAAAGAAGTCCGCGAGGCTGTCACCGGCATGAACGGTGCCTCCCTGCAGCATGAGCTGGAGCGTGCCCGCAAGGCGCTTGAAGCAGCGTCCATCAGTCTGACCATTCATCACGCTGAGCGTCTCGAAGATCACCCACAAAGCAGCGTTCTCGCGATGGCATTGCGAGAGGCCGTCACGAATGTGATCCGTCATTCCGGTGCGCGACATTGCACCATCAGTTTTGACTGTGATGCTGCGGGTCAACCCTGTGCCATTCGCATTGAAGATGATGGCGCCCAGCAGTCAGGCCGGTCTCCGGCTCCTCCGCAGGAAGGGAACGGCCTTCGTGGCATGAGAACACGTCTTGCCGCTGCGGGTGGTTCCTTAATGCTAAGCCATACCTCCATCGGCCTCCGACTCACAGCGAGTATTACCCCATGATCCGCCTTATCCTGGCTGAAGACCAAGCCATGCTTCTGGATGCTTTTGAAGCGCTTCTTGGCCTTGAAGAAGACATTCAGATCGTGGGACGCGCACCAGATGGACAACGGGCGCTCCAGCTCGCAGCCGACCTGCGCCCGGATGTCATCATCACGGACATCGAAATGCCGAACATGACAGGCATTGAACTGGCAGAAAGAATCCGGGAGCAGGGCCTTCCAAGCCGCGTCATGATCGTAACGACTTTTGGCCGTGCCGGATATCTGCGCCGTGCTCTTCAGGCAGGCGTGCGCGGATACATGCTCAAGGATGCCCCGATTACGCAACTCGCCGATGCTATTCGGAAAGTCGCTGCTGGTGGCCGGGCTATTGCGTCAGATCTGGCAGAGTCTGTCTGGGATGCCCTGCCCGACCCGTTGTCAGACCGTGAACGGTCCATGCTCCGTCTGGCTGAAGCCGGGCGCACGAACAAGGAGATTGCCGAAGAGCTCTCGCTGTCAGCCGGGACAGTCCGTAACTACTTCTCGGAAATTGTTCAGAAACTCGATGCCCGTAACCGGATTGAAGCCGGACGCGTCGCCCGACAGAACGGCTGGCTCTGACCTCAGCCGCAACGACGGTTCAGGACGGCGAAAATCCCTGCACGCCAACCTGAAGCACAAACAGTGACCCGGCTGCGCACATGAATAGATGGTCGCGTTTCGGGCCACCGAACGTCAGGTTCGAGCACCCCTGCGGCAAGCGAAGCCGACCAACGAGCTTGCCCGCCGGATTAAAAACAAACACCCCGCATAAGCCGAGCGGACCCGACGCGCCACACCACAAGTTCCCGAATACATCCACACGAATGCCATCCGGGTTCATCTGCGCGCCATTCAGCTTCATGTCGGCAAAAATGCTCCCGTTGGTAAGGCTGCTGCCATTCACGTCATAGACATGGATGGCTTGATCGCCACCCGCTTTCTGCCCCGGCCCTTTAGGCGTCGAAACGACGTAAAGCTTTTTGTAGTCGGGAGAAAAACACAGCCCGTTCGGATCAAGTAGATCCTTTTCCTGCAAAACGGCCTGAAGCGTTCCATCCGGGGCGATGCGAAAGACATGGTCACTCTGTCGTTTGGTCCCGCCAATTTCACCCGTAAGCTCACGGCCAATATTCCAACGAATTTTTCCGTCCGGATTGGTGTGCCCCCCGGGTTCATCTGCATGCCCTTCCGTAATATTCGTGCCGTAACCGGGGTCCGTGAACCACAAGCTCCCGTCGGGGTGAGGCACAACATCGTTGGGGGAATTTAACCCTTTCCCTTCGAACTTATCCGCGAGAACCTTAACGCTTCCGTCATGCTCCCACCGCACGACGCGCCGGAAAAAATCTTCACAGACAACAAGCCGCCCATCGAAATCAAAACAGTTCCCATTGGCTGCATAGCCATCGGGGCGGAAATCCGTGATTTCTCCAGTTTCCCAAATATAGCGTAACGCACGGGAGCGAATAACATCACTGAGAACCAGAAAGCGCCCTTCACTGCTCCATGCAGGGCCTTCCAGCCAACCGCCCTGATCCCACACGCGACGAATGGGGGCCGCGAAATACGTCAGATCACGAAACGAGGGATCAATCGCAACCACGTCAGGGTCAGGCAGATAACTGGGACCTGCTTTCTCGCCCCACGCTCTAGGGGGCTGGCTGACAACACTCGGCGGTTCTACTGCCCCCTGCGGCTGAGCCGCTTTGGCTTTGGCGGCACTAAGACAGACCAGCCCCGCCGCCCCCGAAAGAACCGTGCGGCGCGCCAGAAGAACACCTGACCGGCTATTCCCGTCAGTCTGAACACTCGTTTCGTCAGACATCGTCCCTCTCCAAATAGAACGTGCCTATTCTCGTTGTTTTCCTGAAAGGCGAAAATCAAAATTTCGGAATAACCAGAAAATACCAGAGAATTTCGAGAAAAACGTCTATCGCGCTTCAGCCTCGATCAGACGCACCACGAGGTCCATGATCCGTTTTTCGCTATAGGACGCAACCGCCCGCTGACGCCCCCGCTCCCCCATAGCGCGCGCCAGAGGCAGATCCTGTGTCACTGTTCTCAGCGCGCGGGCCAAGGGCGCAGACAGGCCGGGAGGCACCAGAAAGCCGGTCTGCCCATCCACGACCTGTTCTCGTGGACCGCGAACATTGGTCGCCACTACAGGCAACTCCGTCAGCATCGCTTCAATGACGGACATGGGAAGCCCTTCAAAGTGGCTTGGAAGCGCAAACACGTCTGCGGCGGCAAGAAGATCTGGCACATCTTCCCGATAACCCAGCATCCGCAACCGCGGGCCTAAAAGCTGTCTGGCTCTGTCAAACGCGGGCCCGAGGGCATCGCCATGATCAGATGGCAGCCGCTCCCCCACAACCCAGAGTTCAGCTCCTGGCACATCTTCCATGGCTCGCAAAAGTTCGGGATGGCCTTTGTGGCGCACCAGTCGCGAAACCACGATGACCACGGGGCGATCCTCCGGAACACCCAACTCCCTGCGGATACGGGCCCGCACCAAGGGATTAGCATGATAGCGCTTGGGGTCACGTCCATTACCAATAGCAACGGGATGCGCATTCAGGTGCAGGCGTCGTGCATCCCGTGCCTCTTCAACCGAGACGGTCATGTACAGATCGGTGATCCGACCTGCGGCCCATTCCAGAACAACGGAGAGCACCTGGCGGGCCAAAGATCCAGGTTGATTGAACAGAAAGCCATGACAGGTGTAGGCAATGATCCTAACACCACAAAGACGCGCAGCAAACCGCGCCAGAATGCCACTGATGGGCATATGTCCATGCACGACGTCAGGCTTTTCCCGGCGAATAAGCCGGATCAGCGCGACAAACGCGCGAAGCTGTGCAACCGGTGACAATGACCGCGCCATCGGCACGGCATGAACGACAAACCCATCTGCACGTACTGGCGCCAGATGGGGGCCTTCCGCACAGGCCCCCTGAACCTCATGCCCGGCGGCACGAAGCGCCTTCATCAAGGGAAACAGGAACTGGCGCAGGGAGAAATCAACGTTTGTGATTTCAAGGATTTTCACAACAGCACCTTTATTCCGGGATACGTTCCAGAAGCCAGGTGACAGTCTGGGAGACAACCTGAAGTGGTTTTGAGGGTGCCGCAGGTTTGGCACTTTCCTGCACTTCTCCACCATTCTCGGCTGTCTCTTCCGCCGCAGGAACAACGCGCCTGAGAGAAGCAATGACGATCTGCTTGGTCTTTTCACGCCGGCCGCGCGCCAGATAGACGTCATCTTCGAGCAGCAGCATGCCGCCCTTCTGACGGAAGCGCCAGATCATGCCGCCCACCTGAAGAATGATATCTTCGTCGTCCCGTGTGACATGCACGTCCGGATGAATATGAAACCGCAGGGCGAACGGCGTCTCGCGCTCACCTTCAAGAACTTCCTGCCCGCGCAGATCTTCTCCGTCCGCCCCAAGGTAGAGGCGCCGCGTCCACTTCATTCCAAGCGGTGGATGGTATCCGTCATGAGACAGATCCAGCCAATGGGCTTCCCCACTGCTTTGATGCTCGCATGTGACATGCGCCGGACGCCGCGTGACATGTCCGTCAGGCCCGAAGTCTGAGGACGACAGACCATCCGCAACCAGAACCGTATGCGCTGCACTGGCCCTCAGCGCCTGCGCCCATGCCCCCACCTGCGCACTGCCGCAATTAACGAAAAGACGATGCCGCTGGTTTGAAAACTCGAAAGACAACGTGCCAGCATGCGCTGCCTGATCATAACTGGTCGGTGGAGGCGCGCCGCTATCCACAATCAACAGAGACTTCCCGAGAGCCAGCCGGGTAAATTTCCCCTGATGCATGGCGGGTGCAATCAGCTTCTGCCTGGAGCCCTGCGCCAGAACATCTTCTACCATCGCGCTGTAACGCTCGTTGGAACCATTAAAAACGGCCAGGCCACCATCCCCATGACGCATGGCACGCAACACCGGGCAGACTCTGTCCAGGGCAACGTCAATAAAGGGCGGTACGCTCGAATGCGCTGTGCGGAACATCACGGACATTTCTGCCAGCTCACGCGCCGTCTGATATTGTGCCTCCGGAGACCGTTCAGCAACCGTCCCATCGGAAAGAATCAGACGTTCAATTTCCGCTGGAAGGTAACGCAGGAAGCGCGTCATGAACCCGCTGTGATCCGGCATAGCCAGAGCAGCAGCAAGCAGGCCACGCAGGGCCGTCAGCCCGCGCCAGCCTTGCGGTTCCAGTGGCAAAAGGGCGGCAATGGTCCGCCCCTCTACCAGCATCCGGTCCATGATTTTTTGCTGAAGTTTACGGTCCGCCGAAGCCAGGCAGAATTCGTGGTTTGCCAGCCAGGATGAAAGGCGCGCACCTGTTACGCAGGCATCCTTGACCAGCGGATCTGTTGGAGGATGCGATACCCAGTCCGCGACAAGCGCGCGGGCCGTCATGCGGGCATCGTCACTGCCTAATGCGCGCAGATCCCGCAGCCATGCAAAACTTTGCAGCCACTGTTTTGCCGGTTCCGGCCAAGGGCCACGTTCCCACTTTCCGCGTGGCAGATCGTAGTCCTGCCGCTCAAACCGAAAGCGACCCGCGACAAGGCGGGCGCCCTGCTCGGCGTCCCCCTTCCACGGGTCACGATAAATATAAACCGGTCCCTCTGAAGTTCCGCCACCAACGGGCAGTCGTGCGAGTGAAAGTCGTGCGTCCTGAATCCAGCGACGAATGGGCATCAGGCGCTGTCTTCCTTGAACGGGCCTTCAAGTGCATGAATGGCTGAATCACGGTCCGGCTTACCAAAGACGGCAGACCCTGCCACCAGCATTCGCGCGCCGGCAGCCACCACTTTTGGGGCCGTGACCGGGTCAATGCCGCCATCAACCGCCAGCACGATATCACGGCCGCTGTCTTCAATCATACGCGACAGGGTTCGGATTTTTGGCAGCTGGCTCTCCAGAAAGCTCTGACCGCCAAACCCGGGATTCACTGTCATGACCAGAATGATGTCTACCAGATCAAGCACCTCTGACAGTGCTTCTGGCGGCGTCCCCGGACAGATCGCAATTCCCGGGCGGCAACCGAGCGCACGGATGGTCTGAAGCGTCCGGTGAATATGGGGGGCGTTTTCCACGTGCACCGTAATGTGATCCGCGCCAGCCTTGGCTGTTGCTTCCAGATACGGGTCCACTGGGTCGATCATCAGGTGCACGTCGAACTTCGCATCGGTATGCTTTCGCAAGGCCGAGATCACCCCAGGACCGAACGAGATATTCGGCACGAAATGACCGTCCATTACATCCAGATGTAACCAGGGCGCGCGGGAGATGGATGCAATCTCATCTCCAAGACGGGCGAAGTCGGCAGCCAGCAGGCTGGGGGCGACAATGATCGGGGATCGTTCTGTCATGTTGTTATGTATCGGCAAAGCAACCTCCAGACGCAAGACAGTTCCGCACATCCCCGCGCGTTCGTGAGCGAGCACCCCCGACGAGGCCCTCAGGAACCCAACCGCTGCTGATGCGTCCTCATCAGACTGTCTGACTACTACCACCGTAGTATGGAGTTTTTATGACCGATCGCCTTTCCCCCATTCTGCTTAGTAGAGACGCTTGGATCCGCCGACCATCTCACCGGGCATGGCTCGAAATGCAGGGCCGTCGGTTACTGGATTTCAGCAAGGAAGGTTGTATCGACGGGGGTTTTGCAGGGCTGGATATGGAAGGGCATCTTCCTGAAGGCGCCAAGGCAGAAGCAACCCTGACTGCGCGATGCGTGCACGCTTATGCGACTGCGGAACTCCAGGGCATTCCAGGAAGCGCGCCGCTCGTCGCACATGGCGTGAATGCGCTCATGACATCCTTTCGGGACCAGCAGCACGGAGGCTGGAACCACTTCGCGGATCAGCCTCATGAGCGCAAGCAGGCCTATCTGCATGCGTTCGTCGCGCTGGCCGCGTCCTCTGCTGTTCTTATCGGTGTGGAAGGTGCCAACGCACTTCTCAAGGATGCCATCCATCAGATCGAGACGCATTTCTGGTCTGAAGACGAAGGCGTGATGCGCGAGAGCTTCGCAGACGACTGGTCAGACGAAGAGAACTACCGCGGCGCCAATAGCAACATGCATTCCACAGAAGCCTTTATGGCCCTTGCGGACGTTACAGGTGATGTGAAGTGGTTGCGCCGCGCGCTGCGGATCGTCACCCGGTTTGTGCATGAACTGGCCCCACAACAGGGCTTCGCAATGCCCGAGCACTTCAACCGAAATTGGGATCTGCTGCAGAATTATCATGAAGACAAGCCTACGGACGATCTACGCCCTTACGGCATGACACCAGGCCATTTCGTTGAATGGTCTCACCTGACCGTGAAACTGGAAGCAGCTTTACTCCGCAGAGGCGAAACAGCACCGGGCTGGATGCTTCATGACGCACAGGCGCTCTTCGAGACCGGAATGAAGTCAGGCTGGAACGTCGATGGTCTTCCCGGAATGGTTTACACAATCGACTGGGATCACAAACCGCATGTGCCTTCCCGCGTCCATTGGGCTCATGCAGAAGCGCTAACTGCGGCGATCAACCTGTATAAGCGCACGGGAAATCCACATTACGAGCACTGGTATCGCACGATCTGGGATTATATCGACACAACCCTCATCGATCGGGATTTTGGAAGCTGGTTCAACGAAGTCAGCCCGGAAGGCGAGCCGACAGAGTATATCTACAAAGGTAAAGGCGACCTTTACCACGCCTACCAGTCCACTCTGGCACCGATGATGCCCTTGGCTCCGTCACTCGCAACAGCGATCGAACAGATTGGTGTGCTTTACTGAGCAGGGGTCGGTTTCGTCACCCAGTACACCGGGAGCGCCACGGCCTCCCGGAACAGATAGTAGAGCTCTGGCAGCCGAAAGACTTTTGGATATGCGCCTGACACGTCTTTCACGCCAGCATGCCTCAATGCCCATTCTGCTCGCATGATGTGAAACCATTGCGAAACGACGACTGCTCCTTCCGGCGCTTCCTGCGCAACATGCAGAGCCGTCAGCCAGGTATTGTTTCCCTGTGAATCAACGATGATTGCTTCTGCCGGAACACCGTGATTTTCCAGCCAGTGCGCCATGATTTCAGCTTCATCCTGATGATTGGCAGTTTCCACAGCTCCACTCACCATCAGTTCCCGAACGCGCTTTTCTTTCCAGAGTAACAATCCGGTTTCCAGACGGTCCTGCAAAGCTGGCTTTGGCACGCCCGCATCCGTGACGGCTGTGCCGAAAATGACGCCCATTTCTGCGGGGCTGGCAGAAGCACGCATACCCGTTACGGCAACGCATGCACACCAAATCATACATACAATACCGCCAGCCAACGCCCCTGCCGCAATCCGCTTTCCCCAGCGAAAGGTCACGAGTGCTCCTCGCCTTGCTGCTCCCGCATGCGCAGGATGTATAACAACGCCACCACTGCCGCCAAAAAGCCCGACAGCGCTCCGACACCCAGAGACCACCGTGGCCCAAAATAATTGGCAACCCACCCCACAACAGGGGCACCAAATGGGGATGACCCTGCAAAAACAGCAAACCGGATGGCCAGCACGCGTCCTCGCATGGATGGATCGCTCGAAAGCTGCATGAAGCTGTTACTGGTGGCTGTAAATGTCAGAGATGATACGCCGGTAATGAGCAACGTGCAGGCAAAAAGCCAGTATGTCGGGGCCAATGCTCCCAACAGGCAACCCACACCAAAAATCAATGAGCCATTCAGCAGAACATCAAAATCTGCCTTTTTACGGCCTGCTGCCAGAAAGCCCCCCAGAATGGTGCCCACGGCCATGGCGGAATTCAGAATTCCATACCCATGCGCGCCGACGTGAAACACGCCAACTGCCATAGTCGCAATAAAGATCGGGAAATTGAGACCAAACGCTCCGATAATGAACAACATAATCAGAATGGTCCGAAGGTCTTCGCGCGCCCAGACATAGCGCAGTCCGCTGGTCAGGGCATTGCGCTCGGTTTCTCTCGCTTTGGCATGCCGAAACAGGTCTTCACGGCGAATAAAGAGCAAAGAGCCCATGACGCCGAAAAACGAAAACCCGTTCAAAACAAACGACCAGCCTGAACCAATTTCCGCAATACAGAACCCTGCGACCGCAGGCCCGATCATCCGCCCAGCATTATAGGACATGGAATTGATGGCCACGGCATTTGGAAGGTCAGTCTCTCCCACCAACTCACCGACAAATGTCTGACGAACAGGACTGTCAAACGCGGCGACACAGCCACTCAGGAAAGCAAACAGATCCACCTGCCAGAGACGGACCGATCCCGTAACAACGAGGAGGCCCAGTGCAACGGCCAGCACACCCAAGGCACCTTGGGTAAAAAGCAGAAATCGATGCTTCTCAACCCGGTCCGCGATCAGGCCGGTCCAGAGCATAAGCAGAAGAGGTGGCGCAAGCTGGAGGGCCATCACGATGCCAATGGCCATGGCATCGTGATGGGTCAATTCAGTGAGAACAAGCCAGTCCTGCGTCGTGAACTGCATCCATGTTCCGATGTTGGAGAACAGTGCTCCCCAGACCCAGACACGATAATTGCGCCGCCCCAGAGAGCGGAAAGTGTCACCCAGCATCAGGGGACACTCCAGGCTGAAAACAACAGGAAGACGGACAGACTGGCATCCACCCACTGTCAGGAATCTTACATTGGATGTCGAGGGTTATTCCGCAGGAATGACCCTCACATCATGATTACAGGTGTCCCTGTTCCAGTTCCTGAGCAAGGGCATCGGCATGATAAACGGTCTTGAGTGCAGCCATGATAGCGCTTGTATCCGTCGAAACCGCTCTATTGCGCTCGCCATCGTAATAAAGATCGCCAGCCAGACTATCGAGATTACCGTCGAAAATCAGGCCCACCACATCGCCCTGCCGGTTAATGACCGGAGAGCCTGAATTTCCACCCACAATATCATTCGTCGAAACAAAATCGAGATTCGTGGAAAGTGTCAGATGAGGCTTCGCATCCAGCCAGACCTGCGGGAGGCGGAACGGATCGCTCCCGGTCGCATGTTTGTACATCCCGGCAAAATTTGTGAAGGGCGCAATCGTCGTGGCACCCTCCTGCCAACCTTTGACGGTGCCGTAAGACAGTCTTGGTGAGAATGTAGCATCCGGATAAAGCGTATCTGCCTTTCCTTCTGCCTGGGCGCGCGCAAACTGGGCACGGGCAATCGCACCCTGAGCTTCATGCATTGGTGCTTCGATCTGATCACGGCTTCGATTGCGGATCACATCCAGAACCGGCTGCAACTGACGTGCCAGAACAATCATCGGGTCCGTAGAAGCCTGAATGGCCCTTGCACCACCCTTATACAACGCAAGGCGCTGCGCAGGATCAGCAAGCTTCGTTCCCTGCATCAGTTCTGCCGCGCGTTCATCCGGGCTTTTTGTGCCGAGAACCAGATGCACGGCAGCATCATCCTCACCCAGCATCTGACGCATCGTGGTCATGCCCAGAGCCAGCGTCATAGTTTCCAGATCGACATGCACCGGCACTTTGGCAGAAATTTCAGCTTCAAGTTCAGCCAGTTCGGCATCGTGGTAGCCCGCACGACGCTCGGCATCCGGCTTCTGTCGCTCCTGCGCGGCTGATACCAGCATGACAGCATCACCCAGCAGGCCATGAACTGTACGGGCAATGGCAAAGTCATGGACGTAAGACTGGCGCTGTATGGCCAGTGCAGCCTCCACTTTTTTGAACGGCTCGCCATAGATTTTGCGGCGCTCGGCATCCGCATCAATCCAGGCCTGTAGAGCACGATCTTCCGCTTCACGCTTTTCCATGACGCCGGGCTCCCGCAGGGCCTTCACGGTGCCAGACAGAGATTTCAGGCCGTTCTGAACGCCGAACAGCGTATTTTGCGCTTCAATCAGATGTTCCTTGCTTTCACGCGAATACTGCCAGAGCGCCCCTTCACTGGTAGAATACACCCCAATGATGGTTGGCAGGATAACGTCCCGCTGGAACGTCAATGCACTGGCCGGAAGAGACCGCTGCGTTCGCCCTGGGTTACCAGACGTGAATACCAGTTCTCCCGCTTTTGGTCCCTTCGGATCAAACTTGAAGAAAGGTGTGTGGACCGGCTTACCGTCCTCAAACACCCGCAACATCGACAGGTCGATATCATACCGTGGGAAGGTAAAATTGTCCGGATCGCCGCCAAAGAATGCGATATCCTGATCCGGCGCCATCACAAGACGCACATCCTGATATCGACGATAGCGATAGAGCGCAGTTTGACCACCGTGATAGAGCGTCACAACATCACACCGCCAGTGTGTTGCGTCTCCGCCCGCACATTCCTTCGTCAGAACGCTACTGGCAGCCTGAAGCGCCTTTGCATAATCCGCACCATGCTTGCCTGAGGTCATATCAGCGACACGGCCTGTCACGTCTTTCACCTGATCCAGACGATCCAGCTCCATACCCGGACATTGCGGCTCTTTGGAAACATCTGCTGCCGAAAAACCATCATGAAAATAATCGTGCGTCTTGTCCGAGAGGTCGGTCAGGCAGGTATTGGCACAATGATGATTTGTCATCACCAACCCATCACCAGAGACAAAAGACGCCGAGCATCCTTCTGCCAGACGTGCTGAAGACTGAATGACGTGGTTGATCCATTCAGCCGAAGGCTCGAAGCCATATTGCTGCTTCAACTGACGGGCTGGCAGATGATCGAACGTCCACATTCCTTCCTCAGCCTGAGCTGAACCGAGGGCCGGGCTGGCAATGAGCAGAACAGGCAACAAGCGCTTCACAACACGCATGACAGATCCTAAAAATGTTATCTTATAACAATACTCTATCCTGCTCTGCATCGCCGCTCCATCCCTCCCGACGAAATTTTGATCCCCCCACGCCTTACGGAATTTATTGACATTCTCTCGCAGCCCATGAAGGAGTGCTTCTTCACCTTGGGGTGCCCTGACAAAGGGCTGAGAGACTGCTGAGGGTATGCGCTTTAGAGCCATACCAGCGCAGTGACCCATAGAACCTGATCCAGTTCATGCTGGCGGAGGGATGGTGGCTACTGACAGATCCAAAGACTGGATTTTCGGTGTCTCTCGTCGTCCCCGCTGCGCATGGGGGGGATCGCAGTATTGCAGGCGGGACAGCACCATCATGACCACCGTATTTGCGCGCAAATCCCGCCAGGTTCCTGTCTTCCTGCTCGGCCTGACCGTTTGTGCCGGTACAGTGCGCGCGGCGGATACCACAGCCCTTACCCCGCCTGCGTCCATCGCCCCGAAGCCCGAGCACATCACCGTTCACCGCGTTTCTGACAGCGCACCCGGGCACCAGCCCGGCGGTGGACTGATCCGACCGGAGAACAGTGTGCGCTCTATCAGCACAGTCAGCCGCGATTACATGGACAAGCAGCCCCCGATGGCGACGGCCTATCAGCTTGCCTCCATGCTGCCCGGTGCGAATGTCGCCACATCCGATCCGTTCGGCTTTTCGCCCAACACCAACCTGACCGTTCGCGGCCTAAACAATGATGCCATCGGCTATGTGCTGGAAGGCACACCGCTGAACGATGTCGCCTATTATTCCGGCTATCCGAGCCAGTTCGCCGACAGTGAGAACTACAGTCAGGTCGCGCTCGCCCAAGGGTCGGCCGATCTGGATAGTCCCGTCCTAAACGCTGCCGGGGGGCTGATGAGCCTGTCCTTTCTCGATCCGTCACAGAAGGCCGGGGGCTTCGCCAGCGTCTCCTATGGCTCCTTTGACACCAATCGCGAATTCATTCGCCTTGAAACGGGCAACATCGGCAATTCCGGCATTCGTGGCTTTGTGTCCTATTCCCACAGCGCCAGCGACAACTGGCGTGGGCCGGGGGGGGACAAGCGCCAGCATGTCGATTTTAAGTTCCTGAAGGAATGGGGCCAAGGCAACCGCGCCAGCCTCATCGGCTCCTTCAACACCACCGTCACCAGCTATTATCCGCAGGTCACGATGGAAAGCTGGAAAGTCGATGGCATCCATGGCGCGAACAACCTTGCAGGCCATTATGACGCCTCCAACGCAGACAACGCCGTCAATTACTGGCGTCTGTGGCGCGCGCCGGAACGCACCTTCTATGCAGGCGCGCCAGTCCATCTGCATCTGACGCATCAGCTTTCCCTCGACGTCACACCCTACGCACAGTTCGCCTATGGCAACGTTCCGGGTGGCTCCACACTGACGGAAACAGGTCTCTATAACGGCACTCAGCCCCTAAGTGACACGCTCACGCTCCCCAATGCACAGGATGGAACCGCTGTCGTACGTGCTAACTACACGCAACGCAGTTATCGCTCCGGTTTCAATTCCACCCTGCATTACAAAACCGGCTGGAACGATTTCGTCCTCGGTTACTGGTATGATTACGGAGACGACAACGAGCAGCAGCCCTTCACAACCGTTTCCGCCACCGGCGCTTCAGGCGATATCTGGGCAGAAAACAGCAGCAGCCTGATCCATCTTGCGAACGGACAGAAACTGCTGGGCGGCAGCTTCCACACCATTTCCCAGACCAACGCACTGTATGTGGGCGATCACATCTCGCTCCTTCATGATCGCCTGACCATCGAAGCGGGTTTCAAAGCCGTTATGATGAGCCGCGCTGGCACGAACAATGTTCCCGGCCCTCAGTATCGTGTGGCGTCAAACAGCATGGAGCCTCTACCGCGTCTTGGCGTCCGCTGGCGCATTGATGAGCAGAACCAGATCTTCTTCAACGCCACGACCAACTTCCGTGCCCCGGACCAGACGGCACTTTACAACACCTACGACCCGACCTCCGGCGCACTCGCGACAACAGGCAGTGCGGATGTCCGCAACGAATATTCCATTTCCGAAGAACTGGGATATCGCCGCACGGGACAATGGATCATCGGCAGTCTGACGCTGTTCAACTACAATTTCACCAACCGCCAGATCTCAACGCTGGCCTCCCAGAACGGCTCCATCATTCAGACGACCATGAATGCCGGAGGTCAGACCTCTCGCGGCGTGGATGTGGAAATCGGCCTCCGCCCCTGGCACCATTTCAGCCCCTATGTTTCCGGCGAGTATCTACACGCCACCATTGATAACAACATCGCCTCAGGTGGCGATCTTCTGCCGACCAAAGGCAAAATCGCCGTTCGCAGCCCGACACTTCAGGCCGCTGCTGGCATCAGCTACGATGACGGGCACATCTTCGGCGTGGCCACCCTGCATTACACCGGGCACCAATACGCAACGTTCATGAATGATGAGCGGATGTCAGACCGCACAACTGGCGATATTTCCGTCGGCTACCGCTTCGGTGATCTGTCTCGCCTACACAAACCAACTCTACGCCTGAACTTCATCAACATCACTAATGAGCGCTCCCTGTCCGGCGTTGCCAGCCCGACCCTGAACGCAAAGGACACGACTGGCATTTACGGCAGCACGATCAGCGGAAGCGCCCCGAGTTATTATATCGGCGGCGGTTTCGCGGCCCTGTTCACAGCGTCCACAGGCTTCTGAACCCGTGACTGCTCCCGGACAGTTCGGCGTCAATGGTGTGCAGGCTGAACGGCATTGGCCGCCGCTGACGCTCGCCGAGGCGAAACGTGTTCTGGCGTTTTTTCCCATTACCGCCGTTCCGGAAACTGTTCTGTGGCATGGACAACGCCCGTTCTCCGCGACAGCCCTGATCAGCCTTACCGACGGCACGATGCTTTTTCTGAAGCGTCATGATCCACGCTTGCGCGATCAGAACGCCCTGACGGAAGAACATGCTTTCATGGCGCATCTTAGCCACCATGGCTTACCCGTCACTGCGGCGCTTACAACGCGGGAACAACACTGCGCTCTGACAGATCATGGTTGGGTTTATGAGGTTTTCCCTCCCTTACCCGGCTTGGATCTCTATCGAGATGTTCAGTCCTGGGAGCCGTTTCTTTGTTCAGAACATGCGCATGCCGCAGGAGGCACACTCGCACGTCTTCATCTGGCTGCAACAGATTACGCCGCCCCCGCCCGGCCTGATCGGCTTTTGCTATCCAGCTTCAACGCTATTACCAACCCCGATCTTGAGACTGGCCTCCGTCATTGGGCTGCGTCTCAACCGGGCCTCAACACGACGCTCAATCCAGAGGCTTGGCAGCAGATCCTACGTGTCCTGGAACCTTTCCACGCAAAACTGCGACCACTCCTGACAGAGATTATCCCCTGTTGGGGACACGGAGACTGGCATCCATCTAACCAGTTCTGGACGTCCGCCACTCCAGACGCCGAAATCTGCGGGATCTTTGATTTTGGTATGTCTGATCTCACCTGCGCTGCGTACGATCTCGCAGTGGCGATCGAGCGCACTGCCATCTCTTGGCTGTCCTCACACTTTGCTGTCTCGTGGAGCCAGCTGAGCGCCCTGTTAGCGGGCTATCACAGGGTTCGTCCCCTCACTCCGCAAGAACGCGAACTGGTCGTTGCGTTCCTGCCGCTTGTTCATGTCGAATTCGCATTATCTGAGGTCGCGTATTACAGCACGCTTGTTCAGGATGAGGCATCAGCCCATGTCGCCTACGCAGACTATCTTTTAGGGCATGCACACTGGTTTGCAGGCCGTGACGGTCAACACCTTCTGAACTGGCTCCGCGAAACTTTGGATGCCATTGCCGCATGTCCCTGACGGAACTCATCGCGGCCCTTCTGAGTGCCATCGGCGTGTGGCTGACGGCACGCCGCACTATGGCTTGCTGGCCACTCTCTCTTCTTGCCGCTCTCTTATACGGGTTGGTGTTTTTTAAAGCCCATCTTTACGCCGACGCCTGCCTTCAGGCCGTATTCTGTGGCTGCCTGCTCTATGGGTGGTGGCGCTGGATGAAAGACGGTGCGCAGGGGGATGAGACCCTGCATATTCGGCCACTTTCGGAACGCGGGTTACTCTTTGGCCTTCTGATCGGCGCACTTGGGGGCGGACTGTGGGCTTTCTGTCTGGCTCGCTTTACAGACGATCCCACCCCCGTGGCTGATGCCCTGCTCAGCAGTTACAGTCTGGTTGCACAGATCTGGGCTGCGCGGCGGCATACGATCAGCTGGGCCTGCTGGATCGTGATCGACACAGCTTACGTTGCCATGTTCGTCAGTCGCGACCTTTACCCGACAGCTGCCCTTTACGCGATATTCGTCGTTCTGGCGGTTCATGGACTGCGCAAATGGCAAAAAGCCTCCCAAGCGTAATGGGAAAACAAAATGCGTTTTCCCATTACGCCAAGCGCTGGCTCCAAATCGAAAACCTGGCCGCTCAATACGCAACGCTGACTTCGCCCAGGAACATACGCCCTGCAGAGGGGGTCGCACGGTTCGAGAAAAGGCTCTGGTAATTGAGTTTATTGGCAAGATTGTAGCCATTCATGGAGATTTTCCAGTGCCGGTTAAAGCGATGGGAAATCATGGCACTGAAGTCCAGATTGGCCGGAGCACGCAGAGTATTGGCGGTATCGAGCCAGACATGCTCACGCCAGGTCAGCCCACCACCGACTGTCAGGTTATAGGGCTTGTCCGGGAAAGCGCTGTACGCTGACCAGAGGGTTGCCTGATTGTGTGGCACATACTGAACATTCTTGCCGCGGTTCGCCTTGGTCGCAGAAGACGTCGTGCTGCTATCATAAAGGGCATAGGTCGCGGACACGTTCCAGCCCGGCAGAATGACACCGCCGACGGACAATTCCAGACCCTGATTACGCTGCCGGTCAGAAGAGCCCTGAATTTCACCGGTCACGGGATCAGCGTTCAATGCATTCCCTTTGTCCAGACGGAACAAGGAGGCCGTCAGACCTAACCGGTCATGCAGAATGCTGTACTTGGCGCCAAGCTCATAAAGCTGAGCCTTCTCAGGACTGGCAAAAGAATTGGTCCCCGGACGGATGGGAACAGACCCATTGGTGACGTACATTCCCATCGGGGTCGTGGAATTGGCCCACGTAAAATAATAAGTCTGATGGTCGTCCGGCGTGACAACGAGGCTGACATTCGGATTGAACACACCCGTCACATCATGAAAATGCTGATCGGGGTTCTTCGCGACATTTCCTCCCGTTAGGTTGTAGCTCGTCTGCCAACGATCCCAGCGGAAGCCCCCTTTCACAGAAAGCCACTTGGTGAACCAGATCTGATCGAACAGGAACAGACCCGTATCGAACCCGTAGCCATTGCTATGCGACTTCGCCCCCAGTGACCCCAGAGACACAAGACCGGCCGGGTTCATATCACCCGGTACCAGATCAAGATTGCCGACATTTCCCTTCGGATTAACGAGGTTCGCATACGGTTTTGGCTTCAGATACGTCGACTGTGAGCGAACATCATTGACGCGTTCGACATCAAACCCGGCGACAACCTGATGTCTGAGAAAGCTTGTATGGAAGTCTGCAACCATTGAGCCGACATTCTGCACAGACCAGCTCGTTTGCTCATACGGCAGCGGCGCCATGTAGGTGCCGGTTCCTGTGCCCGCCCCCGCACCCACTGGCCCGGAGCGTGCAACGAGCGCTTTTGACGCATCTCCGTTGAAGTAGTTGTTCACGCACGTCGTATCGCAGGTCGCTTTTGAAGCCGCGAAAGAGCGATAATACTCACCGCCCCGCAAATCATCATAGAACGTGACATGCCTGTTCAGTTTGAAGCTGAACTGCGCTGTTTCCATGTTGGAATTTGTGGCGTTCTGGTCGTTATCCGTGCCGTACCAGTTCGTCCGGCGGATACCGTATTCCGTAATAGGCTGCCCGTACTTTGCCCCCGGTTTCGTGACAACCGGAACACCGAAATCAGGCACGGAGTTTTCCTGCTGGTGCATGTATTGCAGAACAAGCGTTGTTCTCTTGCCAATCCCGAATGCAAGAGACGGAGCAACACCCCAGCGATGAGAGAAGATATAATCTCGTCCCACAACATTATGCTCATCGCCCATTCCAGTGATGCGGAAGGCCGTAGAGTCATTGATTTTCTGGTTCACATCCAATGTGCCGCGATAATAACTGCCTGAACCGCCTGAAAAATCAGCCGAATAGTGATTTTTCAAACCAGGAGTTTTGGTCACCATATTGATAGCACCGCCTGTCGTGCCATTCCCAAACACTTCGGAAGACGGTCCCTTGATGACGGACACAGTTTCGAAATTGAATGAGTCGCGGGAATAGACACCGAAGTCCCGCAGTCCATCTTCATAAATATCATTCTGGGCCTGAAAACCGCGGATCAGAAACTGATCCCCATTCATGCCACCAGCACCCTCACCGATGGACGTTGTTACGCCCGGCACATTCCTCAGAGCTTCATCAAGAGATTTGACATTCTGCTGCTGCATCAGGGCCTGCGGCACAACATTGATGTTCTGCGGCGTGTGCATCACGTCCTGTGGCATCCGGGACAACCCGAGAGACTGATGCATGGTGTTAAAGCCATGCCCCTGAACTGTCAGATGTTCGACATCCGACCCTTCAACCCCAGCACTGTCTTCCAGATGCCGCGTTGATGACTCCGGTTTGCGATCTGGTTTTTTCTCATGCTTCACAGGTGCAGCGGCATAGCCTTGCGAAGACATCAGGAGCGTACCGGCAACTGAAAGAGACGTGATGTGTGTGCGCAGCGAACCAGTCACCGGAACCTCTTCATTCAGATAAACAACTTTACATTTCAAAACCCCTATATTGGTAATGAGAAACATTCTCAACTGGTTTTTGATAAAGTGTTTCTCATTTCCGATAAACCTCGTCACGAACGAAGCGGAATAAGCCCGTATTTCCTTACGAATAAAAAAAAAAGCCCCGCACCTGAAATAGGGCGCGGCTTTCTAAAACAGTCGCCGAAGAAACAGATCAGTTCGGCGTTTCATCGTCCGGGGCAAGCGGCTGAACATGCGTCACTTTGCCATACCGATCATAGTAGATCACGGCATCACCACGACGTTCGGCATAACCATCCGGCTGGCCGTCACGGGTGCGGAAAAGCAGCCGAAACGCATCCGGCTGTTCAACCACCTTGTCCCCTGGCGGGCGATACTTGAAGCGACTGAAGTCAGCATGGCTCCGGGGCAGCGAAGAGCTATGATACAGCTCATGCATGCTTGGCTTCTTGGGCCCGTCACCATCGGCATCCTGCGCGACAGCCGTGCCCGTCAGGGCTAGAACGGCCAAAGTGGTAGTCAGGATCCTGCGCATGATGCTCTCCGGTCAGTGCGTTGCGGCAGGCACTGTAGGCGAAACCGTCTTCTGGCTCCACCCACCGCCAAGCGCACGGTAAAGCGTGACAAGATTCTGGAATCGGGCAGCCTGCACCAGAATGACATTCTGCTGAGCCTGATAAAGCGTTCTCTGCTGCTCAAGCGTCGTCAGATAGCTGTCGATCCCTGCATCATATCGCATCTTTGCCAAGTCATAGGCCTTCTGTGACTGGTCAACGAGCGACTGCATATGCTGCTGCTGCGCCGTGTAGGTCTCACGTGCCGTAAGCGCGTCGGACACTTCCCGGAAAGCTGTCTGCACAGTTTTCTCATACTGCGCGGCATACTGGAGCTTCTGCCCCTTCGCCATCAGCAGATTTCCCTCACTCTGCCCCCAGGTGAAAATGGGCAAACTGATGGACGGCGAGACCGACCATGTTTCGGCACCCGGCGTAAACAGCTTGCGGAATTGAAGGGAGCTTGTCCCCTCAGACGCCGTCAGCGTGACCTTCGGGAAAAACTCTGCGCGCGCCGCACCAATACTTGCATTGGCACCAATCAGGGTGTGCTCCGCCGCGACAATATCAGGGCGTTGGGCCAGAAGATCCGACGGCAACCCTTCCGGCAGATCACTGATCATCGTCTGAGCACCAAATGGTGCTGGCGGCGGCAGATCGGCCGGCAACGGCACACCCACCAGGACCTGAAGACCATGCTCGTCATCCGCTACGGCACGCAAATACTGCGCCTCATACGCAGAAGCCTGCTCGACCTGCGTCTTGACCTGCGCAAGCGTCAGGGCATCTGTCTCGCCATTGTCGTAGGAAAGCTGCGTCAGACGCAGCGTATCCCGCTGGGACTTCAGGGTGTCGCGTGTAACGCGAAGCTGTTCCCGATCCGCAAGCCACTGAATGTAGGTCGTGCCAATCTGCGAGACTGTCGTAATCAGAACGTTCCGCGCGCCCTCTACACTGTTCAGAACCGTCTCGGCCTGCTGCTTCGTCAGGTTGCGAATACGGCCCCAGAGATCCACCTCGTAAGACGAGAAGCCGATGGACGTCTGATAAAGCCGCAGGGTCGAAACGCTCGTCCCAAGCCCTGGCGCAAAAGAGAAGCCTGCCGTGCTTGACGGCGCCATGAACATGCCCTGCCCGCCGGCCGTTATGATCGGGAACAGGGATGCGTTCTGAATTTCATATTGCCCACGAGCCACCGTAATAGCCGCGGCCTGAGCGGCTAAATCCCGGTTATTCCTGAGCCCCAACTGGACCAGAGCTTTCAGACGAGGGTCCGTGAAGAAATCTTCCCATCCCAGATTATAGGATTTGGCCACCGAAGAGACGTTCTTAGCGCCTGTATCCTGCGGGTAAGCATTCTGCACAGCCTGCGTCGGCTGATGATATCTGGGAGCCATGTTGCAGCCGGAAAGCATCAGCAGCGCGGCAAATCCAAGACGGGCCTTCATGCGCCGTGCTCCCCTTCAATGGCAGGTGTCGCCTTATTATCCAGATGGGCATAGGCGTCCTTCCGGTCCCGGATCCGGACCACACGGAACAGACGCAGCACCACCACGAAGAATACCGGCACGAAGTAAATCGCAAGCAAGGTTGCAGACAGCATGCCGCCAACCACGCAGGTGCCGATGGCCACACGTGCAGCAGAGCCTGCCCCCGTTGCGATCGCAAGCGGGAACACACCGCAGACGAACGCGATGGACGTCATGAGAATTGGCCTCAGACGTTCACGCCCGGCTTCAATCACGGACTCTTCCAGAGACTGCCCTTCTTCAAAGAAAGCCTTGGCAAATTCCACAATCAGGATCGCGTTCTTCACAGACAGGCCAACTGTCGTCAGCAGACCAACCTGGAAGTAAACGTCATTGGAAAGGCCACGGCCCAACGTTGCAGCAATCGCTCCGAGAACACCCAGTGGCAGCACCAGAAGCACGGCAAACGGAATGGCCCAGCTTTCATAGAGCGCGGCGAGACAGAACATGATCACGATAGCGGCCAGACCATATAGCGGCCCCGTTGAACCACTGGATGCAAGCTGCTCGTAGGACAGACCCGTCCACTCATACCCGATGCCACGTGGCAGCTTGGCGAGGATTTTTTCCATCTCGCTCATAGCCTGACCGGAACTGGACCCAACGGCGGGCTGCCCCTGAATCTCATAGGAGTTCATGCCGTTGTAGTCTTCGACCTTCTGGGGGCCGCTTTCCCACGTACCGGAAGCAAAGGCATTGAACGGAACCATCGTGCCCGTCGTATTGCGGACGTACCAGCGGTTCAGATCTTCCGGCGTCATACGCGCCCAGGGTTCACCCTGAATATAGACCTGCTTCACACGGTCATCACGCATGAACTGGTTGACGTAGATGGAGCCAAGAGCACCTTCCAGCGTCGTGTTGATGTCAGCGTTGGTCAGACCAAGTGCATTCGCACGTTCACGGTTGATGTCCAGCTTGAACTGCGGCGCATCTTCCATGCCGAGCGGACGAACAGCCTGAAGGAGCGGATTTTTAGCTGCTTCCATCAGCACCTGATTCCGCGCAGCCAGCAGGGCTGCGTGACCCAGATGGCCTGTGTCCTCAAGCTCCAGATCGAAACCGGTAGCGTTACCCAGCTCCATCACGGCTGGGGGGTTGACTGCGAAGATCTGCGCATCCGGATCCATCCAGAAGTGCATCATGATTTCACGAGACACGGTCATCGTCGTATGGGCAGCACCGGGGCGCTGATCCCACGGCTTCATTCGAATAAAGAACGCACCCGCAGACTGACCCTGCCCGGCAAAACTGAAGCCATTCATCGTGAAGACTGACTGAACGTAGTCCCCGTAATTTTTCAGGACGTAATCCGTGATCTTCTTGTTGACGGCAGCGGTCTGCTCCTGCGTTGCGTTATTGCGCATCGTGACCTGACCGAAGATGATTCCCTGATCTTCGTCAGGCAGGAACCCGCCAGGCACGCGATTGAACAGGAACACCACACCGGCAGTCAGCAGCAGGAAGACAACCATGCTGACAACAGGCGCGCGGATCAGCCACTTCACACCGCTCAGATAACCATTGGTCAGGCGGTCAAAATTGCGATTGAACCAGGCTGCCGGACCACGCTCATGTCCCTTATGGGTAGGCTTCAGCATGGACCCGCAGAGTGCCGGCGTCATGACCATAGCCACCAGAACAGACAACCACATGGCGGCAACAATGGTGATAGAGAACTGGCGATAAATCACACCGGTAGAACCACCGAAGGCGGCCATCGGCAGGAACACAGCCGTCAGAACCAGCACAATGCCAATCAGGGCGCCGGAAATCTCATCCATGGACTGGCGAGCAGCTTCCTTGGGAGACAGGCCCTGATCCGTCATCACACGCTCGACGTTTTCAACAACGACGATCGCATCGTCCACGAGCAGACCAACAGCCAGAACCATAGCCAGCATGGTCAGGGTGTTAATGCTGTATCCCATCACGGACAGCAGCCCGAACGTGCCCAGAAGAACAACCGGGACAGCAATCGTAGGGATCAGCGTGGCACGGAAGTTCTGAAGGAAGATCAGCATCACGAAGAACACGAGAATGATGGCGATAACCAGCGTCTCGATAACTTCCTTGATCGAGAGCGTAATGAACGGCTCCGTATCAAGCGGGTAAACCAGCTTCAGACCATGCGGGAAATAGCGCTGCAGATCTGTCATTCGACTACGGACTGCGGCTTCCGTCTGAAGCTGATTGGCGCCCGGCGCCAGCTTCAGAGCCATCGCAGATGCAGGATGACCGTTATAGACGGAACCGAGAGCGTAACTCTGTGCACCAAGTTCAACACGGGCCACGTCGCTCAGGCGAACCTGACTGCCGTCCTGCTGAACCTTGAGCAGAATTTTGTTAAATTCTTCAGGCGAACTCAGACGCGTCGGACCAATAACCGTTGCGTCAAATCCGATGCCTTTTTTAGCGGGCAAACCGCCCAACTCACCGGACGAAACCTGAATATTCTGGGCCTGAATGGCGGACTGCACATCGCCGACCGTCAGGCCGTAATTATACAGCCGGGACGGATCAAGCCAGATACGCATCGCGTATTCTGAGCCGAACAGTGTGTGATCGCCCACACCTGACACACGCGACAGCGGATCAGAGATATTGGACGCCACATAATCGGCAATGTCCTGGCCGGACATGCTTCCGTCTTCGGAAATAAAAGCCAGAACCATCATGAAGTTCTTGGTGGCCTTCGTGACACCCAGACCCTGCGCGGTCACTTCAGACGGCAGACGCGGCTGCGCCAGCTGGAGCTTGTTCTGAACCTGGACCTGAGCAATGTCAGGATTGGTCCCCTGCTCGAAGGTCAGATCGATTTCCATCTGTCCGCTCGCGTAGGACGAGGCAGACAGATATTCGAGATGATCCAGACCATACATCTGCTGCAAAATCGGACGGACAACCGTGTTATTCACGGTTTCCGCCGAAGCGCCCGGATACATGACAGAAATGGCGATCTGCGGCGGTGCGATGCTGGGATACTGGGCAATCGGCATGCGGGTGATGGCAACGCCACCAACCAGCATGATGATCAGCCCGATCACCCATGCAAAGATCGGCCGATCAATGAAAAAGCGTGAGAGCGTCATGTGCTGTTACTCAGCCTTTCCCGCGGGAACTTCCTGAGGTGCGACCTTCGCACCCGGCTGAACCTTCTGCAGACCGTTCACGATGATCTTGTCGCCAGCCTTGACGCCGCCCGTCACCAGCCAGTCTTTGCCAATCGTCCGGGTCGTCTGGATCGGGCGCTGCTGCACCTTGTTTTCGGCATCAACGGTCATCACGAAAGGATTGCCCTTCGAGTCACGCTGCACGGCCACTTGCGGCACCAGAATGCCGTTCGGGTCGATACCTTCGCGGATATGGGCATGCACAAACATTCCCGGCAGAAGCAGATGATCCGGGTTCGGGAAAACAGCTCGCATGACAAGCGTTCCCGTTGCAGGATCGACCGTGACTTCCGAAAGCTGGAGCTTGCCGCGCTGGGGATAATCTGAATTATCTTCCAGCTTCAAACCCACAGCAGCGGCATCATCGCCTTTACGCTCAACCTGCCCCGTTGCCAGTTCATGCTTGAGACGCAGCATGTCAGAGGCGGCCAGATTGACGTCCACATAGATTGGATCAAGCCGTGTCACGACTGCGATCGGCTGTGTCTGCCCTGCCGTGAGCAACGCACCCGGCGTATAAAGCGTACGGCCGATACGGCCATCAATCGGGGCGCGGACATGCGTGTAATTCAGATTGACTGCGGCGGCCTCAAGATTGGCTTTCGCCTGAGCAACCTGCGCTTCAGCTTCGCGGGCCGTTGCAAGCGTGTTGTCATAGTCCTGTGAGCTGACAGCATGCGCCTTCACCAGCGGCGCATAACGGCGAAGCTGACCAGCCGCGCGCGTGGCAACGGCCTGAGCATTCATGAGTTGCGCCTTGGCTTGGTCATAAGCGGCCTGATACGGCGCAATATAAACCTGGAACAGCTGCTGCCCTTTTTTGACGTCCGCACCCTGCTCAAAGTCACGCGAGACAATCACACCATTCACCTGCGGACGGATCTGCGCCTGTTCATAGGCATCCGTTCGGCCGGGAAGAGACGTCTCCAGCGTAACCGGCTGGGTTTGCAGCGTCATGACGCCAACAGGCTGTGGCGGCAATTGCGGAGCGGCGGCTTTTTTCTGACAGCCAGCAACCAAGAAAGGCACGGCTGCCAGCAAAGGGATCATTGTTTTGGCCTGACGGCGCATCTGACCTTTCTCCAAGACGACAGTCGCGGACGACATCCAAAATGTTTTCTGAAAAGAAGGCATGATACAGCCGCTATCCTGTGATACAGAAACCACGCAGTTTCCAGTTGTTCCGGAAACTAGCCGGTTTCTTTGATGAACGTCAATTCGGCCGGTACGAATAATCCCGGAGTTGATCTTGAACAGTCCCACTTCCGCCCTACCCGATACCCGCAAGCTGCGGTGCTGCGATCATAACGGTTCAGTGGATGACGTAGAGCGCAAGACGCGGATCCTGAATGCTGCAAGTTCAATGCTCACGACTCATGGGTATCATGCAGCGTCCATGGACAGCATTGCCGCATGCTCCGGAATGTCCAAAAAGACGCTCTACCAGTTTTTCGAGTCTAAAAAATCTCTTTTCGAGACCCTTATCATAGAGCGGCTTTTCGCTCCGCTTCCATATACCCCGGTTGAAACAGACCCTCTTCCCCAACAGCTCCAGATGATGATGACGCTCCTCGCGGAGCAACTCCTAAATGAAGAGCGCCTTGGCCTTCTGAAGTCCATCATCACGGAAACCACGCGAAATCCTGCCGTACGACAAATCGTGACAGACCTGTTTCATCTTTCCGGAAGGGCCCTCCCCGTTCAGCAGTGGCTGACCAAACAGGCCGAGGCCGGCCATCTCCATATCGAGAACGTTGAAGAAGCGGCAGATCTGCTTTTCAGTATGACCCTGGGTGGCCCGCTCCTGGCGCACCTCACGCATTGCAAGCCGCCCAAAGAAGGCGAAAACCTGGTCCAGTTCATCGCATACGGCATACAGACCTTTCTCAAGGCTCATAGCACCTAAAGGCCTTATCCACCGGCAGGCGGCTTGGCCGAGCTTTCACCAACCAGAAGCTTAAAAACCCCTGCGGACGCCGAACGCTCCATGAGAGAAGCATACTGCCTTTTTAGAGCAGATAGGGTGGTATCATCATGGGCCCTTGAGGCATCGCCAGCCAGCTCCAGAACCAACGCTTCCAGATCCGGCGACAGAGCTGAAGCCTCTTTACGCCCTGTCCAGGCTGCATCGATGACAGGTTTCAGAGCAGAGACTGCGCCAGCCCAGTCCTTCGCCTGCTCCATCAACTGCCCACGCATTTTCAATGCCTGTGTCTCTGTCCGACCTGTGAGGTAGTGCGCAGCCTTAGGCAAATCGTGTTGCTCACGCGCGACTTCAGCACGAAGCAACGATACCTCTAATGCTTCTGGCTGACCTCCCGGCAGCACAGATACATCGGCGGGGTTTTCCGACGGTAAATCATGAAGTGCAGCGCTCAGGTCTTTCGCATCAAGATCCAGACGAACCAGCTTCACCATAGTATCCTGATGTTCAGGTTCTTGCTGGTTCTGAAGAAGACCACGCAATACCGTCCGTTGAGCGTCCGGAAGGCCTAGCACCGCATATCGACGCTCCAGAGCATTCAGAAAATAAGCCTGTAATGTCGGGTCATTCGGCTCAATTGTCAGTGCTGCTTTCAACAGTTCGACCTCAGCAAGAGCACTCTTTGCTTCAATGTCTTTCTGTTCTGCGAACCCACGGGCAATAACGAGCAACCTGTCATGACCAGGAAAACCAGCTTTCCCATAGACAGCCTGCCCGTCTTGCACGCCCTGTTGAGCGGCGCGCCATTCTTTCCCTTTGATGAACGCATCAATACTCAGCAGTCGTGCCTCACGCTCCCTTCCGGCCATTCTAAAGGCAGGCATAAGACCATCCACACGTTCACCAATTGCTTTCGCGGATGATGCACCTTTTTCAAGATCGAAGCGAAGAGCAGCTTCGCTGGCAACCGGCCACACCATAGGAGAAGGATCATGAGCGAGCGTCTCAAGCTGCCCTCTTGCATCCAACGCATGTGTCTCAACTGCTGCTAAGGCACGTGCAAGAACGGTTTCCGGTACCAAGGGAAGGGATAAGAGAACGCCCCGATCTTTTGCTGTGCCATACCGCACAACCCACTCTGCAGCCGCCCGCAGCAGACGATGCCGCAAAGGTTTAGAATATCCCGATACAGAAGGTAGTCCCGCCGCAATCAACCTGGCCGTGCGGGTGCGCTGTACATCGACATCAGGTCCTTCTCCCGTAATGGGGAGCTGCCCGCGTACCATTCCTCGCCAGAACTGATCCTCCGGCGTTGCCCCTTCTTCCTCTGACAACAGAGACGGATCCGCGCGACCATTTAGCACAGCCGAAATTTGTCTCAGCCTTCGTACATCTTTGCGGGTGCTCCCTTCAGGCTGGTCTTCCAATGCTACCTGCAGAACCTGTGAAACCAATGCACCATTAGCTAGCCTTGCCGCGGCTTGCGCCAGACGGATCCGCGCATCAAAACGCTGGCCCGCCGATGCCATGGCCGCCGCAATTTGAGCGCGACGCACACTCTCTCGCAAACCTTCCGGTGGGCTGCCAGCCAACGCTACTCCGGCATCCGAAGCCCCATAAGCAGCAACTTTCCCTCCAGCAAGCAGCGGAGTATCGCTGGGGCAAACTCTATCAAGAAAAAACTGCTTTCCATTTTGCCTGAGCTCGATTGCATCGGCATCTGCGGCAATGACCAGCCCCATCAGACTAGGACGCACCTCAAAGCCAGCTCCCCGCCGGATCAAATCACCTGAGACAGAACCAGACCGTGAGAGACCGAGCAGCAGCCGCCGGCCCGAATCCGGATCCCGAAACGTGACAACAAATAGAGCTCCGTCCTCCCGAGGCGGCGTGAAGGTCAGGGCACCCTCATCTTGCCCTAACAACATAACATCTGGGGATGCAGTTGATTGACGTCCGAAAGACACCGTCCATCCATGCCCGACGGGTCTGATTAATGGACTGGATCCTTCAGGACACAGGATGCTGACAGCTGTCACATCCGCCATAATGCGAGCAGATACACCTTCGAATGGAGCAACATTCGTTAGCCCTGCGGTGTCGATGACGTGGCGACCGGCAGCAACGATCAGGAGACGTCGACCATTTTGAAATGCGGCAACGGGCGTCATTTCCCCCAGAGGCAACCATAATCCAGTGGCAGACGGGACGACGCGCTCATTCGCCGGCATGACAGGCCGGGCACTGAGATCTGTACGCCCGACCGACGCTCCAGCCTTTTCCTGACCGGATAGAAGTGGAGATGGATCGTTCAGGAATGACCATCCTGAGGGAAGAAGCGCACTTGCGGCGGGCGGCAAAGCTACTGCGTGTTGTGGGAGCAGCAGCATTGTCAGAGCGAAGAGGCAGCCCCGAGCCAACATCACCCGTTATCCCCAATATGCATACCTGGATGCGCATGAGCATTGGCAAGAAGCTGCGTAGCCAGAATGGCTCGTTGTGGAGACATGGCTTCCATGATCGCTGAAGCCTTCCGCGGGCTCATACGGTTCAAGAGGCCGACGCCAACCCGCAGATCAAGAATATTGAAAATAGCAGCCGCATCGACAGGCTTCATCGCCTCATAAATCCTGACCAGTCTTTCCGCATCCTGGTTCAGAAGCTCGTCCGAATGTCGTGCTGTCTCTTCAAACTGCGAACGGGATGTCTGGAGTGCGGTCATCCGACGTTGCAGCTCTTCTTCTGCTGCATCCACCAGTCGCTGCCGATCTTCCAACGCCGCAGCCTTGCGATCCAGTTCCTGCTGCCGTGCAGCCAGCTCTGTTTTCAGTGTTGGGTCAGGAGTTATAGCGTCCACCGTGCCTGTCGGAGACAATGCGCCCTGGCAGCCCCCTGACTTGCAAAGGTCCGAGGAGGGGGCCTTCTGTTGAGCAGGCTTCCCGTCCTCTGCATCGGCGCGTTTGCTCGCAGCCTCGCCAGCAGCAGCTTTAGGGACAACTTGCATCGCGGCCGGCTGCGCCATGGCAGACGACATCAACGATGAATCCGTTGAGGCATCGACATACCCAACCAGATCGTAAACCTTTACACCCAGCAGGATGATCATCAAACCACAGGCAATGTGCAGCAAGCGAAAGAGCATGAGCGTTACACCTGCTTCTGACGAAGGGCACGCAGCAGCTCACGCTCTGCCGCAGTCTTACCGGATGGCGTTTTCAATGTGCTGGGTGACCCCCATCGTCCTTCATCTGTCCTGAGACGGGCAGAAAAACGAGGGCCCTCCATATCCGGCGCGTCTGCCTCCCTGAGAGGCTCCGGGTTGGCGGGACGACCGATTGAAGCTGTTTTTTCCAAGACCTGAGCGACAGCTTCTGATCGTTCACAAAGCATCGTCAGTTCACGCTTGAGACTCTTTCCGCTCTCCACCGTTTTACCGAGCGACCGTCCAACCATTTCAGTTGTCTGACGCAGATGGTCGATACCAGACTGAGCCTGCTGGCTACTGCTTTGCAAACTCGCAATCAGGGCATCCAGCTCTCCCCGGTTTCGACGGATGACCGACAGCGCTCGGCCAAGATAGAGGCTGTAGAAAATCGTAATCAACAGCAGGGCTGACAGAGCAACTTCAAGTACGATCTGGAACCTGTCCATGGAGAGTGCTCCGCCTTTTCAGCTGTATGCGGAAGGGCGATCACCGGCCCCTCCGCCAATAAGATTTTCTTCAATACGAACCGCGACATGACCCTGCTTTTTGCCAACCCGCCCCCGGAAAATCGTTTTCCCGCCGCAGCGCAGTTGAACGAGAGCCGTTGGATCACGGCGCAGCACCAGCATCTCGCCGGGCGAAAGAGACATGATGTCCTGCAGATTCATGCTCTGCTCTTCCAGAACAGCGTCGAGCGTGACGTCCGTATTCCAGAGCTCTTGGGCAAGATGACTTTCCCAGATGCCGTCATGGCCAAATTTTTCGCCCATGAACTGCTGCAGCAGAATTTCCCGAACAGGCTCCAGCGTTGCATGCGGCAGAATGAGATCCACATCCCCACCGCGCCCATCCATATCGATGCCAAATCGCGCCAACACCACGCCATTTGCCGCCCGGGAGATAGTCGCAAAGCGGGAATTCAGTTCCAGCCGTTCAAAACGAAAATTCACAGCACATAAGGGGCTGAAACTCATGGAAAGGTCCGAGAGGATCACACGGATCAGAGGCTCAACCAGTGCGCGCTCGATCGCCGTATGGTGTCGGCCTTCTGCGCGCCTCCCCCCATCGCCATGAGGACGAACACGATCACGCCCTCCCAGCAATGCATCAATGATACTGTAAACAAGGGACGAGCTAAGAACGAGAATCCCGTAATTGTCCCATTCCTCCGCCTTGAAGACGGCGAACATGGACTGCCCGGAAACATTCTCCAGATAATCTCCAAACCTCTGGGAAGCCAGGCGATCCATTGAGACTTCAACGTTATCGCTGGTGAAGTTCCGTAGGCTGGTCGTGAGGATCCGGACGAGGCGGTCAAAAACCACTTCGAGCATAGGGAGCCGCTCGTAAGAGACGAACGACGTGCTCAGCAGCTTTTCCAGACCACTCCCTTCGCCGCCACCGCTCACGTGGGCGTCGCTACCGAAGAGACTATCAATCTCGTCCTGGTTCAGAATCCGGTCCGCACCGTCATCCTCTGAAAAACCAAGATCATCCATTGAAAGGGCAAAACGTGGCATCGGCGCATCGTTTGCACCACCTTCCGACGTAGCCTTCTGTGCGTCTGGCATCACTGCACCAGCACTTCCACGAAGAAGAGATCATGCACCGACAAGGGAGCAAGAATATTGGAAATCTGCGCCAACATGGTTTCCCGCAGACGATAAATTCCCGCTCCGGTTAGCTCGTCCGGGCGCATCCCATGCAGGCAGGTTTGGAAGGCATCCTGTATCTGAGGCATGAGCGGCCCGATTTTTGCCGTATCTTTGCTGTCTTCAACCTGAAGGCGCGCACTGATCCGGACATAACGCGCCCTGCCATCTCCGGTATCGAGGTTGGACACCAGCGTCGGGATGGTAATGAGTGTTAGGGATATCGGCTGGGACGCCGCTTTTACGGGACGGGACGCAGGATGTTGGAAATGCCGCCAGGCGAATACGCCGCCTCCAGCCAGCATGGCACAGAGCACTGCTGCGATCAGGATAATCCTGCGTTTTCCGCCAGCTTTCGCCGGGATCTCAAGTTCCGGAGTCTCCGTCGTCACTGCCTGTCTGCCTTCTCTTTCGGACAGACGGCATCATCTGAGCAAAAGATTAACATTGGGTTTATGACGCGTCGGAAAAGGCCCCTTGCCCTGTATGCTGGAAGCCTTTGCCTGACGGGAATCCTTCTCGCTGGATGCGCCTCCCAACCCTCGCCCTACAATCGATATTATGCAGCAAACGGCGCTTACAAAGCCCCCGGCACAGCCAGTGATCCCTGGGGGCCATACATTCAGCAGGCTGCCAGTCGCTTCTCGATTCCCGAAGCCTGGATCAGAGCGGTCATTCACCAGGAATCGGGGGGACACCAGTATCTGAATGGCCAACCCATCACGTCCAGCGCCGGAGCCATGGGCCTGATGCAGCTCATGCCGCAGACCTATGCTGAAATGCAGGGCCGGTTTGGGCTGGGTTCTGATCCGTATGAACCGCATGACAACATCATGGCGGGAACCGGATATATCAAAATACTGTCTCGCAAATACGGAGCTCCCGCATTTCTGGTGGCTTACAATGCTGGACCACAACGCCTTGAAGATTACCTCTACCAAGGGCGCGCACTCCCCAACGAGACTGTCAATTACATCGCAAGTATCACGCCGCATCTGGGCACACAGATCGCCATGACGGGTCCACTGGCAGCCTACGCGTCGTCACAGCAATTGAACGCATCTCCCATGGAAGTCGCAGAAGCGCCTGATACCAGCACCCAACTGGCCATGGCGCAGCCTTCAGGGCAGTACGGTTCAACACAACAGAGCGTCCAGAAAGCCTGGTCCAGACGGCACATTACTTCCGTACCCTCAGATACGATGCCGCCGGACCTTCCCCCTCTCGGTCCCTGTGACCCAGATGCGGCCTATGACCCGAGCATGGCCTGCACCCCGGTATCGGCCCCCAACCGTCAACTTGAAGCCCCGGCCGCCACGGTCGAACAATCGACCGTGGCCAGCACGCTTTTGCCGCCCGCGCCGGTTATTCCCACACCGCCTCGAACCTCCCATTCCTCTGCGAGCCTGACGCCCACGGCCGTGAGCTATCGCGCCCCTGGAACTTACGGAGACTGGGGTATCCAGGTCGGAGCATTCGCGAATCCCGGGCAAGCCCGGTTTGCAGCGAATATGGCTCGCCAGTCTGCATTCTCTCCGCTTCAGGCTTCGCAAATTCAGGTCCAGCCTACTCTGTCGCACGGGACACGCTTCTATAGAGCCCGTCTTGCTGGCATCAGTCGGGCTGGCGCGGCCAGTGCCTGTAGCAGCCTGACAGCCCAGGGGATGGCCTGCATGGCGGTCCCACCCGGACATTAAATGTCTCAAAAGTCTTAATTTCCGTAAGGAAACTCAATGCTCGTTGGCAATGGGCAGACTTTGCCGTATGTTCCCATGCAGATTGGACATACCTGCCACGCACGAAGTGTAGGTGACCCACGTCCAGACATTGATTCACCACGCCGATCCCGGCCCTCAGGATGCGCAGATGACGACCAGCCCTGCTCACGATCACACTCCACCATCGGAAGATGTCATCAGCGAGGAAGGGTATCACAAGGATCTTGGTCGTCGACACGTTCAGATGATCGCCATCGGTGGCGCCATCGGAACCGGACTGTTCCTTGGTGCTGGCTCCCGCCTTCAGGTTGCCGGTCCTTCCCTTGCGCTGATCTATGCCGTTTGTGGCGTTTTCTCTTTCTTGATTCTCCGTGCGCTCGGAGAACTGGTCATGTACCGCCCGACCAGCGGTAGCTTCGTGACCTATGCCCGCGAATTCCTTGGCGAAAAAGCCGCTTATGCCGCGGGCTGGCTCTCATTCCTCAACTGGGCCATGACGGGTATCGTCGATATCACCGCCGTCGCCCTTTACATGCACTACTGGGCCGTTTTCGTGGACGTCCCCCAGTGGGTTTTTGCTCTTGGCGCTCTCAGCATCGTTGGCACGATGAACATGATCGGCGTCCGCTATTTCGGTGAGATGGAGTTCTGGTTTTCGCTCATCAAGGTCGTGGCGCTTGCTGCATTCCTCATCGCCGGAACGCTTATTCTCGGCAGCCGGATGCCGGTGGCCGGGCACACCACAGGCCTTCATCTGATCACAGAAAACGGTGGCCTGTTCCCACATGGAATCATGCCAGTCTTTCTGCTGCTGCAAGGTGTCGTATTTGCCTATTCCGCCATTGAACTGATCGGCACTGCCGCTGGCGAATGCCACGATGCGCGTGAAATTCTGCCGCGTGCTGTGAACAGCGTCATCTGGCGTATCGGTCTATTCTATGTTGGCTCGGTTGTCCTGCTCGTCTGCCTGCTGCCATGGACAGCTTACCATGCTGGCGTCAGCCCGTTCGTGACGTTCTTTCAGGCACTTGGAATTCCGGGTGTTGGCACGATCATGAATATCGTTGTCCTGACTGCGGCTCTGTCCAGCCTCAACTCAGGCTTGTACTCCACGGGCCGCGTCCTGCGCGCTCTGTCCCTTGGGGGATCTGGCCCTCAGATGCTCTCCAAGATGAACAAGAGCTCCGTGCCTTACATGGGCATTCTGACAACGCTTTCTGTTTATCTGGTGGGCGTTGGCCTGAACTATCTGATCCCGTCCCGCGTGTTTGAAGTGGTTCTGAACTTCTCTGCCATCGGAATCATCAGCACATGGGGTTTCATTCTGCTGTGCCAGCTTCGCCTACGATCAGCTATTAATCGTGGCGAAATCGCTCCGACAACTTTTGCCATGCCTGGTGCCCCCTATACCAACTGGGCAACACTGGGGTTTCTGGCATTCGTTCTTCTGATGATGGCTTTCGATTATCCGGATGGCACAATCACCATTGGCGCCATTCCGCTCATTGGCCTTATCCTCGTAGGCGGATGGCTTCTTCTGGCGCGGACCCGAAAAGCCCACTGAGTTACGACTTTAAAAAAAAGCGCTCCTTATCGGGGCGCTTTTTTATGGGCTCAGGTTGAAATCAGGAGTTCTCGGCGGGCAATGCGCCAACAGGCGGAAGCCACACAAGACACGTCGTACCGCGCCCCGGGGCACTCGCAACCCTGAGTCTTCCTCCGTGGCGGTCAAGAATATGCCGAACGATAGACAAGCCGAGGCCCGTTCCCTGCTTGGCAGGCTCAACCTTGTCCACCACCCGATAAAATCGTTCTGTCAGCCGTGGGAGATGATGCGCTTCCATGCCGCGACCATTATCTTCCACTCCAAGCAGGACGCCCCCTTCTTCAGGCCAGCGGTCATCCCGTTCAGGGGCCCGTCGGGCGAACAGCGTCACAGCAAACGGCCGCCCCTCTTCACGGCCATAGCGCAAGGCGTTTTCGATCAGGTTCAGAAGCACCTGAACCATCTCATCCTCATCGGCCCGGATCGTCAGGTCATCCTCAATGGCAAGATTCAGGGAACATCCCGGCTCATCAAACCGGGGAGCCACTTCGCCAAGCACAATGGCCATCAGATCCGCGACTTCGACCAGATCACGGGGACGCTGATGTTCGTGAGCCTGCACGCGCGACAGGTAAAGCAGCCGATCAATCAGGCGTTTCAGCCGAGCAGACTGCTGGGCCATAATATCGAGAAACTGTTGCCGCGTCCCTTCATTCATGCTGCTTCCACCGGTGCGCAGGGCATCAATGAAGCCACTCAGAGAGGCCAGAGGCGTGCGAAGCTCATGACTGGCATGGGCTACGAAATCGATCCGCATCCTGTCCAGGACCTGTGCTTCACTCCGATCCGACAGCATGACAAGCACGCGTGTATGCCGGTCGTGCTGAGCAGGAATTCTCCTGAGTGACAGGTGAAGCGTACGCGGGACAGGAACGTCCAACGTAAACGTCGTCGAACACATTGAAGGCAGGTCATCTGCGCTGTCAGAGGCAACGCGCAATGCGGCCGAGAGAGCTGAACGCGCGGCAGGATGACGGAGAATGGCGCCAACACTATCGCCAAACTGTGTGAGTGCTTCTTCGTTCGCCTGAAGAACTGCCCCCAAACGGTCCAGCAGAAGAACACTGCCCGGGAAAATCTCGATAGGGAGCGCAGTCTCTGACGCTGGGACTGCGGATGGCAGGGCTGAATGTTCCGTCAGTACCGGCAGGGGTAATGCCGGTCGCCGGAAGGCCAGAAATGCACATCCCCACCCGGCAACCGCGGCTCCCACAAGAACAAGCCCTGCCCAGAAAGGCAGACCTTCATGAGAGACGGCTGCCAGGCTTTCAGCCCTCACCCGTCAAAGTCCATCCGTGACAGGGCCGTCATCCAGAGCATAGCCCGCAGCCCTGACAGTGCGCACCAGATCCGGCTCGTTCGGGCCATTGATTGCCTTGCGAAGCCGGCGGATATGCACGTCGATTGTGCGAATTTCCACATGGATATTCTGTCCCCAGATCCGCCGCAGCAGATCTTCCCGGGAGAAAACCTTGCGGGGATTCCGGATCAACAGATCCAGAAGACGATATTCCGTCGGTCCCAGCGACAGCAGACGGCCTGCCCGTTCAATCCTGTGGGTTTCAGGGTCCAAAGTAATATCCGCGAAAGACAGCACGTCGTAAGAAGACTGGTGTCGCCGCAGCAGAGCACGCAGGCGGGCATCCAGAGTGTCAACGCTACAGGGTTTGATCAGGTAGTCATCCGCGCCTGTATCCAGCCCGCGGATCGCATCCTGCTCGCCTGACCGCGCTGTCAGCAGCAGAACTGGAAGATCACGCAGGATCGGGTTACTGCGAATACGCCTGCACAGGTCAAGCCCAGACATTCCCGGGAGCATCCAGTCCAGAACAGCCGCGTCTGGACGCGCCGTTTCGAGGAACTGAAGTGCGGTCTCAGCGTCGGCCGCAGATTCGACACGATAACCCCGTTGCTCGAGGTTATATCGCATCATCAGGAGCAAAGCGGGATCGTCCTCGACAACGAGGATAAGGCCTTTTGCCCTGATTTGGGTGCTTCCGCTCACCGGTCTGGCTGTTCTGAAGTATCGGCAGTTGCTGGAGCACCGCGCGGACGAACGGCTGGCAGGTTGTCTCCGGTCACTGCGTAGAACACGCGCTCGGCGATATTGGTGGCGTGATCACCGATCCGTTCAAGGTTCTTTGCAATGAACAGAAGCTCCGTGCAGGCACGGATGTTTCGTGGATCTTCCATCATGTACGTTACGAGTTCACGGAACAACGCGGTGTAGTACTCATCGACCGCGCGGTCGGCGTGCCAGACTTCCATGGCCCGGTTGGAATCCTGCTGCGTGATCGCATCAATAGACCGGCGCAGATTGTCCTGCACCAGACGCCCCATGCTCCGCAGACCTGAGAGCGAAATCTGCCCGTCAGCGCCGCGAATGCGGAGGGACCGACGCGCGATGGACGAGGCATAATCGCCGATACGCTCCAGATCGCCGGTGATTTTCAGCGCCGCAACGATCTCACGCAGATCGCTGGCCATCGGGCTTCGCAGGGCCAGGAGGCGAATGGCGAGACTTTCAACTTCCCGCTCCAGCTCATCGACGTCCGGATCCTGACGGGCTGCGGCATCGGCAGCTTCCTCATTCCGGTCTGCGATGGCCGAAAGCGCCAACGCGACCTGATTTTCTACGATGCCACCCATCTGGGACATCATGGACCGGAGCTGACCCAGCTCCTGCTCGTAGCTTTTGACGATATGAGATCTGTCAGCCATGGCGGATTATCCAAATCTTCCGGTGATGTAGTCCTGGGTCTGCTGCTGCTTTGGATTGGTAAAGATGCGGTCTGCCGCGTCCACTTCAATCAGCCGTCCCATGTAGAAAAACGCAACCTGATCAGCACACCGTGCCGCCTGCTGCATATTGTGCGTCACGATCGCAATCGTGAACTCTTCCTTGAGCTCGTCCAGCAGTTCTTCAATACGTGCGGTAGAGATCGGATCCAACGCGGACGTCGGCTCGTCCAACAGCAGAACTTCAGGGCGGGTCGCAATGGAACGTGCGATACAAAGTCTCTGCTGCTGGCCACCCGAGAGACCCGCAGCCGGCGCATTCAGGCGATCCCGCACTTCGTTCCATAGGGCGACACGTGTCAGCACGTCTTGCACACGCACATCCATGTCAGCCTTGTTCAGGCGCTCATGGAGACGCACACCGAATGCGATATTGTCATAGATCGACATCGGGAACGGTGTCGGCTTCTGGAACACCATTCCGATCCGCGCGCGCAGGATGTTCAGATCCAGTCCGGTTTCAAGAATATTGCGGCCGTCGAAAATCACCTCTCCCGTTGCACGCTGTCCCGGATAGAGATCGTACATACGATTGAAGATCCGCAGAAGCGTGGACTTACCACACCCGCTGGGGCCGATCATCGCCGTCACTTTCCGGGCGGGAAAGTCGATGCTGATATCGTGCAGGGCATGGTTCTGCCCGTAGTAGAAGTTCAGATTGCGAACGGCGAGGGCCACTTGCGGCTTGGTCTCGTTCATTTTGAAATCCTGTAAAGTCATCCGCGCCGGGCCGAAAAACGAACGGCAATATTGATGGCCAGAACACCCAGTGTCACCAGAAGAGCACCAGCCCAAGCAAGCTGTACCCAGTCGTCGTAAGATGCACCTGCATACTGGTAGATTGTCACCGGTAGGCTGGCCATTGGGTGGTTCAGGCTGAAGGACCAGTTCTGATTACCGAGTGATGTAAACAGCAGGGGAGCCGTCTCGCCACTCACACGGGCCAGAGCCAGAAGAATACCTGTCAAAACGCCGGTTTTAGCCGAACGCAGACAGAGAAAAAGGGTAACGCGCCAGCGCGTTGCACCCAGCGCCGCTCCGGCTTCGCGCATCGAGACCGGTACGAGACGCAGCATATCTTCCGTTGTGCGCACAATGATGGGCACAGCAAGAATGGCTAGGGCCACGGAGCCCGCAAAAGCAGAGAAGTGACCAAACGGCGCCACCAGAACCTGATAGACGAACAGCCCCACAAGAATGGACGGTACAGACATCAGCACATCAGAAACAAAACGCACGCACGAGGCAAAACGGTTCTGCTTGGAGCCATACTCGGACAGATAGATGCCGCAACCCAGCCCTAGGGGGGTGGCCATAGCAAGCGCCATCGCCGTCTGAATCACGCTACCAAGAATAGCGTTTGCCAGACCGCCTCCAGAACCTGGTGGGCCCATGGGTTTGAAAAGAGCACCTGCGGACAGGCCAACGATACCGCGCGCCAGAAGCGTCCAGAGAATGGACGTCAGAACCAGCACGAGAATGCCCGCCGCAATCATGCCCAGAATAGTCGCGACACGATCTTTCCGGCGGCGACGCGCGCCACAAGGATTGGGAGCCCAACCGGGAGAAAGCGTGGTCATGTTGCTCATTTGCTATCCCCTCTCAGCATCCGGGCCAGAGACAGACTGGCAAACGACAGCAACATGAGAATGAAACCCAGTGCCAGCAGAGAAGACAAACGAAGCGACCCGGCCGGGCTTTCCGGAAACTGCAGTGCAATGAGAGAGGCCACGGTGCTTCGCGGGGCGAACAAAGACCAGCCGACGGCTGTCACGTTTCCGATCACGAATGTCACAGCCATGGTTTCACCCAGAGCGCGCCCCATACCCAGAACAATAGCGCCGATCATGCCCGACCGGGACCAGGGCACGACGACCTTCCACATCACGTCCCAGCGCGTTGCTCCCAACCCGTAGGCGCTTTCACGAAGCATACCGGGCATGGCGCTGAAAACATCCCGCATGACCGCCGTCATGAAAGGCGCGATCATCATGGCCAGAACAAGACCCGCGGTCATCAGGCCGGTTCCGAAAGGCGCACCATGGATCAGCATATTGATGCCGGGAACATGCCGGAAATGGTGCATCATAAAGGGCTGCACATGCCGCGCCATGAAAGGCACGATCGTAAAGAAGCCCCACATACCAAAGATGATGGACGGCACTGCTGCCAGAAGCTGAACAGCCGTTCCGACAATTGCCGAAATTTTTGGAGGAGCGATGGCCGTCAGCCAGAAGGCCGTTCCAAATGCCAGTGGCGTCGCAATCAGCACACCAATCAGAGTGCTGATGATTGTACCGAACAGAGGAGCCCAGGCGCCGTATTCGTTGGAGACCGGATTCCAGACATCCCGAAACGCAAACCCAAGACCAAACGTCTTGAAGGCGTCCTGCCCACCAACACCCATCAACACAACAAGGCCACCGAGGACAATCAGGACCAGCAGAGAGCATCCACCGACCACCGCCTGAAATGCGGTATCTGCGTTACTCCGCTTTTCCGTATGTTCGGAAACGGAAACCTTTTCGGGTTGCCTGGCTGGGGCAAGTGTCATGCGTCAAAGGCTCTGGCTGTGATAACTGGTGCACACTGACGGCAGATGCCGCCACTTCCGTGCATTAGCCGTCCCAACCCAGAAGGACAACCGGCGTGGACCAGGCAGGGCATGAAAGATTTATGTCACTCGCGACACATTTTTTTCGCCCGATGCGAAATCAGATTACCAAGACCCATTTCGGCAATCGATTTAACATGCCAGAAAGTAGGCCTTAATTTTGTCTTTCGGTAAAATACGAAGACATAGAACGGAGCAGGAATCCAGTGGCGTTGAAGCAATCACTCCCAACGACGTTCGGCCCTTTTACTGGACATCTTGATCAGTTCGAGAACGGCAAGGCTCGCGGCTGGGCAGTAGATAGCCGTGGACAAGGATTGGTCCTGCTTCACGTCTTGATTGACCAACAAGAAGTCATGCAGATCGTATGCGATCAAGAGCGACAAGATGTTCAGGCCGCCCTTCAGCTCCCAACGTCAAAAGTCGGGTTCGAATTTTCCGTCCCTGAAAAATTTATCGACGGCAAACGTCACGAATTTTCCATTCGGTTTCCGGATCGCTCAGCTCTCCCATTAACTGACTCCGCGACCCCTGAAGCGCCCCCAGCCGCCACCATTCATTTTTCTGAAAAATTTCTACCCCAGTATCAAAGCTTTGTTGATGGCGTGAAGCAAGGCGCGCTTCGGGGCTGGATTCTCTGCGCTGATAAGCCGGGCGCCGAGCAGCACGGTCGATGCATGATCTCCGTCATTGTTGACGGTGTTCCAATGGCGCAAACCAGAGCAGACCGATATCGAGGAGATGTCGCAGCCGTTTTGGGGTGCGACCCGAACTGCGGCTTCGAAATTCCCATTCCTCAACGGCTTCGGGGCAGCGCGCCGCATAAATTCCAGGTTGTCACCCTTCCGGACCGGACCGAGCTGAACGGAAGTCCTTTTATCACGTCCCTTGCTGACGATGCTTTGGAAACACGCCTCGTTGACCTTCTGGGAACCATAGACGGGCTCCACCGGAAGCTTTCTGAATTGCGTCAGGAAGTCAGGGATCTTGTTCCGAGACGCGGCTATAACCTTGGCGATTACAATCGCTGGGCACATAAATACTACCCTCTTTTGAGAGAGCGCGTCGCCAAACAGCGTCAACTCCAGGGCAGCACCCGCACTGAACCTCTGGTTTCCATTCTTTGTCCGACCTATCGGCCTTTAAAAAGCGACTTTGAAGCAGCCCTCAATTCAGTCCTGTCTCAGACCTATTCGAATTGGGAACTCCTCATCGTTGATGATGCCGGGAAATGCGCACAGACGACTGCAGTCATTGAGCAGTTCTGCAAAGCAGACCAGCGCATCCGCGCTGTGCCGCTCGCGAAAAATGCAGGCATTTCGGGTGCAACAAATGCCGGAATGGATGCGGCCCTAGGCGATTATGTGGTCTTTTTTGACCATGATGACCTCATGGTCGATGTCGCCGTTGAAGTGATGGTTCATGCGGCTTTGGAGACAGGGGCCAAGCTCCTTTATTCGGACGAAGACAAGATCGATCAGGCCGGATATTTCCTGGAACCTAACCTCAAACCCGATTTCAATTATCGTTATCTTCTGGGCTGCAACTACATCTGTCACCTGACGATGGTTGAAGCAGAAACCATGCGTAAAATCGGCCACCTGAAGTCCGACTATGATGGCGCGCAGGACCACGATTTCGTTCTGCGGGCAACGGAAATCCTGTCGCCTTCAGAAATTCATCACGTTCCCGAAGTTCTCTATCACTGGCGTAAAACACCCAATTCCACAGCCGTTAATGTCGCCAACAAGACCTATGCCATCGAAGCAGGCGTCCGGTGTGTGCATGACCATCTCAAACGCCGAAAGATCAAAGCCAAAGTCTCTTCAATCCGTGGGCTAACGCTCTATGGCGTTGAGTGGCTGACAAAAAAAGCCCCAAAAGTTACTATTATCATTCCGTTCAAAGATCAGGTTGAAACCACGCGTCAGTGTGTTGATGCCCTCCTCAATAAAACCGCATACAAAAATTTTGATATCATTCTGGTCAACAACTGGTCAGTCGAAAATGAGACGGTTGATTTCATCAGCGAGATACAGAAGCACCCGCGTGTGTCAGTCCTGACGGTTGAGGAACCCTTTAACTATTCACGCCTCAACAACCTTGCTGTTGAACAGACCAGCGCCGACTATCTGATGTTCATGAACAACGATGTTTTCGTTGAACATTCCAACTGGCTTCATATTGCCATCGGAGAAGCCCTCGCCGCGCCAGATATCGGAGCAGTCGGCGCGAAGCTCCTCTATCCGAACGATACGATCCAGCATGCAGGTGTGATCGTCGGGCCAGCGGGCATAGGCGCTCATGTTCACCGTGGTGATCCAGTGACGGAATATGGTTACATTGGACGCACCATGCTTTCACATGAAGTCACCGCCGTCACGGCAGCAGCGATGCTGGTCCGGTCAGACGTCTTTCATGAAATTGGTGGTTTCGACGAAAAAGAACTGACAGTCGCCTATAACGACGTCGATCTTTGCCTGAAAATTCGTGATGCAGGTTATCGGATCATCTTCTCTGCAGAAGTGGTGGCCTATCATCATGAAAGCCTGTCCCGGGGTAGCGATGATCGCCCGGAACATGAAGCCCGCTTCTTTCATGAAACCCAGACCATGCTGGCTCGTTGGAGTGACAATCCACTTTTCGAACGGGATCCGTCATATCCTCGCTACTTTACAGTAGATCAGCAGCCATTTTTCGATCTTGTGGATCCGGAAACACTGTGAAACCAAATTGAGGTTTCGGCGTTTATCCGGATAACGAACCCTCTTGCAGGAGACCTATCATGGCCACCAAGTCCAATCGCCATGTCACGCAGAACGATACAGCGGACAACACGAAAAGCGTTTCAATCGAAACGCTTAACGCCCGTCTGGCCGATCTGATTGATCTTGCCCTGATCACCAAGCAGGCACACTGGAACCTCAAGGGACCACAGTTCATCGGTGTCCACGAAATGCTGGATGGCTTCCGTACCAGCATTGACGATTTTGTGGACACAACAGCAGAGCGTGCAACGCAGCTCGGCGGCACGGCATATGGGACTGTGCAGGATGTCTCCAAGAATTCATCTTGCAAGCCATACCCGACCGACATCTACCGGGTTGCAGACCATATTGCCGCTCTGATTGATCGCTACGCCACTGTTGCAAACAACGTGCGTGAAGCCATCAAGATCACGGACGAAGCAGGCGACGATGACACGTCCGACCTTTTCACCGAGGTTTCCCGTGGTCTGGACAAGCACCTGTGGTTCCTGGAAGCCCACGTGCAGGAACCGACCGGCCAGATGCGTGATGGTGACCACGAAGGCAAGCGCGCCTAATACGCGCCTGCATTACTGAGCCTGAAAACGGAGCGGTCTTTGGCCGCTCCGTTTTTTATTGTGGCACTTGCCCCTCAACAATATCGCGATTACCAATAAAGGCACAAAAGGCGCCGCCTGAGGTGAGCCTTGATCACGACTTTCCTGAAGCGGGACAATAGGCATGACTTCCGAAGATCAAACGACACACCAAGACAGCGCGGCTTGGGATCTGTCCGAATGGGAAGCCTTGAGAGAAGAAGATACGCCACCTTCCAATGCCGCCGAAGAACCTGTAGCGCCACCGGCGCCCGCTTCAGCAGAACTACCGGACCCTCAGGCTGCGGCATATCTCGCACAGCATGGCGCAGACACTGTTGAACATGCTTTTGCGCTTGCCAATATTTTGCATACAAACCACAGCGTAGCCGAAGCCGCGACATATTACGGCCGTGCGTTTGAACTGCACTCCAAGTCTCCGACGCAGTATCCTTTGGCACAATCCCTTTTGCAGGTCCGACTTCTCTGCCTGCTCAAGGCAGGTCAGCCTGTGCCGCAACATGAACTTGCTGAGCTGCGCAGCCTGAACATCCCATTTGCAAATTATATCGATGGGACATCCCACGCCTGGCGTGGAACGCCACCACGTGATGCCCTGAACATTATGGGTAATGCTTACGACGAATTCCATACGGGCGAAGAAGTTGATTCTGTCGCATTGGAAGTCGCGCTTAGAGCCTCCCCCTCTGTATTTTCAGCAACTCCTCAGGGCGACGATATCTATAATCGTATTCCGCGGAAGATGTTTCTCTATTGGGACAAAAACCCGCCAGCAGAAATCCAGAAGAATTTTGACTATCACAAAGCGATCTCCAGCTTTGAAGTCAAAACCTTCGATAAGGAAGAAGCTGCTGAATGGCTTTACGACAATTACGGGATTGAAGCCCGCACACTGTTCCTGAGTGCCCGACACCCAGCTGAGGCGGCTGATTTCCTGCGCGTTCACGTCATCCAGCTCCTTGGCGGCTGGTGGCTGGATGCCGACATTCGGGTCAAGAGCGATGCAGCGCTACAGTTCATGGCAGAGCGCAAGGAAGGTTCAGCCTTCTTCCTTACGCACAATCACGTCGTTCATAATGACTTTTTCGGATCTGTTGCCAACAGCGACGTCCTGACGGACTGCCTGCTGTCCCTGTATCGGAACTGCTATCTGCACCAAGGGCTTTTCATTGCCTACAAAACGGGTCCAGGCATCTTTAACCGTGCACTGAACCGGATTGCCCATCGGTCCCTCAAGGGCCGGACACCGGCAAAATCTATTGAAATCTTCGACCACCATGTCTTCAACGACATGATTGAAGAATTTGATACACCTTACAAAACCCAGCTACCTTCCTGGTACACAGCCTGAGGGTCTACTGGCCCCGAAAGATATTCTTCCGGGGCCAGGTTTCCTTCACAGGCAGCGCTGGAGATGCTCTCTGGCAAAGCGAAAAGCATCCAAGGACGGTGCTTCATCTTCAAGAGACACGTCGTCGACATCATCGCTCAGAACAGACGTGCCTGAAGATTGCTGAGCCATTCCCTCAAGCGCCAGCATCACAAATTTCCGAAAATCTTCTTTTCCCAACGGGGTGGGCACTTTGCCTCGCTCGCGCTGCACAACCCAGCCGCCCGTTAATGTCTGCAAGCTGCCCCAGCCGTTTTCCACATCGCCCAGAGCGCGCTCTTTCAAGGTTTCGACGGTCGCCTTGGCCAGATCTTGAATATCGTCGCTGGTCATGCGCTGAGGAGCCAGCGTTGCATCTTTCTTGATAACCCAGCCCTCAACCAAGACCGCAAGGCCAGGAAGCATTTCGCCAGACATAAAATTTTCTCCCTGCTGCCCCCGAATCTATCATTCCGGAGGATTGCCGCCATTTTATTGGGTTTGGAAAATAGCATGCCTGAGGATCACAGGAAATGTGAGTTGCGCGTCTTAGATATAATCAAATTGAAGATCCTATTGCGCCTGGCTTCAGAGTAGTCCTATCTGCAAGGAGACAAAGCTACGGATTAGCTCACACATTCGCGCAAGTGGTATTGATGACTCAGAATATTGACCATGAATCCGATAATGCTCCGTCCATCACAGCGGCAACCCTCGCAGGTGACGGACAAGCCCTCGCATATTTCGAGAAACATGGCGCAGATACGGTAGAGCATTCATTTGCCATCGCAAATATTCTCCATATCCACAGCAACGTTAAAGAAGCTTCATTTTTCTATAGACGCGCCCTGGATCTACATAGCAAGAGCCAAACAGAATATCCTTTACCGCAATCACTTCTACAAGTTCGGCTCCTATGCCTTCTCAAAGCCAGTGAAGCGCTTCCTGAAGAAGAAATACTTGAATTAGAAAAGTATTCGTTCCCGCAGGCAAATTATATCCGCGGAATTCGGGCGGCCTGGCGTGAAAATAATTTCGATGAAAGCCTGAAACTGATCGGAAACTGCTTTGAGGAGTTTCACTCAGGCGAAGAGATCGATCGCCTTTATCTTGAAATCGCTCTCCGCTGGATCCGCTCTTTCGGTGAAGATGGCTTTCCAAAGTCGCAGCCTCAAATACCCCATCACCTCTACATGTACTGGGACGCGAACCCGCCCGTAGAGATCAGCGAGAATATTGAATATCATCAGAACATGCTAGGAGATCGCTTTACGATCTTCACACGGGAAACAGCGACCAAGTGGTTGTACGACCACTACGGAAAGGAAGCATCCGACCTTTTCCAGCAGGTCCGTCACCCGGCAGAAGGCGCTGATCTCTTGCGCTTGCATGTCATTTTGGCAAAAGGCGGCTGGTGGATTGATGCGGACCTGCGCATCAAGTCTGATGAAGAATGGAATGCCCTCGCCACCATTCCAACGACTTGCCAGCTATTCACCACCGACAACTACGTCCTTCACAATGATTTTTTTGGAGCGACTGCCTCGCATCCAGTCATTGCCAATGCCCTCATGACGGCTTGGGCCAACATGTTCCGTCATCCCGGCCTCTACATTGCCTTCAAGACCGGCCCAGGCGTTCTGAACCGTGCCGTGAGTCGGGCGCTCTTCCAGAGCTTGGAACTCAAGGCACAGCTTCCCGTGCTTCGGATAGATGACCAAGCCCGTTTCAATGACTTCGTTGAAGAGTATGAGGTGCATTACAAAGGTAACGCATCCTGGCACAGTCAGTAAGAAACTGACTGTCTCGTCAGCGGTAGTGCCCGCTGACGATCTCCTGCACCAGAGCGTCATAGCGCTTCAGGTAACCCTGTAGACACAACTCAGCTTCAGCATAACGGCGCGCATCCTGGCCCAGACGACGCGCCTGCTTGCGGTCTTCGAGCAGTTCCAGAACCACATCCGCAATACGATCCGGCTCAAGGAACGGTACTAGCCGTCCTGTCAGGCCATCTGTGATAAACTCGCTGACAGGCGCTGTATCACTTCCAACAATCGGACAGCCTGTTGCCATGGCCTCTCTCAGGGACCAGGACGCAACGAATGGATATGTCAGGTATAGATGCGCGTCTGAGCGCTTCAACAGGGCTCGGAAGTCATCATAGGCAACCTTGCCCACGAAATGGATTCTGCTGAGGTCCAGTTGACCCTCAAGCTCCCTAAGCAGGATCTCGCGCCAGCTTCCCCGCCCCGGCGGAGGAGCGCCATAGCTTACCTGATCACCGCCCACCATGATGATATGAGCATCTTTACGTTCAGCAAGAATACGTGGAAGGGCGCGCATTACAGAGTGAAAACCACGATAGGGCTCCAGATTACGCGCGACATACGTAATAAGAGCATCACGTGGACTGATCTTGACGCCATTAATGACGAGATTGCGCTTCCGAGCCTGTGGCTCTGGCTTGCAAAGATCGAGGTTTACACCTTCGCGAAGAAGCGAAATTTTCTCCTGTGCCCAGGCAGGATAAGTTGATCGCTGGAACTGCGTTGGCGTCTGACCGTAGCCATTGGCCTGGGACAGAGCTTGTAGATTGATCGAATTCTTGATTCGTACGGCAGCCGCAAGGTCCGGGCTGGACGGAAACTCAGGATCAAACCCAACATCGTTCCTGTCGGCGTGATAGAAAAACTCGAAATATCCGAGTATTGGACACCTTGGAAAAACATCTCCAAGGTTCAGGAGCTCTCCCCAGCCGTGATGCCCGATGATGATGTCAGGCTCGTACCCCAACTGCTTAAGGGTTTTAGCAGCGGTCGCAACGGCTTCTGCTCGGAGTATCCCGTATTCAAATTCTCTGAGATGGGGATGTGTAGATGAGGATGGCAAACGAGGCACCCGATAGATGACGCGCCTGACTCCAGGCACCTCACCCGCATTTGCCTCGGAAATGAAAACAATCTCATGGCCACCCTGCTCATGCAGGTGGCGCACGAAATGTAAGAACTGGCCGGGAAAATTCTGATGAACAAAAAGGAAGCGCACACCAAATCCCGGCTGCTGGAGAAGATCTAGCCCCTAAAAGGTCTAAATAACAAAAGACCTCAGGTGCCGTATGAAGCGACCCTTGTCATGTGCAAGAGCCCGTAGAGGCTGTTCTCACTCCGGGGAGTGAACAGCCTCTACTCAATTCAGTCTGCAGAGCTTGCCTTGCGTTTGGCAGGCGCCTTGGCTATCTTTGTGGCCTTGCTCGCAGCGGCCTTTGCCGGGGCCTTCACCGGAGCCTCTTCGGCGGCATCATTCGGAATAATTTCAAGCAAGAACGCCTCAAGCGGAGCAAGGCTGTCTGCTTCGAGTGCATCCGTCCCGTCTACAGGGCCCAGACGTGTGCCATCCGTGAACGTGGAAGACAGGCGTACATGATGCGTCTGCGCTGACTCACCCTTCAACCGCACGCGCAGTCCGAGAATTGGCAGTGCCATTCCACGGGAACCACAGTACTGACCGCCTTCGGACCAAGGGGAAAGCCATCCCTTACCGAGAACAGCCTGATACTCGATGTCGGACGTCGGAATACTGGTTTTCGGAGCGATGGCAAAACCTTCGATCCACGCCTGACTGCCCGGCGTGCCCATCCATTCCCCGATCGGAGCAGCGACGTCGCCCTGACGCTGAACATGGGCAGAGATTTCTGCCACGCCAGATGCTGCTGGTGCAGGAGCCGCTGCAGATTCTGCCGCAACAACAGCGGCAGGAGCTGTCGACGTAGGACCGGCGAGCTGAGCGACCTGAATCTTTGGGGCTTCGGCTTGGCTATTCGGCTCCTGATACGTCGTCACCAGAACAGCCGCGGGGCCACGCGTCACGCGGACCAGAGCAGCACCACTGGATGCACCGATCCAGCCATCTTCCTCAAAGGTGCTGACTGTTACGATGCCAGCGGGCGTCCCGGGTGCGCGGGAGATACGGACGCCAGGCAGACCGGCAGGACCCGGTGCAGGTTGCCCGGCGGCATGGAAGATGCAGAAGATACCTGCATCCAGCACCATCATGTGAGCACCAGCCTTGAGGTCAATGACCCGATTCTGCGTCGGTGCTTCAGCCGTCTTTGACATTCCCTACTCCACTTGTTCCCGTCTATCGGGAGGAAAAAAATCTTCAGGTCCGCGCCACACCAGACACTCCATAACTGGAGGACCAGTCTATGAGCTGTCTTCAGGAAGGATGATCTGCTCTGTTCCTGTTTTATATTTTACTCTTTCCAGTCGAAGCGTAAACCCGTTCATCTCAACTTCCCTCGCGCCAGCAACGCAAAATAAAAGCCAGCATTAACTCAACAGGCATACCCAAGGGCATGACGCCCCCGCGACCACTACGTTTCACACGCTCTGACTGCGCACCGATATCGAAGCACACCACAGGCAAGCCGCTTTTCCATAATAACCCCAATGCATAGCACCAGGTTTCAGGCGCAATAGAAGGAATAAGGCCTATATCGGCATATTGCTTCTGAACAAGGCTAACAGCCTCGTCCTCCCGGTATTCTCCTGTAACTCGGACGCCAGCTGCAATTAAAGCGTCATCATCTGGCGTATGTCCCACAAGTATCAACTCGATCTGGACGGGCATTCTTGCAACATGATGGGCCATTGCCAGAACAACGTCATAGCCTTTCCATTGACTCAATCCACCGACAATACAGATTCGCAATGGGCGACCCGGCACAATTATTGTCTTTTCAGGCAGATTGGCCAGTAGAGCGACATCGTCTTCCAGGGGTGTGACACGGAAATCCATACCAGGAAAATGGCGTGACAGACGCTGTGCAGTATCTCGTGACGGCACTAGTAGTTGCTCTGCGCCACGAAACTCCCGGGCAGATCGCTCTATCAACTCGGGGACGGTGATATTTTCCCCAAGATAGCTTCCCCAGCGTGAGACACAGGCTTCACATCCAGTGACATCCGGTTCCCCGCAATATCGACCCTCCCCATTGAGAAGCGAAATACGGGGACAGAACCAGATATGATCATGAATGAAGATATCATACGGAACGTTCAGCGCGTGATGCAGCGTCCGAATGCAGGGCGCGTGACCGACAAGGTGGTGCCATTCCACTTTCTGCATACCAAGCCGAGACAGGACATCCACAAGAAATGGCTGCTCTTCCGGCAGCTTGAATTTCAGATTGGGGAAAGTCTCCGTCTCGTCCGACAAACACTCTAGCAGGCAGCCCTGCTCCGTCGGCCGCAACCCGAGAGGCAAGAGACCCCGTCGCTCAAAGTTGACTGCTCTGTGATGAACCGCACGCCCTACGCCACCGCCAGCATCATGTTGAATAAGTAAAATTGACGGCCGGTTACCTCGGCGTTGCGCCAAACGATCTACATCCAGTGTTCTGCGGAGCTCCAAAAGAGGGTCAGACTTCAGAAAAGCGGCAACTACGGCATCATATCCGGGATGCAGGGCATTCAAAATATCGAGGTTTCGCGCCATCAGCGCCTTGCGGCTGCTTCCGAAAGACACTGACCCCACATGGGCGACATACACATCAGGTGCAGGAAAATGACGAAAACCCAGAGCCGACGCTCGCAGGCAAAAGTCGTTTTCCTCCCCGTATCCTTGGCCAAACAGATCTTCGCGAAATAAGCCTGTTTCAGCCAGACAGTCCGCCGTAATAGCCATGCAAAAGCCATTGCCCGTCGGAAGATCTATCTGGGCGACATCCGTGGAAAATTGACGCGCGCACAAACGATCCAGCTCTCTAGCCTCAACTCTGGCAGGAACGTTGTTTGTCTGGTCAACTGCCGGATAGGACAGGATACTGGCATCGTTTGAAAAGGGTGTCAGTGTGCCAACATCCGTTGTGGTCAGACGAGCGCGCAAACGCTCGACCCATCCCGGAAACACAATGGTATCGCTGTTCAGGAGAATAATATCCCGGCCAGACCCTGCCCGCATTCCATCATTCGCGGAGGCGGGAAAACCAAGATTGCAGGCGTGGCGAAGGAGAGTAATCTTCCCTTTTAAAGCAAGATCATCCAACGCAGCGGCCAAGGCAGGCTCTGGTGTGGCATCGTCCACCACAATAACATCAACATCCGCAGGGACGGTTTTCAGTACACTTTGCAGACAGGCGAGCGTCCCTGCTTTGTCACGATAGACCGGAATGACAATCGCGCATCCGGGACTCACCCGGTCATAAGCCGGATGATGGTCCCACGGCACAACCGGAATAGGGGACAGGCGCGCTGGAAGATCATTATCTCCTTCCAGAAGCTGACCGATCATCGGATCAACTGGTGCACCGGACAACGGCCTCCCATGTTCATCCTCGACCATCAGAAGGCCGTTATCCCTAGCTGGCAGCGCATTCCTTGGAATGGCAAAGACACGAGGCCTTGAGAGGGGAACGTCACTATCCACGGTCGTCGCCAGGGCCGGAACCTGCAAGACGTCTTCGTCCCAAAGTCGAAGGGACGGCACATGATCAGGCTCGGCCGGATACCAGATCCAACCGTCCAGACCATTAGCTGTTGCCTGCACAAGAGACTCACAGCGCGTTAATGCCTGAATGTCGATCGGACTTCCCAGAACATGCTTTCGCCCTGACCGAACTTCCAGACGGCCACCCTTCTGCCACCCGTCAGGTAAAGTGTGGCGTCCACTGACCCCGCGCCCAACGGCCACGCCATCCAGCAGAACACGGCAGATTCCAGATGCGTGAACGTCGACCCAACCGCCATTTGAAGCCGTGCACCAGCCCGCCAGTCCACTCTGTATCGAAAGCTGCGTCGCAAGCTCCCGAAGCTCTGGCAGGATGTGAAAACGTGACAGGGTTTGCCCCATACGGAACGCCGCTTCTTCTGTCCGCTTTTGTCTGACCAGACACACGACTGACAGGAAGGCAGCCTCACGCAGTCCAAAGACGTGATACAACTGCTCCATACGAATGAGACATTCAGCGACCCGGCCTACCTGCAAATAAGCCAGCGCCAGAGCCCATGTCACATTTGGGCTCTGACGGGCCATGCGCTCGGCCCGTTCGAGCCAGAAGAGGCCATCCTGCAAACGCCCGGTCTGCATTGCCTCCTGCCCACGTCTGAAAGCCGTCTGCGCCCGGGCGTTCATGACGTCCCGCCACTCTGCCCTTTCCTGATCTGTAACTTCGTGACCGTACCCACCAAAAGCCGCGCGGGAGGTCGTACCAGTCAGATCCGGGCGCTCTTTGTCAGAAGACACGTAAAATCAATCGTCCTCGTCGGCGCGGGCATCATCGAGATTAATAAGTTCGGCTTCAGCGTCCTGAATGCCCTGAGCCTTGGCGCGTTCCAGCCAGCTCCGTCCCTCAACGAGATCCGTCACACCCGCAATGCCACGCACCAGATATCGGCCCAACATCAGCTGCGCCAGGCCATTTCCCCGCTGGGCCGCCTTTCGAAACCATTTCTGTGCGTCTGGCCGGTTCTCTTCAACGTCATGACCGCCGCCATACATTGCAGCCAATGAGAACATTGCGTCTGTATTTCCGCTGTCTGCTGCTGCCTGGTAAAGACTCAAAGCCCGCGCATGGTCACGCCGACCATTGATTTGCCCCGTGACCAGAAGCTGCGCAACGGCGACCTGAGCTTCAGCCATCCCTGCATCGGCAGCTTTTTCCATCCAGTGCATTGCCTGTGTCGGGTCGGGCTGAACGCCACGCCCTTCCAACAACATCCGTCCGTACCAGAACTGCGCATTCACAACGCCATCCGTGGCTTTCTGCATCCAGCGGGCTGCTTCCGCTGCATCCTGCGTGCTGCCGACCCCTTCTGCAAAGCATACGCCCAGATTAAAGGCACCAACCAGATCACCCTTTTCGGCAGCACGCTCAAAACGTTCCTTCAGGGCCTGCTTCTGATCATCTGTAGCTGACGCGCCCGTCAAAATCAGATTGCCGAAATCTGCATCGGCATGATGGTCTCCTGATTCTGAGGCTACACGAAACCAGTGCGTCGCCACATCCGGGTCTCGGTGGACACCATTCCCAGTCAGGTAAAGCAATCCAAGGGCGCGTGCTGCCCCACCGTGTTTCTGCTCTGCAGCCAGCCGATACCAGCTCGCCGCCTCCATAAGATTAGGTGGCAGCTCTCCACCCTTGGCATAAAGGTCCCCCAGAAGCGCAGCAGACTCTGCATCTCCGTTCAGGGCAGCACGGCGCAACCAGGTTTCAGCCCGACCATAGTGCAGCTCAACGCCAACGCCTTCCAGCAGAAACAGGCCATAGCGTGCCTGTGCGCCGACAATGTTGCGCTCAGCAGCCTGACGATAATAGCGCGCAGCAGCACCCATATCCTGTGGAACACCTGCACCGGCCTCACTCATGCGACCAAGAATATCGAAGGCAGTGCCTAAACCGCCCTGGGTTGCCTCTTTTAAATGGGATGCAGCAATCTTCCGGGCATCCTCCGTCTCTGCTGAATGTAAAATAGCCAGTGCCAGCCCCAGATGCCCTTGAGAGCATCCGGCTGCAGCAGACTGTTCGTACAAAGCACGAGCACGAGGAAGATCACGCAGGTCTTCCGGACCATTTGTAAGAATATAGCCCAGCAAAGCTTGAGCATCGGCCGAACCCGCATCTGCGGCGACCTGTGCCCAGTGACGGCCCTGATGAAAATCAGGATGCCTTTCGCCAGAGACGGGACGGGCAGAAAGATCCAGTCCTGCCGTTTGCGCCCGGATTTCGAAGCCTTCGGGAAGACCAACGGTATAAAGCGTGGCCAGCACAAAGGTCGCTTCGACATGACCGGCTTCCGCAGCGCCCAGAATCCAGCGAGCACCTTCCTCCAGGCTGGGTGGAACGCCCGCTCCGTCCAGATAGGCCCGCCCGACGCGAAAGGACGCCTCCATGTCGCCTTGAGCCGCCATACGGCTCAACAGAGCGAAACCACGAACGGTTTCCCCCGTCTCCATCAAATGGATCGCCTGCTCCAGCTTTCCTTTGGAAGAGAGGAGAGACGTAATGCGGCGCTTGAATGTCATGTTGCTCAACTCGGGTACGGCAAAAATGTAAAACGCCCGGACTGGCCGGGCATTTTCTCAGCCTTATGGCTCTCTCATACCTTCTGTCAGGGTCGGTGTTAGACGACTGAAGAGGTATTGGAGAATGGTCCGCTTTCCAACGTCGATATCAGCTGTCGTCGGAACACCAGGTGCCGGATGGAAGAAATCTGGCTGCCCGTGGAGCGTGTAACGATCAATCCGGAGACGGACCCGGTAATAGACCTCATCACTGGCGCCACCGGAAACCGCACTGGCATCACCTCCCGCTCCAGCGCTGGACTTATCGAAGGAGTCTGCGCTGATAACCCGCACAGTTGCCTCAGCACCGCCATATTGGGTGAAAGGAAATGCAGCAAACTTTACGAGAGCATGATCACCGATTTTGATGAAGGCCGCGTCAGAGGCGCGAACCACAGATTCCATTTCAACACCATACCCCGTGGGGACAAGCGTCATGAACTGACCCGCCGACTGAAGGACAGAGCCAATGGATGCCTTCGCAATCGTAAGGACAACGCCATCTTCCGGTGCCTTCAGCAGAATCAGGTCCTGCCGCAGACGCGCTTTCTCGTAGGAGCTGTTGTATTCATCAAGATGATGCTGGGTCTCGGTCAGGGTCGTGTAGACCTGCGCCTTCCAGTTCTCGATGTAGCTGTCGCGTTCCGCCCGCATGGCTGCAAGCTTGTTTTCGGCAGAATTGGCGTTCTGCTGGGCAGAAATTTCGGCCCGCTCTGCTTCCATCATATCGTTCTGCGCGGCAAGCGTGGAGAGACGTGATCCAACCTGATCCGCCTGCTCATGCTGCCGCATTTTCAGAACTTCATCGGCGACCCGCATCTTGCTGGCATACATGGCTGCGTTGGCACGGTATCCCTGCATATCGCTTTGCAAGCCAGCGATCTGTTGATCGTAATTCTGGATATGGGCGCGATATTCATTGCGACGGCGCAGGAAAGCTGCACCCTGCCGAACAGATGCAGGGTTTGACGTATCAACATGGTAGTCCTGATCGTCAGCTTCTGCTTTCAGACGATCCAGTTCAGCCTGATATGAATCTCGCTGCTCGGCCATATTGGTCATGTCAGCTTTCGTGATGGTCGGGTCCAGATGTGCGAGCACCTGGCCTTTCTTCACAAAATCGCCGACCTGAACATCAATCGAATGAACAATCGACGTTTCCAGCGGCTGAACAACAATGGTCGGCTGGGTAGAAACCAGACGTCCGGTCGTGCTGACAATTCGATTGAGCGGAAACAAAGCCATTCCTGCCAGACACGCGAGGAACAGGCCTCCAATCAGCCAAATTGTGTACCGTGCAGATGCCGTGGCGGGCAGATTGACCAGACCAGCCGTCGGAGAATGAAACTCCAGCAGCGCAATAGGCATGCCCTGCGGAGCAAACGGATCTGTTGCCGTCCGCGGAACATGGCTGGTGTAGTTTTCACTACCATTCTCTTCAGGAGACTGGTCGTTGTTCGGGATCATGTCGGAGGAGCTCATGTCTTATTCTCCTTCGGCCAGTTGGTCTGCATCATCTGGAGACGCCGAAGCATTCATATGACGGTTCTGCTGCATCCAGAGCGTGCGATAGATTTCGCAGCGTTCCAGAAGAACATGATGCGGTGCGATATCCATGAGCTTGCCTCTGTCCATCACAGCGATCTGATGGCAGTTCACAAGGGAAGAAAGGCGATGGGAAACGATCACCATCGTGCGCCCCTTACCAATCCGCTGAAGATTGGCATTCACCAGCGCTTCGGATTCCGGATCGAGCGCCGACGTTGCTTCGTCCAGAATCATCAGTTTCGGATCACAAATGACAGCACGGGCAATCGCCAGTCTCTGTCGCTGACCACCAGAGATATTGGTGGAGCCTTCTTCAATCCAGGTATCATACCCGGCCGGCATTCTTTCGATAAATTCCTCGGCTCCCGCAAGACGAGCAGCACGAACGACATCGTCAATCGTCAGGCCTGGGCGGCCTGCTGTGATGTTATCACGCACTGTTCCACGGAACAGGAAGTTATCCTGCAGAACCACACCGAAAGAACGGCGCAGATGGGTCAGATTGATTTCACGCAGATCTACACCGTCCAGACGCAGATACCCGGTATAATTGCGGCTGACACCCTGCAAGAGACGGGTAACGGTCGATTTACCCGAACCTGAACGTCCCACCAGCCCCAGCATGGTGCCAGCTGGAACTTCGAACGCCACATTATCCAGAGCTTTCGTAGTCGACCCCGGATAGGAGAAGTTGACGTCCATGAAGGAGAGGGCACCCTTGATCCGGGGCCGCATTCCTGTCGTCAGAGCCTTCGTTTCGGTCGGCTGGTTAAGCACTGCACCCGCCTCAACCAGCGAGACCGTTACTTCATTGATGGCTTCCATCAACTTCGCCAGCCCCACCAGAGGAGCTGCGACACGGCCACCCAGCATCATGAAGCCTGCCAGCGAACCGGCCTGCATGTTGCTTGCATTGGTCAGCACAAGATACGCACCAACAAGGATCACACCACGGTTGATGAACGCATCAAACGGCATGACAAGCGTCTGCGGCCAGTTGGACATACGTCCCGCTGCCAGCTTCCAGCGAACCACATCAGCCGTTTTCTGATCCCACTCTTCGCGACGGGTCGATTCCAGCGCAAGGGTCTTGACGGTTCGAATACCAGCGACTGTCTCATAGAGGGTCGAGCCACGATTCATTTCAGCGCGGATCTGCCGCCCCATAACGCGCGTCACAGCAGGGAGGAAAAGAACCACGATCAGGCCGATACAACCTGCGGAAGCGAGCGTCAGCCAGGCTAGTGTCGAACTCAGCAGGAACAGGACCGGAAGAATCACAACCAGTGTAAAGAGGTCCAGCATTGTGGACATCAACTGGCCGGTGAGAAAGTCACGGACTTTGAAGACCGCAACAAAGCGGCCCAGAATTTCACCCGTCTGCTCGCGCTCATAGAATTCCAGCGGTAGGGCAAGCAGACGATTGAAAGCGTGCAACGAAATTCTTGCGTCCAGCCGGGACGAAAGAACAAGAGACAGTTCCCGCCGCGCATACGTCAGAAGAATTTCGTAGAACGTCAGAATCAGCACAAAAGACGACAACGAGACCAGCGTCGCCATGGAATGGTAATTTACGACGCGATCCAACACCTGCATGACAATCAGAGCCGGGAAGATCTGAAGAATACTCAGGATCATGGATGCAAAAGCGATGTCCCGAAGGATCTTCTTCTCTCGCATTGCCATCTTGGCAAACCAGAGCAGATCAAACCGTGCATCAGCCTCGGATTCATCACGACGACGCTTTACGAGAAGCACATCGCCTGTCCAAACCTGCGACAGACGGAGTTCATCTACCGGGATTGGCGTATCGCCATCCCCTCCCATCGGATCACGGAGCCAGACAACGCCTTTTTCAGGGTTTGTCGCCACCATGAGGCCGGCCGAGCCGTCCTTGAACATCAGAACAACAGGAGGAGAGTTCTGCAGGCGCAAAAGATAGCGCCACTTCAGACGCATTCCCTTGGCTACCGCGCCCTGTTCGTTCAGCCAGCGCGCAAGAGATGCGGGAGACGGTGTGTTCTCCCCAGGCTCCGCAGCAAAATCTCGGATATCGAGTTCAAGCCCATGAAACCGGGCTGCAGCCAAAGCGGCATATAGTCGGATGACTGCCGGGCTTACGTCCCTTCCGGGGCCAGACACGCGCTGGGTTTGATCCACGAAACGTCCTCTATGCTGTGGTCCCGCACAGGCGGCATCAAAGGCAGAAATGCCCGTTCATATTTCATGAATAGAGAATACTGTCTTTTCCGTCACCTCCCCCTGTCTTCGCGAATGGAAAAATCTTTACAAAATACAGTCACTCCCGGCTCGAATCTGCTTAGGTTTACATAAAGATAAAGCCAACAACTGTTGCTTGAACTGTTGTGACCTCACATCTCTGCATCCGGATGCCCATGTTTTCCGAACAATGAGTGACCGGAAAATTTCTTGATTTCTTTTCTTTCTCCATCGGGAAACCTATCTCTCGAAGCTCTGTCACACGGGCACACAAGGATGTTGCATGCAGATCTCCCGGCATTATGCCTCCCTGCCCGAGCGCTTTTCGAGCGCATTGGCCTCCCGCCCCTTTCGTAATCCGCAACTGGTTGCCCTGAACGAACCGCTCGCCACACGTCTCGGGCTCGATACTCACTGGCTTCGCCAAAAAGATGGCCTTGCCTTCCTGAGCCAAGGTCAGCGCCCTGACGGAGCGCCACCCGTCGCTATGGCCTATGCCGGGCATCAATTCGGGCATTTTGTTCCTTCGCTCGGGGACGGCCGCGCAATGCTGGTCGGAGAACTGACGGACAGACAGGGCAAAGTGTGGGATCTGCACCTCAAGGGATCAGGCCCTACGCCATTTTCCCGTCGGGGGGACGGCCATGCGGCTTTGGGGCCTGTTTTACGGGAATACCTGGTCAGCGAAGCCATGGCCGCACTCGACATTCCCACAACACGTGCGCTTGCAGCCCTCACGACAGGTGAGAACGTCGTTCGAGAGACGCTTATGCCGGGGGGCGTAATTGCACGGGTTGCCTCTACGCACGTCAGGGTCGGGACATTCCAGTTCTTCGCTGCACGCCAGGATCGGGAGGGCCTGACGATCCTCGTGGATCATGTTATTGAACGGCTCTATCCTGAATTAGCAGACAGCCCGAACCGGGCCTTGGCGCTTTTAAATGCTCTGGTTAACCGCCAAGCTCAGCTGATTGCTCAGTGGATGCTGGTCGGATTTATTCATGGCGTCATGAACACCGACAACATGTCCATTGCGGGAGAAACGATCGACTTTGGCCCCTGCGCCTTCCTTGATAACTACGATCCCGGAAAAGTCTTCAGCTTCATTGATCAGAATGGCCGGTATGCCTACGGACAACAGCCGGATATGGCGCTCTGGAATTTAGGTCGTCTGGCAGAAGCACTTTTGCCATGCATTGGTGCGGATACTGATCAGGCGGTCAACCTTGCGACAGACACGCTGAGCCGTTTCGATAGCATTTTCGGGGAGGCTTATCTTTCCGGATGGCGTCGAAAGCTCGGCCTGTTTTTGGAAGGTCGGACGGATACGACCCTTATCTCCCGTCTTTTAACCATGATGCATCGTGACGAGGCGGACTTTACGCTCACGTTCCGGCACCTGAACACCGTGGCACGCACAGACGACGCCACAGGTTTTCTGACTCAGTTCAAAGACAGGGAAGCTGCCACTTCGTGGCTACAAAGCTGGAAAGAAAGACTGGATACGGAAGATCAAACGGCTGACGAGCGTTTTGCGCTCATGCAGGCAAGCAATCCCCGAATTATTCCCCGCAATCACCGGATTGAAGCAGCCATCAAAGCTGCACTAACTGGGGATTATACCCTCTTCTACCAACTCACCGCAGCCCTCGCTCGCCCGTTCGAGGATGCCGATGACGGGCTCGATCTGCCACCAGCCTCGAACGAGCATGTCCGCAATACGTTCTGTGGGACCTGAAAATCTTCAGGCTGGCTGAAATATCAGGCGACTGTTGTTGAACAGGCGTCTGACCTGACAGTACAGAGCCAGAAGATCCGGCATGCAGGTGTTGTGGAGTGCGCGTACACTTTCATGCGTTGCGTAGAACCGGAGAGTATCCATCCCACGATTCATGATGGCCGTGCCCAGAAACACGCCGTTCACATGAATAACCTTGGAATTCAGCATCAGTCTTGACCTCAGTTGCCCTTCCGCCCCAGGAAGAACCTATCTTTCCACGCCACTGACACCAGCCAGGGCGCTGCAATAACGGGGTTCATGCCAGATCGTTTCCCGTTAGAGCGTGACCTTTTTATGATAGCCTGTGACAGCATCATGACCGGGGGGATGGACTTGCCTCCAGCCATGCGGGAAAACGCTGGCATGTCCTGCAAATCATCATCCGCCGGGGCGAACCGGTCCGCTGCCGACCTTCCCCATCTCTGGCTGCCCTACACCCAGATGCAGACGGCTCCTTTTCCTGTGGAAGCCATCCGCACGTCCGGAAGCCGGATTACGCTGTCAGACGGGCGCGAACTCGTGGACGGAGTCGCCGCCTGGTGGACCGCCTGCCATGGCTATAGCCACCCCCACATTCAGCAGGCACTGGTTCGGCAGGCCAGCGACATGCCTCATGTGATGTTCGGAGGAATGGTTCACGAACCGGCCCGGCGTCTGGCAGCACGTCTGGCTGAACTTCTGCCCGGCGACCTTGAACGCACGTTTTTTACGGATTCCGGCTCGGTGGCGATGGAAGTCGCCGTCAAGATGGCAGTTCAGTATCACATCAACCGTGGCACGCATGGCCGGACAAAGATGCTGTCTTTCCGGGGCGGCTATCACGGGGACACACTGGGCATGATGTCCATCTGCGACCCGGAAGAGGGCATGCACAGCCTTTTCGCGGGCGTTCTTCCCCGCCAGATCCTTGCGGATCTTCCAGTTGATGATGACAGCACGGCCAGACTTGAAGCCCTGCTGGACGCTGAAGGGCATACAGTAGCCGCTATCGTCACGGAGCCGCTGGTTCAGGGGGCAGGCGGAATGCTGTTCCACAGCCCGGACGTTCTGCAGCGCCTTCGCAGCATTTGTGACCGATACGGCATTCTGCTCATTCTGGATGAAATTTTTACCGGTTTTGGCCGAACCGGAACAATGTTCGCCTGTGAACAGGCTGAGATCGTCCCCGATATCATCGCTCTCTCCAAGGCCCTGACCGGCGGGACGATGGCTCTGGCTGCAACCGTGGCTAGACGAGGTGTTTTCGAAGCATTTCTCTCCACGGAAGCTGGCAAGGCTCTCATGCACGGGCCAACATTCATGGCCAACCCACTGGCCTGCGCCGTGGCGAATGCGTCACTGGATCTGTTCGAACAGGAACCCAGACTGGAACAGGTTGCTCGCATCTCAGCTCAACTCCAACGGGAGTTGGAACCATGCCCCGGACTTCCAGGCGTGAAAGATGTTCGCGTGCTGGGTGCAATCGGCGTGGTGGAACTGGAAAACATTGCGGACCCTGACGTCCTCCGCCGCGCGTTCGTGAACCAGGGGACATGGATCCGCCCATTCCGGAACATTGTGTATCTGACGCCAGCGTTCACGATTAGCGAGGAAGATCTGTCTCTTCTGACAGCCAGCATTGTCACTGTTCTCCGGAACAACGCATGAGCCTGTTTGACGCCCATTTCACATCCGCTCTTCACGACCGCGAGACTGCGGGAACACGGCGAACACTGCGTCCGGTCACACGGGACGGACAGACCATCCTGCGAGACAACCGTCGCATGATTGATGTGTCCTCAAATGATTATCTGGGCCTTGCCGACCACCCACTACTCAAAGAACGCGCCTCTGACTGGGCTTTGCGCTTTGGAACGGGAGCAAGGGCGTCCCGCCTTGTGAGTGGAACGTTGGAAATCCATCAGGCTGTCGAGCAGAAGATGGCGCGCTTCAAAGGATATGAGGCCGCGCTGCTTTTTGCGTCGGGCTGGCAAGCCAATGCCTCGGTGGTCCCTGCCCTGTGCGCCCTCTCGACTGCTCGGACCGGTCATCCCATGCTGGTTTTTTCCGACCGCCTGAACCATGCCAGCCTCCATCACGGATGCGCAGCAGCGGGCGTCCGACAGCATCGTTTTCGCCACAATGATCTTGCGCATCTGGAGACACTGCTCAAACGGGAAGCCGCCAAGCCTGGCTTGCGGATGATCGTAACAGAGAGCGTGTTTTCCATGGATGGGGACCGCGCAGACATTCCCGCCCTACGCGCTCTGGCCGATCACTACGATGCGTTCCTGTATGTTGATGAGGCCCATGCCACGGGCGTTCTTGGAGCCCATGGGCATGGGCTTTCCGGCGGTTTGGCTGACCTGACAATGGGCACATGCAGCAAAGCCCTTGGGGGAATGGGGGCTTATATCGCGGGCTCCAGGCCTCTCTGTGACTATCTGCTCAATCACGCTTCAGGCTTTATCTATAGTACGGCCCTTCCGCCCGCTGTCCTGGGGGCCATTGATGCCGCACTGGACATTATTCCGACGATGGGTCGTGAACGGCAGACACTGCTGGGTCAGGCAGCACACCTTCGAACAATTTTGAACGTGGCTGGTCTTTCGACAGCAGAGTCGTCCACGCAGATTGTGCCGGTCCTGATCGGTGAATCCCAGCGAGCGCTGGATGTTGCCAGCGCATTGGAAAACGAAGGTTTCCTCACCGTAGCCATTCGCCCACCAACCGTGCCTCAGGGAACGGCACGATTGCGTCTGGCCCTTCACACTGGACTGACAGACTCACAGATTACCCAATTAGGCGAAGCTGTTGTCCGGCTGGCATGTGAGCACACACCATGACCGTCTCCCTTTATCTTGTTCATGGCTGGGGATTTGACGCATCTTTCTGGGACCCGATGCTTCAGCACCTGCCTGACCTCAAAGCGTCCGTCGTGGATAAGGGATATTTCGGATGCCATTACGCAGCCCCCAGACCGGAGCAACCTTATCTGGCGATCGGCCATTCCGCAGGAACACTGGACCTGTTGGGGCAGGATCTTCCCGGATGCCTGGGGCTCATCATGTTCAATGGGTTTGGACGGTTTTCTGAGAGCAACGATTTTCCGGAAGGCGTGCCCCTTCGCGTTCTGGAAAGAATGAAGCGCCAGCTGCAACGCTCCCCTAAAACGGTCCTGAACGATTTCCGCCAGAGATGCGGAACGGACAAACCTATTCCGTCAGATCCCGTGACGGCCGTTCTGAATCAGGGTCTGGAACATCTGATTCAGAACGATGAACGCAATGCAGCGACCCGCTGGGGGAACCAGCTTCACTGGATGACAGGACTGTCAGATCCGTTTCCTCCTTCTCAGGCAGGTTTCAGTGTTCCGGGTAAAAGGGTTGAAGGCGGCCATCTTCTGCCTCTCGAACAGCCGGAACTCTGTGCTGATTTTGTGCTGCGTCAGGTCAAACAGCATGGATGAGCGCAAACGCCAAATCGTCACCCGGTTTAATGAGGCGGAGGACTATGACGCTGCGGCAGATATCCAACGCCGCTGCGCCGCTTTTCTGGCCGAACGAATTGTCGCTGAGCTGACCGAGACTCAGCCTGCCCATATTCTCGAATTCGGGTGTGGCACGGGTTTCCTCACAGAGCATCTCTCCAGAGACTTCCCCAACAGCGCTATTCTCGCCACCGATCTCGCCCCGACTATGCTCGCACGCGCCAGATCACGCCTTCACGGGCAAAATATCGCCTTCAAGGTCATGGATGGAGAGCGCCCGGATGCGACGGGACCATTTGACCTGATCGCATCGAGCCTGTGCTTCCAATGGTTTGAAAACCGCAGCAAGGGGCTCGAACGTCTTTGCCTCTCACTGGCGCCGGGTGGCACTCTGATGATTGCAACGCTCCTTGAAGGGAGCCTGAAAGAGTGGCGCTCAGCTTGCCAGAAGACAGACACCCCTTGCGGCGTTCCATCCTATCCCGGCGCCCCCATGCTTCAGCAGGAATGGCCCTCTGGAGGGCACGGCAAATGGCATACGGCAAACATGCAAGATCCGGTCCCAAACGCCAGAACATTCCTCCGCAGATTGCAGCAGATCGGCGCGTCTCTCCCTGGCAAAGGAAGCACTCCTGCGGGAGTACACGCACTCAGGCGCGCCATGTCCTGTTTTGACAAAGAGCACACCAGCGTCACCTACGCCTTGGGGATCGGAATTTTCAGGAAGGATATGCCATGAATAGCTTTCGCGGTGTGTTCGTCACCGGTACGGACACCGAAATCGGTAAGACGCTTGTCAGTGCAATCCTGACGAAAGCCTGGAATGCGACGTACTGGAAGCCGCTTCAAACGGGCCTTTCTGACGAAGCAGGCGATACCTCTACCGTCAAAACTCTGGCTGTCCTTCCGCCCGATCGGATTATTCCTCCGGCATATGCGCTTCAGGCCCCTCTCGCACCCTACGCAGCGGCCGCGCTGGAAAACGTTACAATCAATCCCGGACGTCTTGTTCTTCCCGCCGTCAAAGCGCCCCTTGTCGTTGAGGGTGCGGGCGGCCTGATGGTGCCTGTCCGAAGCGACATGATGATGATTGATCTCATGCAGCGACTGGATCTTCCCGTCGTTCTTGTTGCGCGCAGCGGGCTGGGAACCATCAACCATACGCTCCTGAGTCTCGAAGCGCTTCGTCGCAGAGGTATTCCTGTTCTAGGTGTCGTCCTCAGCGGGCCTGAAAATCCAGGAAATGCACGCGACATTGCTCATTTCGGGAACGTTCGGATCCTTTTCAGCGTTCCACGTCTAGAGAGCATAAATGAAACCGTCGTTTCTGAAATTTCTGGCCGTGTACCGCCGCTTTGTGTCTTGCAGCAACAGAATTCACAATGATGTGTTCTTTTTGGGATGTGCCATGAAAAGAACACATCCGACCCTTGTGAAATAGCTGCGTAATCATAGAACGTCTCTTCGCAACGAAGTGCATCCGGCGTATCGCTTGATCAAAGACCGCCCTCTGATTTCAGGGGGAGGCATACAACTGGAACTGTTGGGAAAAGTATGAGTATCCTGCGTCGTGATCTGGTAAAGCTTGGGGCAGGCCTGTCCCTGATGGGAACGTCTGGCCGCTTCGCTTATGCCCAGTCCGCGCCGCCTGCTGCCAAGCAGGCTCCAAAGACTGTTCCGTTCGACAATGGAACTGTCCGCGCCATTGCGCAGAAACTGGCCAGATCTCCTTACGCTCCACCTCCGCAAAGTCTGCCCTCTGCCATTTCCACTCTGGATTTTGACCAGTTCCGGGGCATTACGTTTAATCCGGACCGTGCCCTCTGGCATGGGCAGAGCCTGGCGTTTGAGGTCGAATTTTTCCCGCGCGGCTTTCTCTACAAGCCCCGGATTGCAATGAATGAAGTCATCGGTGGCCAATCGACACCGATTGCCTACGACCCTGACCTGTTCAGCTATGCCAACCCGATGCTGCGCGTTACCGATGATCTGGGCTTTGCCGGTCTTCGTCTGCGCTATGCCATCAACACACCGGGCGAAATGGAAGAATGCGCCGTGTTTCTCGGCGCGTCCTATTTCCGTGCAGTGGCCAAGGGACAAAATTACGGTCTGTCCGCCCGCGGCTTCGCCAACGGCACTGGCAACACGAAAGGCGAGGAGTTCGCGTTGTTCCGCGAATTCTGGCTGGAAAAGCCGGAGCCTGGCGTTCAGTCCGTTGTCATTCATGCCCTTCTGGATAGTCCGTCCGTTACGGGAGCTTTCAGCTTCACGATCCGCCCCGGCGACACAACCGTCTTTGATGTGCAGTCATCGCTCTTTCCCCGGCAGGATATTACCGAGTCCGGCATCGCGGCTCTCACGGGCATGTTCTATTTCGATGCCAACGAACATAATCACGTCGATGACTGGCGCCCGGCCGCCCATGACAGCGAGGCGCTTCAGGTGTGGACCGGATCTGGGCAGCAGCTCTATCGTCCACTGGTCAACCCGACGGACCTCCAGTTTTCGGCCTTTCAGGATAGCAGCCCGCACGGCTTTGGCCTGATGCAGCGCAAGCGCTCTTTCCATGACTACGAGGACCTTGCTCTCAACTACGAGAAGCGCCCGTCCCTGTGGATCGAGCCCATTGGCAACTGGGGTGACGGAGCGGTTGATCTCGTGGAAATTCCGACGCCCAATGAGGTCAACGACAACATCGTGACATTCTGGCGTCCGAAAGACGCTCTTAAGGCCGGTCAGGAATACAACTTTACCTACCGAATGTACTGGGGTTGGGATACGCCGTGGCCCACACCGCTGGCACGTGTCGCTGGAACCCGTATCGGTGCAGTCACTGACCACGCCGATGCACGAATGTTCGTGATCGACTTTACGGGCGCGCCATTCCAGAACATTCCGCAGGACGCACATTTCCACCTGATTTCACAGGCTTCACCCGGCACCATCCGGAATGTTGTTGTCGAGCCCAACCCGAACATCAAAGGCTGGAGAACAACCTTTGAATTCGTGCCGGGCGATGCCAAAGCCTCTGAACTCCAGGCGCAGCTTGCAAGCGATCAGGGTCCGATCTCAGAAAAATGGATGTACCGTTGGACGCCGTAACCAATATGTCTCCGTCCGAAGCACCGTTCCTGCCTCATGAGGCTCCACTCAGGATGGAGCCTCAAAACCTCCATCAGCAGCCTGACCGGCATGGTCGCCCGTTCAGGGTTCTGGACACGACGCCGAAGACACTCTGGCTGCGACGGCTTTTCGTGTTTGGCTCAGCGCTCGCGCTGACCGGGTTTGGCATCTACAGGATCAATCAGGTTTTCAACTCGTTAGGCGTGTCTACGCTTGGCGTGATTGTGCTGATTCTGTTCGCCATTCTCGGTTTCTGGATCGCACTCTCCTTCACCTCAAGTCTTGGTGGGTTCGTCTCCCTGATCACACGCGGAGGCCTTGGGCTCGGCATTCATCGGGATGGTGCTCTTCCGGTGCTCAAAGCACGGACTGCCGTGCTGATGCCGACTTATAATGAAGATCCGGAACGCGTTCTGGGCGGCCTGAAGGCCATCTATGACAGCATTCTTGCCACCGGCCAGATTGATGCGTTCGACTTCTTCATTCTGTCTGATACGACCAATCCGGACGTATGGTTACAGGAAGAGCGTGCCTTCCTTGCCCTCCGTCGGGCGACTGGGGACGATCGGCGCATTTTCTATCGCCGCCGCCATCAGAATACAGATCGCAAGGCAGGCAATCTGGGCGACTGGGTGACACGCTTTGGTGACTCGTACCAGCAGATGCTCACCCTTGATGCTGATAGCGTGATGGACGGCAGCCTGATCGTGCGTGTCGTTTCCGCCATGGAGAACCATGAAGGCGTCGGGCTGATCCAGACCCTTCCGGTTATTGTGGGCGGCCGGACATTATTTGCCCGCATGCAGCAGTTTGCAGGCCGCGTATATGGCCCACTCATTGCCCATGGCATCGCTTGGTGGCATGGCTCGGAAGGGAATTACTGGGGCCATAACGCCGTTATCCGGACACGGGCTTTCGCCGAACAGGCGGGCCTGCCCCATCTGAAAGGCCGACCACCCTTCGGCGGCCATATTCTCAGCCATGACTTTGTCGAAGCAGCGCTCATGCGACGCGGTGGCTGGGCCATTCACATGGTGCCTGGCCTGTTCGGGTCTTATGAGGAAAGCCCCCCGTCCCTAACGGATGTGGCCATCCGTGACCGGCGCTGGTGTCAGGGCAATCTCCAGCACGCCAAGATTATTGGAACCAAAGGCCTGCACTGGGTCAGCCGTACACACATGCTGACGGGCATTGGTTCCTACATCATGTCTCCCCTTTGGCTGTTGTTCCTGCTGTTCGGGATCCTGATTTCCCTTCAGTCGCATTTCTATCATCCGGAATATTTCGGCACGAAGCCGACGCTTTATCCGCACTGGCCACGCGTCGATCCTGTGCAGGCAAAGTTTGTGTTCATCGGCACGATGGGCATCCTTCTGGCGCCAAAGTTTCTGGCGTTCATCGCCATGATGTTTGATCGCGCTGCCTTGCGCGGTTCCGGCGGTGCTATCCGGCTTTTCCTTTCCATCATTCTGGAAACCCTAATTGGTGGCCTGATTGCGCCGATTGCCATGCTGATCCAGACGTCTGGTGTCATCTCCATTCTGCTGGGCCGGGATTCTGGTTGGAATGCCCAGAACCGTGAAGACGGGCGTGTTTCGCTCCGTGAAGTTGCACGTGGATACTGGGTTTACACAGTGTTCGGCCTTCTGCTGGCCGCAGCCGCATGGTCCGTTTCACACGCACTCTTCCTGTGGATGACACCAGTGTTGCTTGGGCTCGTGCTTGCTATTCCACTCGCGGCCGTGACAGCCAGCCGCGATGTTGGACTGGGACTCCGTCGGGCTGGATTTCTGCTGATCGAAGAAGAAACGGCCCCCCCGCCTATTCTTCGCCTTGCAGAAGAGAACGAACGTCTGCGCACAGAGGCTCTGCACGCGCCTCATCAGCCGCCCAGCGAGGCATTCGCCCTTCTGCGAACGGATCGGACACTTCTAAATGCCCACCTTGGCGCACTTCCGCCAACCCGCAAGGCTGGCAGTGCGATTGATGCCAACCTGCTGGTTGGACTGGTCAAGCTGAAAGAGGCGCCCTCCATCAAGGCCGCCCTTTCCAAACTGACCCGACAGGAAAAGGCTTCAGTCCTCGGGACGACCGAAGGCGTCGCACTCGTCGAGAACCTTCCGGACTAACCCTCTCTGTGGCTGGCAAAGTATGCCAGCCACAGATTATTTGCTGTCAAACGCACTCCGGGCTGCTTCCACTTCAGACAGATTTTTCTCCGCCCAGATCCACACCCCACAAAACGCTGCGCCCAGACTTAGTCCCAGCGGTGTAAGACGATAGTCCACCCGTGGCGGAATAACCGGGTGAATCTTACGGGTCACCATTCCGTCCCGTTCCATTTGCCGGAGTGTCTGGGTCAGCATCTTCTGGCTGATACCCTCGACTTTTCGTGCCAACTGCGTGAAGCGCAATTCCTTGTGCTCTTCCAAAACCTCCAGAATGATCATCGTCCATTTGTCAGCAACGCGACCAATGAGCTCCGTCACCAATCGCTCAACGCGCGCATCGCACTCCGTAGGTGGCGTTGCTTCGGCCAAACGCTTGGCACGGCGTTCAGGCGAGGCTTCGTAGGGGTTATCCGTCATAGGGGTCACTCTCTTTTCGGTGCGTATAAATCTTTGAGGTGCCTTCTTTCGAATTGACGATAGCCCGCTAGATAGAGTGTTCCAATTCTCAATGGAGCAACTCCAATGAAACCGAACGGAAACACAATCCTGATCACCGGTGGTGGCTCAGGCATAGGCCAGGCTCTTGCACAGCGACTGCATGATGCTGGCAACACGGTTATCGTCGCCGGGCGTCGCCAAAATGCTTTGGATGAAACGATCGCCGGTCGGGCGAACATGCACGCACTGGTGCTGGATATTGAAAGCCGGGGGGGAATTGCTGATTTTACAGAACGGCTTCTGGGCGCATATCCGTCACTTAATGTTCTGATCAACAATGCCGGCATCATGCGATTTGAAGATCTGGCGCAGACGCATGATCTGACGGACGCTGAAGCGACGATTACGACCAACCTCCTCGGGCCAATCCGCCTGATCAATAGCCTGACGGATCATCTGGTTAAGCAGTCGGATGCCGTCGTGATCAATGTAACATCCGGGTTGGCATTCGTGCCGCTGACGACAACACCCACCTATAATGCCACCAAAGCCGCGATCCATTCCTACACGATTACCCTCCGAGAGGTTCTGAAAGGGAAAGTCGAGGTTATCGAACTTGCACCACCCGCAGTGCAGACAGGCCTCACGCCTGGCCAAGAAACGCGCCCCGGCTATCAGCCTCTGACGGACTTTACGGATGAAGTCATGGCGTTGCTGACGCAACAGCCCACGCCACCGGAAATTCTTGTCGAACGCGTGCGCTTTCTGCGCTTTGCAGAGGCCAATGGCCAGTTTGATGAAACACTGACCAAGCTCAATGCTTTTGCCGCACAAGCCCGCAACGGTTAAGACGTCAATGCTCATAAAAAAAGCCCCGGGGCAGTTGCTCCGGGGCTTTTCTCAGGACGAAAACTCAGAAGAATCAGTTGCCGAGGCTCTGAGCCTTTTTGAAGAGATCGCGGCAGACCAGAACCTGCTTGTCCTTCGGGAGTGTAGAGATGTCGAACGGCGTGTTGCTGCTCGTCTGGAGCAGACCGCGGCCACCCAGTGAGTAGTACTGGTCATTCTGGACATCAGAGCGCTTGGCAAGCTTACGGGATGCCGAGCGCGGCCCTGTACCCAGCGAAAGCTTCTTATGAATGCAATAGGACGTCAGGCCTGCCACGTTGCCGGCCTGGGCATTATCGATAGACGGCATGCCGTTTTCGCCAAGCGTACCAGGTGTTGATGCAGTTGCAATACCGTTGAGATTACCGACGGCCTGCACATGATTTGGCGTAATCACGGCCTGGGTTCCTGGTGGAACAATCGGCTGTCCTGGCTGCGGTGCTGTCTGTGCAAAGGCAGCTCCGGAAACAGCGAGGCCAAGTGCGGCTACGGCGGCAAAATACTTATTGGTATTCATGGATGGAGTCTTTCCATGTTCGATATTACTACAAAGCGGCTATTCAGAAATATAATCACCAGAGCAATACTCTGTTGGCTATCTCACGGCCGTTTTCTAGAAACACTTGAGAGCCGACTTGGTTTCTTTTCGAATCATCTTTCCTGATTTTATAACGCCATGAGGACCGGCATTCAGGCGGTCCATTAACGCTGGATTGAGTCCCCGGCATTTCTGCGCCAAGGTTTCGGATATGTCAGACGCGATGCAATCCCTCCCCGTTCCGCCGGCTCCAAAGCAGGAGCCCCTGTCAACAACGCAGCTTGGCCGGACCAGAACTGACTCCTACGCCTGGATGAAGGACGAGAACTGGCAGCAGGTTCTGCGGGATCCATCTGTCCTTCGCCAGGACATCACCGATCACCTCAAAGCAGAAAATGCTTACGCCGAAGCGGTGCTCTCTGGCATGGAGCCGCTTCGCAAAGAGCTTCTGCAGGAAATGATCGGTCGCATTCCCCCTGCCGAAGAGTCCATTCCCGTGCCTGATGGGCCTTGGGCCTATTACAGTCGCTTCGAAGATGGGGCTCAGCATCCTCTCCGGGCACGGCGTCCGCGCGACGGCGGAGAAGAGCAGATCCTTCTGGATGTGGACGCCCGCGCCAAGCAGTTTGACTATTATGCGCTCGGCGGGACGGCCCATTCCGCGGATCATCGCTACTTCGTCTATTCCGAAGACGTGCAGGGCTCTGAAGTTTATCGCATTCAGGTCAAGGACCTGGAAACCGGAGAACTCTGCTCCGAGGCGGTTGAAAGCACGACTGGAAGCTTTGCTCTTTCCCCTGACAGTGCATGGCTGTTCTGGATCTTCCGGGACGACAATGGCCGCCCCTCGCGGATTTACCGCCGTCCTCTGACCGGCGGGACGGACGTACTCGTCTTCGATGAAACCGATGCAGGCTTTTTCCTTAGCATCGGCACCAGCGCCTCTCGCAAGTGGATCGTCATCGAACGCGGGGATCACGATACGAATGAGACGCTTCTGATTCCTGCTGCCGAGCCGACAGCAATGCCTGTTGTTGCGGCCCCCCTGGTCCGGGGAGAGCGCTATTCCTTCACGCACTGGAATGATCGTTTCATCATTCTCACCAACGCGGGCGGCGCTGTCGATTTCCAGTTCATGCAAACGCCAGATACGGCCACAGATCGGGAAAACTGGCGCCCGTTCGTCCCGTATCTGGAGGGGCACTACCTTCTGGCGGCTACGGCGTCGCGTGATTATCTGGCATGGGCAGAGCGGAAAGACGGAAACGTTTATATCCGCGTCGTAAAGACAGGCGTAACAGGAGATGTTCGTGCGCAGGCCGCCACGATCGGAATGGACGAACCCGCATATGATCTGACCCTTCAGGGCATTCTGGAATATGACGGCTCTGTTCTGCGCTACGTCTATCAATCCCCGACGACACCAGCGCACTGGTATGACTACAATCTGGCAACAGGCGAGCGAACCCTGAAGAAGGTTCGCGATGTCCCGTCTGGCCATGATCCGGCGCAGTATGAGACGCGGCGTCTGTTCGCGACGGCGGCGGATGGCGAGCAGGTTCCCGTCACCGTTCTGATGCGAAAAGGCCAGCCGCTGGATGGCTCTGCCCCCCTTCTGCTCTACGGATATGGCTCCTACGGCATTGCGATGGACGCAGGGTTCTCCACAACAGTCTTCAGCCTCGTTGACCGCGGATGGGTTTATGCCATCGCGCATATTCGTGGTGGGTCCGAGAAAGGCTGGAACTGGTTCCTTCAAGGACGTGGCAAAACCAAACCCAACACCTTCACGGACTTCATTGCTTCCGCAGAGTATCTGGCCAAAGAGGGCTATGGCTCAGCAGGGCGCATTGTTGCTCATGGGGGCTCAGCGGGGGGCCTACTGATGGGCGCTGTCGCCAACATGGCGCCGGACCTCTTCGCCGGGATCGCCGCGCAGGTACCGTTCGTAGACATGCTCAACACCATGTCTGACGTTTCCCTGCCGCTGACGCCGCCAGAATGGCCTGAATGGGGAAACCCACTCGAACACGAAGAGGCCTACGATCTCATTGCCAGCTATTCCCCGTATGACAACATTCAGGCGCGCCCCTATCCGCCCATTCTTGCCATGGGGGGCCTTTCAGATCCGCGAGTGACCTATTGGGAACCTGCAAAATGGATTGCCAAGCTGCGTGAAGTGGCCTCAGGCGGCCCATTCCTGTGCCGCATCAACATGGATGCTGGCCATGGTGGGTCATCCGGGCGCTTCAAACGACTGGAAGAAGTTGCGCTGGTGCAGGCTTTCGCCATCTGGGCGATGGATCGCGCGCCACTGCGTTAAAGGGATGACAGTCTGGCCCACACCTACGGGGGGCCAGACATCACTCGGGTTTCGGCTTCCCGATCCGTCCGCCAAATATCCAGACCCCGGCAAACCGTGACAGTAAGATAGCCGCGTTACAGGCAGCCGTCGTCAGGCAGGCACCGGCGAGACCAAAATGCATGGTCAGGACATAGAGCGCAGGAAAATAGATCGCCATGATGGCCGTGCGGCTGGTCATCAGGAACTTCACATGCCCCACGACGATCAGCAGGGGCTCCAACGGGATGACCAGCAGGCTGAAAACGGCGGCCATCAGCATGATGGAAATGTAAAGCGATGTGTGATGCACATGAACATGCAGCATCAGACGGAAAATCTTTGAGCCCAAAAACGCAGACAGCACAAGAAGCAGCAGGGACAGTGCAGTCAGCACGCCAAACATTTTCCATGTAACGCGCTTGAGGCCTTTCCAGTCCTGCTTATCCCGCATCTTGACCAGTTCGGGGTACAGCACCGGCGAAATGAGCTGGGCAGGCGTAACAATCCCGTCCGCAATCTGGCGACAAACGCGGAAAACGGCAGCCTCCGCCGGGCCAAGGCCGTTACCGACCAAAAGCGTTGCAACATGCCCGGAAATGTTACCAAGTGTCTGGTTCACGCTGGCCGCACGGGTAAACTGCCACATGCCAGGGATCTGCCAGCGCCAGCTGCGATAGGCTTGGAAATAGCGGAACCGGAACTTCTTTCGCAGGATATCCATCGCGTAATAGAAGTAGAAACCGTAATCAATGATGATCGCGAGCGCCCACATCGCCAGGAAATATCCAAGCTTCAGATGCAGGGCATATCCCACCAGAACTCCCACCGTCTTTACGATCGCGGCACAAGTATCAATGATCGGGACAAGGTGAAATTTCCCTGCCGTTCGTAGAATACCGTTGGCCCAGCCTGAATACATCAGTGGGCTCACGATCACGTACAGATCTGCCAGAAACCGGACATGGCTGGACCAGTGTGCCGTCACACCATAAATCTGCACCGCGACAAGCCCGAAAATAATGGACCCGGCCGCAGACATCGTATCCAGCCGGATACAGAAATGAACGACCTTCCGCAGCAGGTCCGTTTCGTTCTTGCTGAATGCGTCACTGCCAAAGCGGATCAGCGTCTGCCAAGACTGCATCCGTGACAGAACGGACCCGGTCGAAGCCAGAGAATGGATGAGGATCAGCAATCCGAAGTCAGAGAGGCCCAAAGCGCGCACAGTGAACGCAATATAGACAAAGCTGCACAGGGCATTGACCACACGGCCAAGGGTGAGAACACTGACATTTCGGAAAATGGATCTGAAAACAGAGCGCTCGGCGGACATGCGGGCTTTCTGACCACAAAGCCCCGGGAGTGTCCATGCCGGAACATGCATCCCTGCGTTTTGCCGCGTTCTTGACAGCGAAGACCCGAGGGCTATGAACAGGGCCCTATTCCGAGCCTCCGAAGTGTTTCAGAGGCTATTCATAACCGGGATGGCGCCCTTCCAGCAGACGGCGTTCCGGACAAGAGCAGCCGGCAGTCTGCTCCGGGCAGGACGCAAAAGACGCTCATGAAAATCGCCTTTATTTATATTGCCGAGCCTTATCAGTGCTATCACACCGCATCCGTTGCCAGTGCACTTGCGGCAATACCGGGATGTGACGTCACGGAATACTACAGCTTTCCAGAGACCATTGATCATCTGGCCCGCATCAGACGCGCCCTGAATGTTCCGCCGCTTCCGCTGCTGCCGTTTCCCAGATCCTGGAAAGCAAACATCCTGAAACGCGCACGGCGGCTGGATCAGGAGCGACTGGTCATTCTTCGAGAGAACGTTGAAGAGTTAAACCAGTACGATGTGGTTGTCGCAACGGAATATACGGCAGGCGTCCTGAAAGACATGGGGCTGAACGGCCCGAAACTTATCCTGCTGATGCACGGAGCCGGAGACCGTTACGTTAATGACGAGCATCTTGTTCGAGAGTTTGATCTGACGCTTGTGCCCGGTCCGAAAGTCGAGACTTACTTCCGGGACAAAGGGCTTCTCCAGAACGGGGCGTCACGCATCGTGGGTTATCCCAAATTCGATGTATTCGAAGCCGTCCGCCGGGAAAATGCCGTTTCTTTCAGCAACGAACGTCCCTTCGCGCTCTATAATCCGCACTATCAGCGTGTTCTGACATCTGCACCCACGTGTATGGACACCATCATCAAAGGCTTTAAGGCACAGAACGATTACAATCTGGTCGTGGCCCCTCACATCAAGATGTTCCACAAAGGCTTTGGCATCCGGGAGCGTCTGCTTCAACGCCAGCAAAGCCCCGAGGTGCTCGTGGACACTGGCTCAAATGCCATGCTGGACATGACCTACACGTCTCAGGCAGCCCTTTATATTGGGGATGTCAGCAGCCAGGTTTATGAGTTTCTGGCCATCCCGCGCCCCTGTGTTTTCCTGAATCCTCATAAGCTCCTATGGCGTGACGATCCGTATTTTTTACACTGGACACTCGGAGACGTGGTCGATGACCCCGCCGACATCATGCCTGCGGTTGCAAGGGCGGAGGAACGGCATGCGTTCTATAGGCCAGTGCAGGAAAAACTGTTCCGGGAAACATTTGGGGAGCCCTTGCTCGGGGCATCGCAGCGAGCGGCTGACGCGATCATCAGTTTTATGAACAACGTCTGAAAATTCCTGAGGAAGAGTGCTCTCCCTCAGGGTGATCTAATTGATTATTGAGGAATCGGCGTGCACTGCGGTGTGACTGGCTCACCGGCCATCACAGCTTTTGTGAAGGCGGCTGAGTCCGGCAGGGACGCATTGACTGTCTGGGAGTGGTCCAGCCCTTTATACAAATGCGCCTGTACTGTTGATCCAGCTGCACAGGCGGCTTTGACCAGGCCTTCTTGAAGCTGCGGCGGAACATCCTGATCCGCGGTGCCCGTTCCAACAAAAAGTGGCTGAGCCAGTTTCAGGGTCGGGTACGTCATTGTTTTGAATGCGGGCGTCATGGCCTTCACAAACTTAGGCTGAAGCGCATTCGCAAGCGTCAGACCGTCTTTCTCCGCCATGTCTGAGAGGCCCGTCAGGCAGGAGTCAGCCGCTGCCTTGAACGCCGGCATAGCCTTGGACGTAAAGGCGTCTTCGGGACGGAAGGTCGGATGCAGACCAGCATAGGACGAACCAATCAGCAGCGTGTAAGCCACCAACGGGCTATATCCTGATGACTTGCCAGCTTCCTGCAACAGGCCAGACAGTATTTCCGGCGTCATGTACGGGATTCCTGTCGCCACAGTCCCGCGCACATTGATATCCGGAGCGTAAGTCGGTGCAAACGCTGCAGAAGCAAAGGCTGCACCGCCGCCCTGGGACTGCCCGACGATCATCACCTTGTTCTGGAGGCCCGGCACAGACTTCAACGCTGCCCGCACAGAGTCCAGCACGCTATAAGCTTCGGCCCGTGTATTCAGATAAGGGTGCACGCCCGGTGTTCCCAGCCCCTGGTAATCCGTTGCGACGATGGCAAAACCGCGCTTCATCCATTCGGACAGGTAATGAGTATTGCGCTCGCTGTAGGGGTTCAGAGACGGTGCGCAGCTGTCATCATTTCCAACCGTACCATGCGCCCAGGCAACAATCGGCCACCCGCCTGCAGGCGCTTCACCAGCAGGAACAATGACTTCGGCAGTCACGGGGACGAGCCCCTTCCCCGTAACACCATCTGTGGAAAGATAGGTGATGCGCAGGGAACGAGCAGCATTCGGAAGGCTCAGGGTCTCTGCCAGCGGAGCAGAGTTCAGCAGAACACCCGGCTTCTGTGCGCTGTTCTGAGGTGCGGCATTCGCCTGCGCTGAGATGGCAGCAATACAAACGCCACCCATAACCAGACTGATCGTCTTACGGGAAAAAGATACGCGCACAATTCTTCCTTACCTGAAATGCTCTGTGGGCCTGACGCAGTAAGGTACGGGTTCTGACGGAAAAAGTTGTGTGAAAATCTTGTGCCAACCAAAATCGGGGCCTTTTCGCCCCGGATACTGGAATTTTGGTTATTTGTGACCAAAGAGATGACGAACATCATCACCGAAATGCTGAAATGCATCCTGCGTTGAACGATGACGACGATTTCCCGTCTCTGAAACGACCGTCACAGTTGCGGTCATGCCGGCAGCCAATGTGAGATCGGACGGGACCTTGTCGATTTTCACGCGCACAGGAATACGCTGTGCCAGACGCACCCATGTATAAACCGGATCAACTGTCGGCAGACCCTGCTCATTCACCAGTGCATTGTTACTGGCAATACCGCGCGTAATACTCTCGATATGTCCGAAAAGCGGGTCGTGGTAGCCCATCAGATCCATACGAACGAGATCGCCCTCGTCCAGATCATGGACCTTGGTCTCTTCGAAATAGCCGTCGATCCAGTATGAGTTGGTATCAATGACGTGCATGTTCACGACACCAGCCGTTGCAAAGTCACCCGGTCGCATGATCAGGTTTGTGACAATACCGTCGATGGAACTGCGGACTTTTGTACGGTCCAGATTGATTTCTGCCTGACGCAGGTCTGCCTGAGCAGAAGCGTATTGCGCCGCTGCCTGCTGCGACAGTGCAACGTACTGCTTCTTTTCTTCCTGTGAGACCGCCACACCGGGAATGGCCTTACGCCACTGGGCCTGAACTTCCTTGAACTCCATGTCTGCCTTGCGTTCGGCCACCTTGGCTTTGGCCGCATCCACCGCAACCTGGAAATCGAATGGATCAATTTCGTACAGGACGTCTCCATGGTGAACAGGCTGATTATCCAGCACATTCACATGCAGGATCTGCCCTGAAACACGTGGCGCGATATTGGCGACCTGAACACGCACCTGGCCGTTCCGGGTCCAGGGAGAGGCCGTGTAGTAATCCCAAAGGATAACCACCACGACGGCAGCCACCACAAGAATGGAGATCGTAATGGTCAGGCGGATCAGACGATGAGCACTGGATAGCACTTGAAACGGCCTTGTATCAGAGGATCAGGGTATAGAGCCCAAGCAGGCAGATAAGGATGCCGAACTGGGCAAGCGGCGGATCCCAGACGAAACGCCACAGATCGAGCCAGCCCATGAGCCAGCGGAGAATGGCCAGCGTCAGAAGTGACAACGCCAGATTGACGACGAACGCGGACACAAGCAAACCGCCAAGGTCTACGACCTGTCTCATCACCATCGTTTGCGTCCTATTCGATAATGATGAACGGCTGTCCGATTTCGCAGAAGCATGACGCGCACGGACTCCAGCCCACCAACACAGTTGAGGATCAGAATTTCCTCACTGGGAGCGCCCAGACGCAGTCGGTCAAGAAAGGCCTGCGTCATATCTGCCAGTTCACTCTCCAGCAGCGCCAGACTATCCTGTGCGAGCGCTTTACGCGCAGGCCTCACAAGGTGCCTGAGAGACGGCATCCGTGCCGCCTGATCGAGGTACAGACGCACACGGGCAATCGTGCTGGACAGATCCTCCAGCGCGACAAGGCGCTCAAAAACATGCTCTGAGGCCGTACCGCGCTTCGGGAGACGCTTTGTCCACAACAGAAGCTGGCTCAGACGATCGTATTTCCGGCTGAGCAACGCGGGGCCCATAGCCTCGCCATGACCGCTCAGCTGCGATTCCAGATCCGAAGAGATGGTCACGGCAATGCGGAACCGATGTCGGCGCGCCGTTGGGGGCCAAAGCAGAACCAGAAGGATGAATGAAAGAACCGCTGACAGGAAATAGAATGTGTTGCGTTCGAGGAACGCGCCTGGATCGTAACTGTGGTGGTTCCCCAAGCCTACGAAGACGAGAAAGAACGCACCATAGTGAAAGCCCACAGCGGTTGTTTTCGGATTCATCAGAAGCAGGCAGGCAATAACGGTCTGGGGAAGCAGAACAAAAGCCAGCCCCTGAAGCGTATAGACGTGGGGTAAGACCCAGAAAGACAGAAACCCGGCCGCAAGAATTCCCAAAGGCGTCCCGATCATCGCGCCCTTACCGAACACGGCTGTGTCCAGTGACGAAGATGCAAGGACAAGAACGAGTGCGCTCTGGGAAAGGGCGGTGGCAGAAGCTGGCTGGCCCGTTCCCACACAGAATGCTGCTATAAAACTGAAACCAAGCAGCACACGCATGCTGTTGATGAACGCTGTAATGTAGTCTGGATTATTTGAAAGCGTCGCCATTTTCAGCGCCTCCCCTGCCGGGGTTGCCTTCATGAGTGTACTGATACCTGTGCGGATATGCAGCCGGTTACTTAGAAGCGTCGCAGCACGTTCCAGAAACCAGGCATCCCGAGGTGTCGGGAAATACTCCGGATCTTCCCGTCGGATGTTGGACAGGATGGTGCCCATCGTTTCCTGACGGTTCGTGCCATCCTCAACACGCTCGTGCCACTGGCGTACGTAGCGGACCAGAATATCCGTTACCCCACCTTCACTCAGCAACGTAGAAATCGCACGGCTACAGGTGAGAACCGTCAACATACCGACGATGCTGAGTTTGGCTCCTGCCATCCGCAGGCGGCTACGATCCAACTCCGTCCGGGCGTAAGAAATCTGCGTCATCAGAGACAGGATTTCGGAGGCCAGCGCCGTTGTCCCCTGCGCGGAGGGGGACGGCTCTCCCATGATGGCGGAGTGGCTCAGGCCACGGATTCTCTGCCCCAGATTCTGGAGCCCCTTGGCGAGATTGCGCCAGGCCTGTGGTGAGCCAGACAGCAGATTGACAACCGCAATGGATGCAACGCCGATAGCGACAGTTGAGGCACGTGCCACACTGACATGATAGATGTTCTGGGGCGCATCAATACTGGCAACAGCAACAAGTGCCACCATGTAGCCAGCCAAAAGGGCACCATAAGCCCGGAAGTCGCGCTCCAGCGTCCCCACAAAGGCACAACCAGCCATCCAGAGAGCGACGCCTCCCAGAAAGAGGCCACGATCCTGGCTGAACATGGAAATCAGAAGGATAGAAACGCCGACACCCAGCAGGGTCCCGAGAAAGCGATAAAATGCCTTGGAAAGGGCCTGCCCTCTCAGGGGCTGGGCAAGGATCATGACAGTCACGCCAGCGCCGGCCGGTGTATCGACCTGCGCCCAGAACGCCGTGGCCAAAGCCAGAACGAGCGCAATCCAGGTTCGGAGGCTGAACTGGATCCATCCCGGGCGAAAGACCGACTGTAACGTGGCGGTCAAGACAGATTATCCCTGCCAGGCAAACGGGTCATTCCGGCGCAGCTTACAGTTCCAGTCATCAACTCAGACTGAAAACCCTACTCCTCACTTTAGAAGAAGGTTAGCCCTGTATTGCCCCTGACATGATTTGACGGATTTTATCGCCTGAACGTGATGTACCGAATCCTCAGTCGTCTTCATGGGGCAAAGCATGGCACGCTGCGTCGAGCTTCGGATTACTTTCCGCCGACTCCCTGCACAGCGTCCGTGCATCCGCACCACAGATTGTTGTCACGTCTTCCATGGTGGACGAGGTCACGTCCCGCGCCACCTCAACGTCCTGATTGTTTTCATGGCCCTCTTCCTTGCTGAGCTGGTCCTGCGCAGCATGCATTTCCTTGAGGGCATTGATGCAGGCATCCGTGGCAGAATCGGGGTGAGTCTGCAGAACCTTGAGGACCTGATTGACCCCGATGCCCAAAGCATTGATCGACGGGTCGTCATCATTGGTTTTGGCCCCTCCATCCTCGGCGTGAGCCAGGGATGGAAAGGCGAGCGGGACGGCCAAAAGGAGGGAGGCCACAAAGCGACGCTTGATCATGACGGCATGATTAGGGGAAAATAATCTCCGGACAAGCCTCATGGCATGATAGTCACACACCGTTGCAGAACGCATTCTGGCAGCTTTTCCGCGCTGCGGGACGCTGTTGACCTTGACTCCTTAAGGGACGGTCGTTAAGCGAGGCCATCCTTTTGCGGGCGTTTCGGCCCGCTATCCGGTCCATTGTGGGCCATACAGTCGAGAGCCTGGAAACATCATGAAGATCCGCAACAGCCTGAAGTCCGCAAAGGTCCGCGACAAGGACTGCCGCGTTGTCCGCCGTCGTGGACGCGTTTACATCATCAACAAGAAGAACCCGCGTATGAAGGCACGTCAGGGCTAATAGCTTTGATCCGCCGGATATCAAACAGACGGCGCTGGCTGATGGCTGGCGCCGTTCTGCTTTGTGCACCGGCCATTTCCTCTGCCACACCGCCGACCCCTGCCCCGTCCCAAACGTCCGGACCGGCCAGCGCTCCTCCCCCTGCAAAAAACGATTCCAGCAAGACACATCCACACCACAAGACCGTTCAGGAACGTCTTGTTGAGGCGGAAAAGGCTCTCGCTCTCGCTGGAAATGAAAAAATTGCGCGTCAGCTTGCTGACCAGGCTGAAAGCCTGCGCAGCCGCAGCCTGACAGGCGCTGTACGGATGCTACTATCCGATTCGCAGGATGCACTGGGCAAACACGATTTCCAGAACGCGGAAGACGACCTGACCTCCGCCATCACCATCCAGCCTGACCAATCCATTCTCCGCCGTTATCGTGCTGCCGTGCGCCTTGCCGCGGGCGACAACAATGGTGCAATTTCCGATCTCGGGGTGGTTATTCAGGCAGACTCCGGTGACGCGACGGCATGGGGAATGCTGGCGGATGCAGAGCGGGAAAGGCACGAGCCAGACGCTGCCCTTCGTGCTTACAAACAGATGATGCAGCTTGATCCGCATGCTCCTGATGCAGACAAGCAACTCAAAATCCTTCAGACAGAGAAAGACGGACAGGAAGACTGACGAACACAACCTCTTGTATTTGTCAGCGTTCATTCCCTGATTCACTCTATTCAGGAGGACCTTCATGAAAACCAAAACAGTTCCCGCCGATCAGGCTCCCGCAAAACAGGGTTGCTGCAGCAAAGTCAAAGCCTGCTGCAAGCATGCTGGTCGCGCCCGCGAAATCAGCCTGGCAGTCATGACCGGCATGGCCACGATCGGCCCCAAGCGTTTCCGCCCCTATTTCCAGCAGGCACTCGCCGTTATTTCCGTCGTGGCAGCAACCATCCAGTTCTTCCGCAACCGGAAGGCCTGAGTTTGGTTTGGCCAGACACCTTTTCAGGTTGCTGGCCAGATCACCTTTCCCCGTTCCTCGCAGCCCTTAGAGGAACGAAATTGGATCAATATCAATATCGATCCGGGCACTGCCAGTCGGCTTGATATCTTTCAGCCAGTCTCGCAGAATCGGCTGTACGGCGATGCCACGCATTGTTCGCAGCAACAGTCGCCGACGGTGTCGCCCTCTCAGCACAGCCAAGGGCGCGGGGGCTGGGCCAAGAACCTGCACCCCTTCCCGCTCCGGCGCCGCAAACGCAATTTCCTTTGCCAGCGCATCTGCCGCGTCTGCTGTCGCAGCACTGATGATCAGCGCAGCCAGACGGCCGTATGGTGGCCAGAAAGAAGGGCGTCTCTGCTCAGCTTCCTGCTCCATGAAGGTCTGGAAATCATTGGAGACAAGCGCCGTCATGACAGGGTGCTCACCCACATAGCTCTGAAGCAGGACACGGCCAGGACGCTCCGCACGCCCTGCACGACCCGCGACCTGATGTAGAAGCTGAACCGTGCGTTCCGCTGCCCTTAGATCGCCGCCGCCCAACCCCAGATCCGCATCCACGACACCGACCAGCGTCAGCTTCGGGAAATGCCAGCCTTTGGCAACGATCTGCGTGCCGATGATGAGATTGACCTCGCCATCCGTGATCTTTCGTACGGCTTCAGCCGTAGCCGCCGGGGAGCCCAGCGTATCGGATGACATGACCAGGATCTTTGCTTCAGGAAAACGTAGCTTTGCCTCTTCCGTAATGCGCTCGATCCCCGGCCCAATGGGTACGAGCGAGTGTTCGGCGTGGCATTGCGGGCAGTCTGACGGAATACTCTCGGTGTGACCACAATGATGGCATGTCAGGATGCCACGCGCGCGGTGCTCTACCAGCCAGGTTGAGCAGTTGGGGCACTGCATTCGGTGCCCGCAGGCGCGACAGAGTGTCAGCGGTGCGTAACCACGACGGTTGAGGAACAGCATCGCCTGCTCCTCGTTCTTCAGGGTCTCATCAATGGCATTGCAGAGCACCGGGGACAAAAAGAGCCCACGCTCTGGCGGATCAGCCCGCATATCGACCAGAGAGACGTCCGGCATCGTCGCTCCGCCATGCCGGGCCGTCAGAAGCTCATGGTGATAGCGGCCGCTTTCCACATTCGCCAGCGTCTCCAGTGATGGCGTGGCAGACACGAGAATGGCTGGAGCATTCGCCAGACGGGCACGAACCACAGCCATGTCCCGCCCATGATACATGACGCCTTCTTCCTGCTTGAAGGCGCTCTCATGCTCCTCGTCCACCACGACGAGTCCAAGATCTTCAAACGGCAGGAAGAGCGCTGATCGTGCGCCCACAACGACACGCGCCGTCCCGTCCGCTACAGCGCGCCATGTTTCGCGTCGGCGCTTGGTTCCGAGGTCGGAGTGCCATACGGCTGGGTCTGCACCGAAACGACGGATGAACCGATCCGTCCACTGAGCTGACAAAGCAATTTCCGGCAACAGGACCAGAACCTGTTTCCCTTGCGCCAGACAGGCTGCGACAGCCTCGAAATAGACTTCGGTCTTTCCCGATCCTGTCACACCTTCCAGCAGAGTGACGTCAAAACGCTGCTCTTTCACCGGGCGGCACAGCTGCTCGGCAACGTCTGCCTGCTCTTCAGACAGCTGCGGTGCGCCGTGGGTTGGGTCCGGCGTTGCGAAAGGAGCCACGACAGAGATGACGGCTTCCCGAAGGAGCCCCGCAGTCGCGAGCCCTCGGATCACAGCGGAACTGGCACCGCTGGCCGCCGCGAGATCAGACGTCGTCATCGGCGCATCGGACGCCGCATTGAGGACGGAACGACGGGCCGGAGTGATGCGCAGGCCTTCTTCCGGTTGTTCCGTTCTGACCCAACCCAACGCAGGCTTTGGTGCGTCCTTCAGGTGAATGCGGGTTGCCATCGCCAGTACAAGCCCAGGCGGCGTCAGGGTATATGCCGCAACCCAATCAATAAAACGCCGCAGACTGCCCGGCAGGGGGCGTACGTCCAGTTTTTCGACAACTGGACGCAGGCGGGACAGCGGAACCTCGCGCCCCGGAGCTGTCGCGAAGTCAGCAGGGACTGTGCTGGTCGTATCCCAGACACATCCGATCGTCTCGCGCTTTCCCAGAGGAATTGACACCAGATCGCCCGGCTGAAGCGCCATGGGTGCCAGATAGTCTAACGGACCCGGAAAAGGCAGCGGAACGAGCACCGAGACACGCGTTCCGGTGGAGGGTGGCTTTCGCCAGAGGTCAGGCTTGGGTAGGCTGCTGGATGCCATGCCTGTGTCTAACCTCCCTGAGCCCGAAATGCCATGATGGCCCATGACGCATTACGCGACTGGACCGAATGGCTGACCCATGAACGGCGCTCCAGCCTGCGAACGGTTGAGGCCTACCGCCATGATATCGTTATGGCCCTCTCTTTCTTTGAGCAGCATCTGGGGGGCGAGGTTAATCTGACTGCTCTGGCAAAGCTCTCCCTTGCTGATCTCCGGGCGTGGCTGGCTCATGAGACCGCCCGGAGCGAAAAACCCACACGTCGCGCCACGAATGCCGATGCGCGCGCTCGTTCCAGAGCACGACATGTTTCGGCCCTGCGGTCGTTCTTTCGCTATCTGGCCATGCGCCATGATGTCTCGAATCCTGCCCCGGGGCTCCTCGCGAGCCCACGGCTGAAAAAGCGCCTTCCACGTCCTCTTGGACAAGAACAGGCCTTGGCCGCGCCGGAAGGGATTTCCGACGATGCTTTTACGAGCGCTGCCTCCATCCGGGACAAAGCACTCTTTACGCTTCTGTACGGGACGGGCTTGCGGATTGGTGAAGCTTTAGCCCTTGATGTGCGGGACCTGACCAACGCTGGGGAGAACATGCTGCGCGTGGTGGGCAAAGGGGAAAAAGAACGTCTGGTTCCACTGCTTCCGGCTGTCCGTGACGCGTTGGAGTTATGGAAAGGCGTTCACCCTTCTCCGGCCCCGGACGCTCCGCTGTTCTGCGGTGTTCGGGGAGGCCGCCTAAATCCCGGCGTCGCCCAGCGGGCCATGCGCGAATGGCGCAAGGGAGAAGGTCTGCCGGATTCCGCCACACCGCATGCTCTTCGCCACTCTTTTGCGACCCATTTGATGGAAGGTGGCGCTGATCTGCGTGCCATTCAGGAACTCATGGGCCATGCCAGTCTTTCCACCACCCAGGCTTATACTCTAGCAGACGAAAAGCACCTGCTGGACGTCTGGCGCAAGGCACACCCACGGGCGGAGCAGGAATGAAAAGACTGACATGGGGCATTTTAGCTGCTCTTATGGCTCTGACCGGAAAGGCTGAAGCAGTGCCATGCCACACGGTACAAGCGGCCGTTTTGCCGCTGCGCGATGATGGTGGATATCTGAGCATTCCTGCCCAGATTAACGGTCATGCAGTCTCCATGATCGTAGACACGGGTTCACAGGGTAGCCTGATGACACCGCAGGGCGTTGCAGCGCTTCATCTACCTCAGGACCCCGACCGTCACACTGTTATGCAGGGGCCCAATGGAACACCACGTCTTGTAGCCAACGTCCGTATTGCCGATCTGCAACTGGGGCATCTTTCTCTGGGAGCCGGGTCCATGCCCATAGGCTCTCTTCCTGGTTCCCCGATGATTCATCCGCCTATTCTGGGGCTTCTCGGGGCAGATGTTCTGGATGGGTATGATCTGGAATTTGACGTCCCCCATCAGAAGCTCATTTTCTGGAAAGTTTCCTCAAACAGCTCGTCCTGCCAGCTTCAGCCCACTTGGAAAGGCCAGTGGAACACGGTTCCGGCCCGACAGGTTGACGGACGCCTGATGGTAACCTTCACGCTTGATGGAACGCGCGGAACGGCGCTTCTCGACAGCGGTGCGCGCTCCCATATTGTCAGCACCGATTTCGCCTATCGCCTCGGCCTCACGGATGAGCTGCTCGCGCTCGACCCTGGCGGTATTACTGCCGGTGTGGACCTGCATGAACGCCGCTACCACTGGCATCGCTTCAAGCGCTTTTCCATGGGGGGGACGGTCTGGGTTGATCCCGTTCTGACTGTCGCCCCGGTTCATGATCAGGCCGACATGCTGCTGGGCTCAGACTGGTTCGCCAAACACGACATCTGGCTCTCTTACGCCACAAACCAGATTTTCGTTCGTTAAGGAGTTGGGAGCGTACAGAACGTCCCGGCTTTCATCCGTTCCTTGCGGGCGGCGGTAAAAGCCCACCAGTTCAGGGCCTCTCCTGTTTTCGCCTGATGGATGGTGGCTGCAAACACGTCATGCACACAGGGATCATGGCGTTGCTGCGTTAGGTGACAGAGCTTCAGATAAAGATCGTCCGGCTCACAGGATGCCAGTTGCGCAGTTGAGGTAATCCCCAATATGGCAAAATCTGCGAGTGCTGCTTTGCCAACATTCTTCAGCATTGTGAGATCACTCATACCTGCTCGCCCTTTATTTGAGGCAACCATTGTAGCGAGCGGCACTTTAAAGTCCTAGCAACAAAAGGACATTATTCATGGCGACGCAGGGACTATCACGTTTCACTGGCCGCAAGGTTCTCGTGACGGGGGCGGCATCGGGTATTGGTCACGCGACAGCCCTTCGTTTCCTTGACGAAGGCGCGCATGTCATTCTTGTGGACCGGGATCAGGAAAAGCTCGACGAGGTCATGAAGAGCCTCGACCCGAACAAAGCTACGGCCTCTCTGACAGACATTTCAAAACCCGACGAAGTTCAGAAACTGCTGGACCTCACCAAACAGACGTTCGGCACACTGGATGTGCTGGTGAACAACGCCGGTGTCACCACAATCGGCACGGTTCTGGACGGCGATCTGGACGCCTGGCAGACCGTGTGTGCCACAACCCTGACCGGGACCCTGAATGTTAGCCGCACCTTTCTGCCCTCGCTGATCCAGAGCAAAGGCAACATCGTCAACACAGCCTCTGTTTCTGGAATGAGGGGAGACTGGAACACGGCCTATTACGATGTTGCCAAAGGCGGCGTTGTGAACCTGACGCGCGTTCTGGCGATGGATCACGGAAAGGACGGCGTTCGCGTCAATGCCATCTGTCCGTCGGTCACACGCACGGCCATGACGGCGGACGCCCTTAAGGATCCGGCTTTCGTCAAAAGCGTCGAAGACCGCGTCCCGTTGCAGCGTTTGGGAGAGCCTGAAGATATGGCCGCAGCAATCACATTTCTGGCCAGTGAGGACGCGGCTTACATTACCGGACTGATTATGCCTGTTGATGGCGGCGTGACCGCATCAAACGGGCAGCCACCATTCCCTATGAGCTGATCTGCAGAACATTACTGTACGTCTCCGCGCCGGTCGCGCACGGAGACGTTTCCTGAATGTGTGGCGAAGAAATGCAGCCCCTGCCCTTTGGAAAGAGGGCGCATATGGGCCGGGATGGCGAAATACATCCGGTTGTTTTCCAGACTCCAGATGATGATTTTGTCCGTAAAGAACGGAAGTCCCAGACTTCCAATTTCTACTTCATCCTGAAAGACAACTTTTTCATTCTCTATCGGCGCGCCACCCATAAAAAGGTTTTTGACAAGCGCGCCCTGCCCCACACTCAGAAAATCATCATAGTGAGTGAATTTCTTCTGATCTCCCAGACCTTCCAGATTTTCTTTTAGTGATGAAATCCAGAAAGACGGAAATGTCGTGTATGTCAGATCAGGATCAAGACTGACGCGCTTCTTCTTTTCGCCAACTCGAATATGCACTGTGAAGTCGTCTTCCATGTCCACGGAATGACTGTCATTTCCTAGGAATGTTTTAAACGCCAGCTTGCAGGCTTTCGTATCTTTGACATCAAGATACGCGAACTGTCTTTCCGGAATATCGATCAGAACTGCCAGGCGGGATAACGCCGCGCGTCCGAGCACACCCACAATCGGTCGCCCGTCAACCACCTGCGTACTGGCCTTCGCGAGCAAGACGACGTCTACATCTTTCAGCGGAATATCATCCAGAACCAGTTCATTAATTTTGGAATGAAAGGCGCTTTCCTTATAGGTGCCGTTAATAACAACTTTGGCGTCATCATAGCCCTTGGGAAACTGTATTCCTTCAGAATTCCGGACGTAAATGTAATCGAAGGCCGGGCTGACATACATCGCAGCGGGTTTGCCGTTGATTTTCACTGGTATCAGCGGCGCATCTCCCTCGCCTCCCAGTAATGGGAGAATAACTGGTGCAGTGACACAGTCCGACTGCTCTTCCGCAGACGCAGGCGGCATCAGTCCCAGGATGACCGTAAGAGCTACCAGCCCAATAAAGAGAAAGCCTCTATTGATCACTGATCGTGACTTTCCGAACGCGACCAGAACATGACACCTCATGATGACACCAACGCCTGACCATTCCCCTTACACCGAAACTCTCCAACAGCATTCTCAATCCTGAATGACCGGCATAAAAAAACCTCCGTCCCGGTAAAGGAACGGAGGTTTCTGACACCCACTGGAGCGTAGGGAGTTATTCGCCTTTGAGGCGGCTGTTGCACTGGGACCAGTACCCGCCACCCTTCTGGATCCACTTCAGGCTGCCGTTGCCGCCGTTCGCCTTGTTCGCATTATACTGGGCAACACAGGTCTTCATACGAGCCTTGCCAGCGGACAGGCTGGAGAACTGGGACGACACAGCCGTTGGGAATACAACGTTTCCAGACGTGACCGGAGCACTCTTGGATGCAATCGGGGCTTTCGTGCCTGCAACAGACGAATCAGGCGGGTTCGCCTTACCCGTCGTAACAGGCGCCGTCGTTGTTGGTGCTGTCGCAGCCGTTGCCGGGGCAGCAGTTGTCGCAGACGCGGCTTCAGCCGTTTCGCTACCACAGCTTGCAGCCTTGAAAGCCTTGTAGCTTTGACCGTTCAGGGTGCCGCCCTTCTTGGCGGACTGGAATGCAGCATGGCATTCCTTGGCCGTCATCGCGTGTGCAGGAACCGAGGCAAGACCGGCAGCCAGAACAGCGGCTAGGGAGAGGCGGGACAACATACGGCTGGAAACCATGAAAAACATCCTTGTCTGTCAACCGGGAAGTCGCAGCCTCCCGGTTCAGAAACGCCGGTGACTACGATCAGTTGATGCGTTCACCATGCATGGTCGTATCGAGGCCTTCAAGTTCCTCCTCTGCAGAAACACGCAGACCCATGACACGATCCAGAACCTTCAGGATCACGAATGTCATGATGACACACCAGACAATCGTCACGCAGACGGCTTCCGCCTGAGCCAGAAGCTGTGAAAGGCTTCCAACCGTACCGGACGGGTTGGCGTCCGTCGCAGAGAGCGGCCCATAGGCCAGAACGCCTGTCAGCAGAGCCCCAATAATACCACCCGTACCGTGAACACCGAACGCATCGAGGCTGTCATCATAGCCGAGAGCGTGCTTGAGCCATGTTGCACTCCAGAAGCAGACTGCACCGGCAATCAGACCAATCACCACAGCACCACCCGGCAGGACAAAGCCCGCAGCGGGCGTAATGGCGACGAGGCCGGCGACCACGCCGGAAATAATGCCAAGTGCCGTTGGCTTACCCGTCCGTGCCCACTCGACAGCCATCCAAGCAACACCGCCGGCGGCAGCGGCAAGCTGCGTTGTCAGCATGGCCATGCCTGCACGGCCGTTAGCGCCCAGCGCGGAGCCTGCGTTGAAGCCAAACCAGCCAACCCAAAGCAGGGACGCACCGATAATGGCATAGGTCAGGTTGAACGGAGACATGTCATCCGTTCCGATGCCCCGGCGCTTGCCAAGAACATACGCACAGACAAGGCCAGCCACACCGGAGTTGATGTGCACCACCGTGCCACCGGCAAAGTCCACAGCGCCCAGGCCAGCGACCCAGCCCGTCGGGCTCCAGACCCAATGAGCGACAGGCGCATAGACCAGCAGCAGCCAGAAAATTGTGAAGACGCACATGGAAGAGAACTTCATGCGTTCCGCGTAGGCCCCTGTAATCAGGGCTGGCGTGATGACGGCGAACGTCATCTGGAACATCATGTAGACGCTTTCCGGGATCGTCATCGGAACGGCGGCTGCCGTTCCTGCGCCAAGCGTGAAAGCGGAATCAACGCCGTTGTGGAAGTTTGCTGCCACACCGTTCAGTAATGCGCGGGACAGATCACCAATCCACGGCGTGCCGTTCGAGAAGGCCAGACTGTAACCCGCAACCATCCAGACGAGGCTGGCGATACAACAGATGGCGAAAGACTGAATCAGGGTCGCAAGAACGTTCTTCTTGCGAACCATGCCGCCGTAGAACAACGCAAGACCAGGCACTGTCATCATCAGAACGAGTGCCGTGCTGATCAGCATCCAGGCTGTATCACCTGTGTCGATGGCCGCAGGCGCATCAGCAGCCATCGCGGATACTGGCAGAAGTGCGCCAGCAGCCATGATCGAAAGACCGGAACGTCTCATCACAGAGCGCCCTCCCCGGTCTCTCCCGTGCGGATGCGAATGAGCTGGTCGAGATTGGAGACCATGATCTTGCCGTCCCCGATCTTGCCGGTACGCGCTGCCGTCATGATTGCTTCAATAACATCTTCCACCACGGAATCCGCCACTGCGATCTCAATCTTGAGCTTCGGAAGAAAACTGACGTGATACTCGGCGCCGCGGTAGATTTCCGTCTGGCCTTTCTGACGGCCGAAACCTTTGACTTCCGTCACGGTCAGACCTTGCACGCCCAGTGGCGTCAGCGCCTCCCGGACATCGTCAAGCTTGAAGGGTTTGATAATTGCGGTGACGAGCTTCACGAACGGCATATCCTCGTTGGGAATCAGAAGACTGGTGGCCAGTATGGCCCAGATTGTACCAGTTCAACAACAATATACGAAACAGCCCGGAGGCACCGGAAAACCGGCACCTCCGGGCATTTCTGCTCCGTCTGGGTCTTGAAGGACAATCAGAACGTGGCGTTGATACGGCCGTAATAATAACCGCCAGCAATTCCAATACCGGAAGAGTCCGTGTCGTAAGCATTCGCCCCGAGGTAGTTCAGATACTTGGTCAGACGGCGCGGACGCTGGTTGAAGATGTTATTGGCACCCACAGCGAAGTGCCACATGTGGTTGAGACGGTACCCGACCTCAAGATCCGTCAGCCAGACTGGCGTATTCTTAAACTGTCCCCAGCAGACGTTGGAATACTGAAGGCTCTGCCCCTTGCAGGTCAGGCTGGCAGGCGTCTGATCCTGATAGGTCAGCATGGACGTCGTTTCGCCGTAACGCGTCTGACGGAGGTTCACATCCCACTTCCCGATCGTCCAATACGCGTTCAGGATGATCTTGCTCCGCGGAGAGGTGGACGTCAGATACGCGATACTCTGCTCATTAAGATACGGATTGCCCTGAGAGTTCGTGTTGATGTGGCTGACACGGGTCCGGTTGAGGTTGAGAGCCATGGTCAGGTCCAGGTTACCATACTGATGCATGTGCAGCAGATAGTCAGACTGGATATCGAGACCCTGGGTCCGGGTGCTGCCAACGTTGGCAAAGTAATTGGCAGACACGTCAGACGTCGTAATACCCGTTGGCAGTGTCGCGCCCGTCATTGCAATCGCCGAGATGGCGGAATCACCGTAAACAGAACCGGCGCCGGAAATCCGATCACGAATGTTGATCTGATAAACGTCCGCCGAGAGATGCCAGCCATCAACAGGCTCAAGAATAATACCACCCTCAGCACTCGTGGAGCGCTCAGGCTTCAGATGCTGCGCGCCAAGGCTCTTGCCAGCCGCACCGGACGTGGACAGCAGACCGGATGCACCCGTCGGCGACACATTCAGAGAGCTGAAATTTTCTTCCGGCAGGGTCGGAGCACGGAAACCATTGCTGATTGTAGCGCGAACGGCAATGCGCTTGGTGATGTCGTACCGTGTGGAAACCTTGCCATTCTCGGTATTGCCAACGTCCGTGTAGTGCTCAAAACGGCCTGCAAAATCGAGATCCCAGTGCTTCAGCGGATGGAAGTCACCATCAAGATAGGCAGCCCAGACGTCACGGCTCCACTTACCGGCGTTCTCTGGCATCAGGCCCGCATAACCCTGCGTTCCGCCGTCAGCATAAGATCCAACTTCGCCCGGCCAGATCTGGTAGGTTTCAAGACGATGCTCGCCGCCGAAAGCCACCGTGACCGGTACAAGATCAGCGATCTTTAACTGCCGGCGGAAATCCAGATTGTTGGTCCACTGAGATAGGCGATACGTCTCGGCACGAACCGTTGTTGGAGACGTTCCCGTAGCTGCAATCAGATTCGGGTTGGCAGTGTTCTTGTTGCCGACATCGTCTTCATCCGCACCATACGTGGAGCTGAGGTCCCAGGAGAAACCGAAGAAATTGTCCCCTTTCAGACCCAGTGTCGCGGCATAATCGTTCTCTTCAATGGTTTCGAGCGGCGAGAAACCATAAGGATACAGCGTCGGGGCAACAGACGGCATACGATAGTTTTCGTAAGCCTCGGAATGACGGTGAGCATAGGTGATGAGGCCATAGCCAGTCACACCTTCCGTCAGCGTCTTGCCAAACTCAATGCTGAGATTTTCGCGGGTTTCTTCTGGTGTGCTCAGGATCTTGTTGGAATCGTGCGGGACATTATAGCCCTTGTATTCAGAATTCCCCGGAACAGTTCGCACGTCTGTCGTGTTTGGGACCATGTGGTCGGTGTGATACATCTGCCCACTGATGTGGACATACCCATCACCCAAGAAGCCGAAGCCACCATCCGCGCCAAGCTGATACTGCCAGCCATCGCCGTTATAGGCGTTTGCACCCGTCTGCGCGGTCATGTTCAGGCCATGCGGCGTCTTTTTCAGAATGATGTTCACAACGCCTGCAATGGCGTCTGAGCCGTACATGGCGGCCGCACCATCACGCAGAATTTCGATGTGATCGATTGCAGAAGCCGGGATCATGTTCAGATCGACGGGCGTTGAGCCCTGCTGCGGACCGGCATCGGCATAGATGTTGGCTGTCGTATGACGGCGCTTTCCATCCACGAGAACCAGAACTTCGTTCGGGTTCAGACCGCGCATACGGATCGAGGACGTCAGCGCACCGGCATCACTGCCCATGGCGTTTACTGTGATCGACGGATCCGTACGGACGATAGCGTCCGCAAGATTCATCTGACCGGAACGACGCAGCGTGGCAGCGGTAAGAACGCTGATCGGGCTCGTGGAATCCCGGGCGCGGCGGTTAAACGCATGCGTTCCCGTCACGATCATCTGTTCATTGCTGTTGCTATCAACCGCATGTGGGCGACGCGGCGTGGCGGCAGCCTGGCGGACGACTGTTTTCTTCCCTGTGGTCTTGGCCGTCACCTTTGCAGGCGCCGTGGCCTTGGTCGTTTTATGCACGGCAGCAGAGGCCTGATGTGCTGGGTGCAAAACCGTAACGATTGTAGTAGCGAGAAGAAGTGACTTGAGGCGCATTCAGGCAGTCCTAATCAGATCCGGTGTTCGGTTCAGATTAGAAACGTTTTAAAATGTGTCTACGATTATTCCTTTGTCAGAATGTATCACAGGACTTCTAGTGCATAAATGCCACACTCCTGTGGGGTCAAAACGAAACTTTTGAACCCAGGAGTACGGAACTGAGAAATTTCAGGAAACTGATGGTGTGTTCAGGTCCGGTCCGCGATATTTTCCGTCGCCTGGCCGGTTGACGGGCGGTGACATGAGGCTTTCGGGCCACGGCGTGTCAGACGGAGAATCCGATACGACCGCAGTTCGGCCGCGCGGCAGACATTCCGGCATTTCCACCTGGATACGGCGCAGCATGCGTTCGCGGATATCGCAGGACAGGTTCCACATGTTTCCTGCATCTGCCGCCCCTGCGATGATGCGGATGGAAATGACCTGAGCATTACTGTCTGCAATCTGGCAGGCAATGGAGGAACGGTCCTTGTCCCAGTCCGGACAGTGCTCGATTTCTTCCATGAACATTGCCCGCAAGCGGTCCATCGGTGTGCGGTAATCCAGCCAGAGAAAGATGGAGCCGATCAAAGACTGCGAACTATGAGTCCAGTTCTGGAACGGGTTTTCGAGGAAATAGGAAATAGGCACGATATAGCGGCGGCGATCCCATGTCCGCAGGACGACGTAGGTTGCATTGATCTCCTCAACCCAAGCCCAGTCACCGTTCAGGATCAGCATATCTTCCATACGGATCGGCTGCGTAATGGCAATCTGAATACCCGCAATCAGATTGGACAGGGCCGGTCGGGCGGAGAGACCCACGATCAGGGAGGCGGCACCAGCAGAGGCAAAGAGCGAAACGCCAAATTTCTGAACGGAATTGAAAACCATCAGAGACGCAGCAACGGTCAGCACTCCGAAGGTGATCTCAATCAGACGACGGAGCACCCGGATCTGCGTCTGATGAGACCGGACAGTGATATCATCCACGTTTTCCTTGGCACTGATCCGGTTCAGGTACTGATCGGTCGCCAGACGAAATGCCCTGATAATGCCGAAGCCCAGGTTCATGATGAACAAACAGGCCAGCACGTGCGCGAGAAGCTTTTCAGTCTCGGGGGAGAAGCCCTCCGTCGCTGGCAAAGCTGCGCTGGCGGCTATGATCATCAGAAAATAGCGGACATTCATCCTTAACCTGATGGTTAAAGCATGAATGAACTGGATCTTCCTCAGACCCGGCAGGCGGGGCAGCGCATCCGTGATGATCCGACTGAACAGAAGAGCAATCAGCGCCGCTGCAATCAGCAAAAGAACAGAACCCAGCGGGTCAGGCAGCCAGTCGAACTGGTGACGAAGGCTGGACATTGAGTCCACATAATTCTGTCTGAACATTGGTCTCCCTAGACGATCACCTGTCATCCACCATCAGGTCACGCGGAGGCTGCATCCTGAGCGAATGAAATGCTGTAAGCGGCGTCCATCGGCGCGCATTAGGCCAAGGACGTCAGACTACAACAGCAGGCAGACCCAACTGTTCCCGAAATACGAACAGTTCCGTTTTCACTATTTTAAATTGTTATTATATTGTTGTACGATTTATGTTGCCGAAATGAGACACTGATTTACCCGTCTTTTCGGCTCCACAGATACCAAACAGCCAAAGCAAAAACTTTAAGAGAAAATCAGTATTTTTAAGCCTTTTCAGTTCTTTATCACAACAAACCACAAACACCGATTCATGTTGTAATTTATCATTATAAACATATTTTATTGGTTGTTTCATATTATAACTATTTGGTGTAGTTTTATGGCCGCCGCCACTTCCGTTCTGTCATCTGTGTTTTCGTTTGCTCTGCTCATGTCAGGCACCTCGGCCATTGCCCTGGCAGCAGACGCTCAGGACGAGCATTCTCAATCCGGGCGAAAACCCTCTGTCGCACCCCGTCATAACAGACATTCCAAACCTGTCCCCACGCCGCATAAACAACCCAATTCAAAAAGCGAAAGCGTGACGGTTCTCGGTCACGCCCATCAGGCTGACGGCGGAGCGCTAGGAACACGCCGCGTTCTGGATACGCCATTTTCGATCAAAGTTGTGACGGCCGCAGAACTACAGGAGCGGCAGGTCAAATCGCTGGCGCGCGTTTTCTCACAGGATGCATCGGTCATTTCAAACGGCGACACGTATTCGTTCAACGCCTATTCCGTCACGGTCCGGGGCGTACCGCTTGACGATTATAACGGCTACAAGATCAACGGTACGCCCTTCTTCATGACAACCGTGGAACTTCCGCTCGAGTCATTCGAAGCGGTGCAGCTTCTCAAGGGTGCTTCCGGTTTCATGTACGGCTTCAATGCGCCCGGCGGCATCATTGATTTCCAGACGAAGAAGCCGACCGACGCGCGTACATTTTCCTTTGATGCCGGATACAGCTCAGGCGCCGTGGGCAGTCAGCACATCGACACGGGTGGGCGCCTCTTTCGGAACGATATTGTTGGATATCGCCTCAACCTCACCCACGAAAATGGCGAAACCTATAACGGATCGCACGTCACGCGCTTTTCAGGCTCCCTATCCACGGATGTGCGGCTGGCTCACAACCTGCTGTGGACCGCTGACGCCATTTATCAGGATCGTCAGGTCCGTGGTGGCGTGCAGGACTTCTTTATTGATGATCCGTCCGCCTATGGCAGCAACCGTCTTCCCGATGCCATCAGCGGACACAAGAACCTGACGGCATCTCCGGCAAGCATGTTTACGTCCCACACCCTGTTTGTCTCAACCGGGCTGCATTGGGACATTACAAAGAACTGGACGGCGCGCATCGATTACAGCCACAGCATGGACTATCGCCGCTACCGGGGAGAGTGGATGTCCCTGCAGGATCAGGGTGGCAACTATGACACCTATATGAGCACCAATCCTGGAAGCTGGGCACAATATGATCAGGTTCAGGCCATTCTGGAAGGCAAGTTCCGGACAGGCTTTATCCGGCATGATTTCACGATGGGAGCGGCCTGGCAGGGGCTCAGCAAATATCTTCCATATGACTCTGATTACGTGAACATCGGAGGCCAGAACCTCTACTCGCCGATCACCAGCCGCTCTTATAGCGGAAGCTGGGACACCGCGACCTATCGCAATTATCGTTCCGATCAGGTTGGTCTTTTCGGCAGCGACACCCTGACGTTTGATAAACACTGGTCACTGCTCGCCGGCATCCGCTTTACCGATTTTCACCAGCTGACCTGGACGTCCGCCGGAACAAAAACAGCGCTGCGCACTACGCCACTGACACCAACTGCCGCCCTGATGTTCCATCCGTGGAAAGACACCACCATTTACGCCAGTTACGTTCAGGCGCTGGAAAACGGTGGGACCGTGGGAGACACCTATAAGAACGCACGCGAGACCCTTCCGCCCATCCGTTCTGATCAGGTTGAAGTAGGTGCAAAGATCGCGCGCCAGACCTGGGATCTGACAGGCGCGCTCTATCGCATCACGCGAGGCGCGCAATATGCCAATGCGGACAATGTTTATGTGTCGAACGGCACCGTCACATATCAGGGCGCGGAACTCAGCGGTCATGTCGATCTTCCGTTTGGCATTACCCTCACGGACAGTCTGGGTGCCGAAGGCGGAAAATACAGCAAGGCAGATGCCAGCGTTAAAGGAAACAAGATCGAAGGCATTCCGCTCTTCCAGAATGTCTTTCAGTTGACGGACCGTATCCCGGGCGTGCCGGGCCTCTCAGCGACTGCGGAAGTTCATTATACTGCGTCGATGTGGGGGGACAGTTCCAACAGCTTCCATGTCCCGAGCTATACGCTGCTCAATCTTCGGGCCAGCTATCGCACCAACATCGGCCGTCACAAGGTGACGTTACGCGCTGAACTCGATAACGCCACAAACCTTCATTACTGGGGCTTTCTGGCCTCTGATTACTTCTTTGTCGGGACACCGCGCGCTGTCTTCCTGAACGCACGCTTCGATCTCTGATCTTTTCTGCCCCTTCCTGCCCTCTTCCGCTCCACACGTCACAGGAGTAGGACAGGGGCAGGGAGATGAGCACGATGACCAAGACACATTACGACCTGTGCATTAACGGAGCTGGTCCTGTTGGCGCGACACTGGCCTGTCGTCTGGCAGCCGAAGGTGTACGGGTTCTGCTCATTGACCGTGCAGCTCTCCCGGGCATGGAAGATCCCTCTCTCGATGGCCGGGCATACGCCATTGCGGAAGGCTCACGCCAGATGCTGGAAGCCGCGGGTATCTGGGACAATCTTCCCGGTGTTTCCCAGCCGATCCGTGAAATCCGCGTCTCGGATGGCCGCCCGCACGAGGCTCCCTCACCGCTTTTCCTGCATTTCGGTGTGGACGATGCCCCTGAAGGCATGAATTTCGGCTGGATGGCAGAAGCACGCGATCTGCGTCTCGCCATTAACCGGACGCTTGAACAATACGAGACGCTGGACGTCCGCGCGCCAGACACAGGAACCTTCACGTTCCACCCGGATCATGTGTCGATCCGTTTGGCATCGGGTTCAACCGTGACGGCCAAACTGGCTGTCGCCGCTGAGGGACGTCGTTCCCCATTGCGCGACCAGGCCCGCATCGGCCTGACCAAACTTCCTTATCATCAGTGCGGTATCGTTGCGACAATCGCACATGAAAAGCCCCATGACGGCGTGGCGCTGGAACAGTTCCTGCCGGAAGGCCCTTTCGCCCGACTGCCAATGCCAGGAACGGCTGAGCATCCGCATCGGTCCGCTATTGTCTGGGCAGAAGGCGAAGGCCGCGCCCAGCGCTTCCATGACCTTCCCGATGAAATCTTTGCCCGCGAAATCCGTGCCCGCATGGGCGATGAGGATCTGGGCGCCATCACACCCATTGGCCGCCGCTGGATTTATCCGCTGTCAGCGCAGTATGCGCAGACATATATTGCGCCACGTCTGGCTCTCGTTGGAGATGCTGCCCATGGTATTCACCCGATTGCGGGTCAGGGGCTGAATATCGGTTTTCGGGATGTCATTGCTCTGGCAGACCTGCTGATTGAAGCCCATACGAAACGTACAGATCCGGGCAGCCGGGAACTCCTTGTCCGCTATCAGCGCCGAGCCCGGCCCGGCAATATGGCCATGCTGGCCGCCACGGACATTCTGGAACGTCTTTTTGGCAACGATAATCCGGTTCTGCGGCGCGTGCGCGACCTGGGCATTGCGGGCGTTCATCGCCTGCCCCGCCTGAGACGCGCCTTTGTTCGCAAGGCGATGGGCGTATGAGTTCAACCGTAAATCTTGATCAGCTCTGGCGAAATATGCAGGCACAGGCCTGCAGTTGCCATGACCCTCTGATTCAGGATGTTTTCGCTACGAATATCGGAGACCATCACAGCTTCAGCTCGGGCCTTGCGTCTCTTCTGGGTACCAAGCTGGCGGATCGGTCCATTTCTGCTACGGCCATCACACGGCTGGTCACTTCCATTCTTCTGGAAGTCCCCGGCATAGCCGAGTCAGCCGCTGAAGATATTCTGGCAATCCATGACCGTGATCCGGCCTGCCCGGATCTGGTGACACCGTTCCTGTTCTTCAAAGGCTGGCAGGCGTTACAGGTTCATCGTATCGCGCATCACCTCTGGCAGAAAAACAGACGGCATCTGGCCTATCATTTTCAAAGCCGGGTCAATGAGCTGTTCGCAATCGACATTCATCCGGCCGCGCGCCTTGGTCGGCGCCTGAGCATCGACCATGGAACGGGGATTGTGATCGGGGAAACCTGCATCATCGAAGATGACGTCTCCCTATTCCAGGACGTCACGCTGGGTGGCACAGGGAAACTGACCGGGAATAGACATCCGATCGTACGCCGAGGGGCCATGATTGGATCAGGTGCCAAGGTGCTGGGGCGCCTCATCATCGGCGAGAATGCCCGTATTGGTGCGGCATCAGTTGTTCTGGAAGATATCCCTGCGAATGCGACGGCAGTCGGAAATCCGGCCAGGATTCTGGAGCCTTCCAAAGTCAGTGCTGCAACAGGCGCCAAACTTCCATCCTGAGCGGATACAGGAAGAGGCTGCCTCCTTTCGGAGAACAGCCTCTTTCTCAAGCAAGGCCACGTCAGCGTTAAGCGCTTACTGATTCGAAAACTTGAACGTCGTCGTGTAGTCGAATGTCTGACCCGGCTTCAGCTCTGTCGTGGGAAAGGACGGATGGTTCGGGCTGTCTGGATAATGCTCGGCTTCAAAAGCGATAGCATCTGTCTGACGATAGGCGTGGCCGGAAATCCCTGCATACCCACCGTCCAGTGAGTTGGACGTATAGACCTGTAGCCCCGGCTGGTTGGTCAGAACTTCCATGCTGCGGCCCGAGCGTGGGTCATAGACTTTTCCAGCCAGACGCGGAGCCTGTCCGTATGCTCCGTTGACGACCCAGTTCATGTCGTAACCACGCGCATACATCATCTGGATGTCATTGCTGCGGAGGCGTGCGCCCACTTCAGTTGGCTTACTGAAGTCGAGTGGAGTGCCTGCAACGGGTGCAAGCTGGCCCGTTGGGATCGAGGTGCTATCGGTCGGGGTATAGCTGTCTGCGTTGATCTGAAGGATTTCCGGCTCAATGCTGCCGGAGCCTTCGCCATTCAGATTCCAGTAGCTGTGGTTCGTCAGATTCAGAACCGTCGGCGCATCGGTTGTCGCCACATAATGCAGCGACAGAGCATTGTCGTTCCCCAGCGTGTAGGTCACGTGCGTCGTCAATATTCCGGGGAAGCCTTGGTCTCCGTTCGGACTGACCAGCTTCAGCGTCACATAGGAGCCGCTTGCAGAGACGCCTGTCTTTTCAAGCGTCCAGACGTTCTTGTCGAATCCCTTTTTGCCACCATGCAGAGCATTCGGAGCCGCCGTAATGTCCGTGTGGTAGATTTTCCCATCTACCGGGAAGCTGCCGCCTGCGAGACGGTTTGCGTAACGGCCGATAATCGCCCCGAAGAACAGTCCACCCTTGGCGCTATCGACGGTGTATCCCTTGAGATCGCCAAACCCGAGGACGATGTCCTGCGGATGCCCGTTACGATCCGGCGTTTCAACAGATTGAATAATGCCACCATAGGTAATGACGCGTACCGTCACGTTATGGTCATTCTTCAGGGTAACAATACGGACAGGCTTACCATCGGGCGTGTTGCCCCATGGCTGAGAGAGTGCCGTTGGACGCGCCTGAGCAGCCCCAAGAGACAGGCCGACTAGGGCCACGGTGGCAAAAAGCGGTGCTTTGCAGGCAGAAAATCTGGACACTGGAAAATTCCCTGGTGTTGAGTTGCCGCCACACTGCTCTCAAAATATTTCAGCCGTCAAAGTGGCCGGAGTGTCCTTCTGACTTCTGGATCGTTAAAGGATCTCGTCCCTTCCCTGTGTCATAATTTGGATACATAGAGGGGTGCAGCTTGGCACAGTATAGGCTATGACTACGGCCTTCCGCAGTTTTCCGCGACGGACGGCTCATGGCTCCGCTGGCGGCACACCAATTGAATGGGAACGGATTTCGAAAATTTCCGTTTTCAGATGAAGTCTTTGTGAGCACGCCCGCGGAGTGGGGTTTTTGAGGAATGGTTATGGACTCTCGGCAGGACAGAATCGGTATCAGGGCGACGCGCTCGCGTCGTGGCAGAGCCATTGCAGGCGTTTTGGCACTGCTGACGCTGGGGGCCTGTGGCTCCCTGCATAATCCCCCGCCGAAAGATCCGGACGACCTTGCTGATTACAAGGCTGCCAACGATCCGTATGAGCCGCTGAACCGGAAGATGTATAACGTCCAGATGTGGGCTTATCACGTGGCCCTGCGTCCCGTGGCCAAGGCCTGGATCTGGGCTGTTCCGAAGCCAGTTCGGCACAGTATTTCCAACATCAATGAAACCTGGCGTGAGCCTGCGGTGTTCTTCTCTGATGTTGGGGCTGGAAAGCCCCGTCGTGCGGGTGACTCGTTCATGCGCTTCACGATCAACATGAGTGCGGGAGTGGCGGGTTTCTTCGATGTTGCCAGTCTGGTTGGTTACAAACAGCATGAGACTGACCCGGGGATGACGATGGGAACATGGGGCGTGAAGAGCGGCCCATACCTCTTCATCCCGTTTGTCGGTCCCAGCAACTTCCGCGATGGTATCGGCTATGGGATCGGGCAGGCTCTGACCCCGATCAATTATGTGCCAAGAGGTTATGGTCTGCTGACATTCAACTGGGCCTACAATATTCTTGGAACGGTTGATGGCTTTGCCAACAGTGTGGATCAGATCGACCATCTGGAGCAGGACAGCCTTGATCCGTACTCCTACGTCCGTAGTGCCTGGCAGCAAAACCGCCAGAGCCAGATTGACGCTATGACGAACGATCACCGCGCCACCACCCCAGACTGGTACAACTGAGGACAAACGCATGCTTAAAGCCTTTTCGCGCCGGGCCCTTCTTGGTGCTTTTGCTGCAGCCCTCACTTTCGGGGCTGGCGTCGCTCATGCCAATCCGGCAATAGATTTCGTGAATTCCTTTGGTGGCCAGCTGGTCAGCATCGTTAATTCCGGCAAGCCACTGGGTGAAAAGAAGCGCGAAGTCCTTCCGCTTCTTCAGTCCAACGTGGATATTCAGGGCATTGCCCGCTACTGCCTCGGCCGCTACTGGCGCACCGCCACCCCGGCTCAACAGCAGAAGTACCTGCAGCTTTTCGATCAGGTTCTGGTCAACACGATCACGGATCAGATCGGTAACTATCAGGGCGTAAGCTTCCGGGTCACCGGCACGAGCTCAACGCCGGATGGCGAACGGGTCAATGCACTGATTGACCGTCCGGGCCAGCCAGAGGTCAACATGCAGCTCATCATCGGTGGAAACCCACCGAAGGTCGTGGACATGTATGGTGAAGGTGCCAGCCTGCGCATGAACCAGCGCGGCGATTACAGCTCCTATCTGGCTCGCCACGGTGGCGATGTTGGTGCTCTGAACTCCGCTCTGGAGCGTCAGCTCAGCAATCACCACTGAGTGCTGCACATCGAAGCTGATACTCTGAAAAAGGCCTCCTGAACGGGAGGCCTTTTTTGGTTCTGCACTACAAGCCTTTATCGCGGGGCGACATGCTGCACGGTGATGTGGAACCGACAGATTGTGTCTTTCCCAGTGAACAGCACATCGGTCCGGCCTTCCTGATGGGCCAGAATTTCCGCCACTTTCTGGGACACGAGATTGATATGCACAATTGCGGGCAGGCTGATAGACGCCGTCTGCAGGTTAGGAGGAAGAGCTACGATCTCCGTTCCTCCCAACGTCATAACGAGCGTATGCTCAATGATGCGCATACCGCCAACCGCTGACTCAGCAGGTTTGGGGTCTGCGGCCCGAGCGGCCGATAGAGAGGCCATGCCCAAGGCCAGCACAACAAGACCTGCTGTTCGTATGTTTTTCAGAAAATCGACCATATTTATTCCTCGACGACCGCGTCGCCTTAATTCAAACGCCAGCACCTAAAAGCGAAAGGAAAAATTCCCTGCTTTCTGCACCGTTTCAGGCAGGAGCAATTTCGTAGAGGAACATCGTATCGCCATCCCGCTTGAAAGTATCGATATGACGCATGCCGATACTTCCCAGCACCATACGGGACGCAAGATTATCTTCGCGGGCAACGGCTACGATCCGAGGCTCACCCTCATCAAGGACATACCGGATCGCGGCACCCGCAGCTTCACGAGCAAGTCCCCGGCCAGCAGCCCACGGAAAAATAGAGAATCTGAGGCCGAGGCCGCGCCCATCGGGGCGTTCATGCACGCCCGTCATCCCGACGAAACGGCCATTTTCACGGATGGCAAAAATACCGATACGGCGACGAGCCCAGAAGGCGACGTCTTCAGCCATATCCTGCTCTGCTTCGGTCCGGCTGCGCACACCACCAAGCATACGGCCAAAGGCACCAGCATCAGCCTTAAGGGCGATCATGTCCTCAAGGTCCGGCCAGTTGACCGGAGTGAGGACGAGACGTGCTGTACGGAGTTCTCGCCCTAACAACCGGGCCTCCTCAAACCGTCAGAAACCGGGGCAGAATAGCCTACCCCGGTGACGTGCAAAAGGAACGGTCCGTCTTAGCGGGCCAGCGGGCGATACTTGATGCGGCTTGGCTCAGTCGCATCCGGTCCAAGACGGCGGCGCTTGTCTTCTTCGTAGTCCTGGAAGTTACCCTCGAACCACTCAACATGACTGTCGCCTTCGAAGGCCAGGATATGCGTGGCCAGACGGTCAAGAAACCAGCGATCATGGGAGATGACCACGGCGCAGCCGGCGAAGTCTGCCAGAGCATCTTCGAGGGCACGCAGCGTATCAACGTCAAGATCGTTGGTCGGCTCATCGAGCAGCAGAACGTTGCTGTCTTCCTTGAGCATCTTGGCGAGATGAACGCGGTTACGCTCACCGCCCGACAGGATGCCAACGCGCTTCTGCTGGTCAGAACCCTTGAAGTTGAACGCCCCGACATAGGCGCGGGACGGAACCGTCCGCTTGCCAAGCTGAATGACGTCCGTACCGCCGGAAATTTCTTCCCAGACCGTCTTGTTGCCATCCAGCGTATCGCGGGACTGATCGACATAGCCGAGCTTCACCGTCTCGCCGACCTTTAGAGAGCCACCATCCGGCGTGTCCTGACCTGTGATCATCTTGAACAGCGTGGACTTACCCGCACCGTTCGGACCGATCACACCCACGATGCCACCAGGCGGGAGCTTGAAGTTCAGGCCATCGATCAGCAGACGGTCGCCAAAGCCCTTCGTCAGGTTCTCAGCTTCGATCACCGTACCGCCAAGGCGTGGGCCCGGCGTGATAACGATGTCCGCCGTGCCACCAACCTTCTCGGAGTTGGCTGCCAGCATCTCTTCGTACTTGGTAATACGAGCCTGGCTCTTGGCCTGACGGGCCTTCGGTGAGCTGTTGATCCAGTCCTGCTCGGCAGCAAGAGCGCGCTGGCGGGAGCTTTCTTCCTTCTCTTCCTGGGCCAGACGCTTGCGCTTCTGGGTCAGCCAGGACGAATAGTTGCCTTCGAACGGATAGCCACGGCCACGCTCGAGTTCCAGAATCCAGTTCGTGACGTTATCGAGGAAGTAACGGTCATGGGTGATGACCATGACGGTGCCCTGATAGTCACGCAGCGTCTTTTCGAGCCAGCTGACGCTCTCGGCATCAAGATGGTTGGTTGGCTCATCGAGCAGCAGAATGTCAGGCTTCTCAAGCAGCAGGCGGCACAGAGCAACGCGGCGACGCTCACCACCGGAAAGCTTATCAACCGGGCTGTCTGCCGGCGGGCAGCGCAGCGCGTCGAGAGCGATCTCCAGCTTCCGATCCAGCTCCCAGCCGTCACCGGCATCGATGATTTCCTGCAGTTCAGCCTGTTCCGAGAGAAGATTGGTCATCTCCTCATCGGACATGGGCTCAGCGAACAGCATGGAAATTTCGTTGAAGCGATCGAGTGCGCGCTTGAGTTCACCAAAACCGAGAGCGACGTTCTCACCAACCGTCAGCTTTTCATCAAGCTGCGGCTCCTGCTCGAGGTAGCCGATCTTGACGCCATCAGCCGCCCAGGCTTCACCGCCGAATTCCTTGTCGATCCCGGCCATCACCTTGAGCAGCGTGGACTTACCCGCGCCGTTGACGCCGAGAACACCGATCTTCACACCGGGCAGGAAGGAAAGGGTGATGCCCTTAAAGACCTCACGTCCACCCGGATAGGCCTTCGTAAGATCCTTCATGACGTAGACGTACTGGTAGGCGGCCATGATGAGGTCTCCTGTTCGGTGGTGGAGTGCGGAATGAGCGGCGGCAGACAGGCTCGCCAGACAAAATAGAACACCGTGCGCCCGGAGGGACTCGAACCCCCAACCAAGCCGTTATGAGCGGCCGGCTCTAACCAATTGAGCTACAGGCGCGCGGTAGCTGCACGAAATCGCTCACCTGACGCATTTTTGCAAGGGCTGACATGGTGAAATGTCTTTTTTTGCATTATGTGTCAAAACGCCTCCCGTCCCCGACTGGCCTCAGAAGGCCATTGCCGCCGTTTCGAGAAGGCACCTACCGGTTTTCATTATTCTGGGGGAAGACGTGGCTGGACGCTCATTGAAACACATTACAACACCGCACATTCGGTGATGCAGGCAAGCGCGACAGCTTTTCTGCAAAAATTCCGCTGGCTCTACAGCCCGGACCCGGTCATGGCCGGCTACGCTCTCCGAACTACTCTGACGTCCCTGCTCGCGCTGGGGATTGCACTGAAGATGGAGCTTGGTAGCCCTCAGTGGGCAGCCCTGACCGTCTGGATGGTCGCGCAGGGCACACGTGGGCGCAGTCTGGCAAAGGCGAAGTGGCATCTGTTCGGCATGGTGCTGGGCGTGATCTGCGGCGTGATCCTCGTCGCAGTCTGCCCTCAGGCGCCCTTGATGTTCATTCTGCTTCTGGCCGCAGGCATCGGGCTGTTCTGCCTGATTGGCACGTTCATGCCGGGGCCGGCTTCCATGACCAACTACCGTATTCACGGTATGCGGGCGACCGGCTTCACCTACGCCATTGTCTCCCTCGATGGGATTGCGGACCCGCACCACATTTTCGAAATTGCCAGTTCGCGCGCCACATACATTGTGCTGGGCATTGTTCTGGAAGCATCGATTTCCGGACTGTTCCAGCTCGGCCTCACGAAACGAACGCGCCAACAACTTACCAGCACTTTTGAAGACACTCTAAAGCCAGCGCTTTCAACCATCGCAGACATCCTTGCGGGCAAGACGGATGCTCTGGAAACCATGCAATCTGTCTTCACCCGGATCACCACTTTAGGGGATCAGGTTGAATTTGCTGAGGTCGAGCTGGGACGACAGGATCATGCGGGCGATCATACGCGCGCCGCGCTGGCGAACATCGCTGTTCTCCTGGCGCGGGCCATGGACCTTGCCACGCTGATGCGTCTTCCCCTCAGTCAGGATGACGCGTTCCTCGAACAGGCCAAAACGATCCAGCACATGTTTCTCGCCTTGCCCGCGAGGCTGGAAAGCACCGAGAACATGGACGCAATTTTGAGCGACCTGCGAGACATCAGGCGGGACTGCCGACGCCGGGTCGTGGAAGATTTCGATACTGTTCTTCCCAAAGCAGAGGACCGCGCTGCCATGCTTCGCCATGGCATGTTGCAGCAGTCTCTGGTCGAACTGATCGATGCGTTGAGAATGGCCCTGCGGCAGTTCGAAGCCAGCCGCAATCCTCAGCCTCACGATCATTTCCATGAGCCTATCCGCTCCTATCGGGACTGGCGGCAGGCCATCGTTAACAGCCTCCGCTCATCGGTGACTGTCTTTGGGGCCGGTGTAATCTGGATTGCAACAGCGTGGCCCAGCGGCCTGACATTCATCATGTTTGTCGCGATTGCATGCAGCCTGTTCTCAACGCTGGAGCGCCCGGCCCTCGCGACACAGGCCTTTTTGCATGGCGCCTGCTGTGCTGTTTTGGCCGGGGGCGTGCTCGATCTGCTTTTGCTGGGAAAACCCACAACATTCGAGATGCTCGGAATGTGGTCTGGCGTTGCCATGATGCTGGGCGGGCTGGCCTTCGCCTATCCGCCACTGACGCTTCCGGCCGTCTCTTACAACCTGTTCCTGCCCATCCTTCTAGGCCCGTCCAATCAGGGCCGAACGGATGAAATCGTCTATTTCAATACGGCCATGCCGCTCGTTCTGGGCCTGCTTTACACATCATGGATGTACCGTGTTTTCCTGCCTTATGACCCGGCGCACCAACGCTGGACCATGCGCGAACACATCCTTCAGGATCTGCATCACATTGCAGAAGGGAAAACGAACGCCACACTTGATACAGTGGTCTCACGCAACGTGGATCGCTTCGTCCGGTTGATGACCAATTCGGGGAATACACCGTCTCCCGTGGTTCATGCCTATCTGGCGGGGATTCTTTCAGCGATGCGCGTCATGCTGAACCTGCTTCGACTTCGCGCTATCAACCATGATGCGTCTCTCAATCCCCGCGCACATCAGGCTCTTGAGCTGGTGCTGGCACGGATGAGCCATTTCAGTGGGCGTTATCACGGGCATTATGGGCGAACGTTGCGCGCCACGCTCCTAGCTATTCAGAGACTGCGAGACTGTGAGACAACCGAATCGCGCCCGCGTCAGCGCTTCGTATTGATCGCTGCCCTGACGGCTCTGGACGTCATTGCAACGGAACTGAACACCAACAAGATATTCTTTGACACAAAGAGCCCCTATCTCGACCCTCCCGTGTGAGTGCTCACGAAGAAATGTTCTGAAATAGACTTTTCTTTTCACGAAAAGGGGGGAAATGTTCCGTTTCAACCGCGGAGTGCCGCGGGAAGACAGGGTCTTCAGAAAGGATACCGTCATGTTTCGTCGTATCGTGCCCGCTCTCGGCCTAGCTCTTGGCCTCGGCGTGATGTCCACGGCTGCTATGGCCCAGGAACAGTCGCCACCGCCTCCTGCTGCCGTTCAGGGCACGCCTGGCAAAGATTTCACGGGCGTCTCTCCTGCCAATCTTGCAGGAATCATGAACTACTGCGTCGAACTGCAGTATCTCTCTTATGATGAAGGCAACCCGGCTCTCTATGGCCTGAGCGAAAAGTACAAGGCCACCGAACAGACGGTTGGCAATGAAGACTATGCTCTTGGCACCGCTGGCTTCTTCAACAGCAACGGCAAGCGCTATTATCTGGTGGCCTACACCAACGAAGATGATCGTCGCGCAGCCTGCCACAATGCCCTGAAGGCCGCACAGCCGCTTCTCTGACCCCTGACTTTCCGAGTTTATCGGCTTCTACGAACGCTTCAGCCTTGTGCTGGAGCGTTTTGCGTTTCTGGCGATCTGGCAACTGTCCTCAATCCGGCGATCAGCGCATTAGCTCCCCATCATGTTTTTGCTTCCGCTCTGGGCAGAAAGGCGCAGGACAGCTAAGGTTCCGCCGTCTTAAAACCAGTTCAGGACGTGAACATCATGGACGTTTCCAAGATCTCGCCCGGCAAAGACGTGCCGAACGACATTAATGTAGTTATCGAGATCCCGCAGGGCTCTCAGGTCAAGTACGAAGTGGACAAGGATAGCGGCGCGATCTTCGTGGACCGTTTCCTGTTCACGCCGATGGCCTATCCGGCAGCTTACGGCTTCATTCCTGGCACCCTCGCGGCTGACGGCGACCCGGCTGACGCCCTCGTTCTGGCTCCGGCAGCCGTCGTTCCTGGTGCGGTGATCCGTGCACGTCCGATCGGCATGCTGAAGATGGAAGATGAGAGCGGCCAGGATGAGAAAATCATCTGCGTCCCGCACGACAAGATCCACCCGCAGTTCACGGACGTGAAGTCCATCGACGATCTGCCAGAGATCACACGCAAGGCGATTGAGCACTTTTTTGAGCGCTACAAGGATCTTGAACCCAACAAATGGGTTAAGGTAACAGGCTGGGCTGGCAAGGAAGAGGCTGGTAAAGTCATCGAGGCAGCACTCGCAGCAGCCAAATAATACGATGTTGTGATCCGTTTTATACGGGTTATAGTTTACATCGCTTGGTATAGGCTTTGTTTTTTCCTGAAAAATGGAGCCTATATCATATGAACGTGATTTTTTAGAAATTTATCTCATAATCTCTGTTCTTTATCCCGGAAAAAGTGTTACGAAGATCTCGCAACCTGATACCCGAGGATAAGAGACTTGTCTCGCCTGCATCTCTATGCCGCAGCCTGTGCGGTTTGTTTTACGCCCGCCATCGCCGCCGCTGAAGGCGCGACCAAGGCTCCCGCACCTGTCACGACGGTCGTTCAGTCAAAGGCTGGCGACAAGGTTACGACCGTGCGCGTTCTCGCGCCCATTACGGTTATGGACTGGCCAGACCAGAACTCGGAAAACCCGAGTGTCCGCGTTAACACCCCGCTTACCATCATGTCGTTCGACAAAGAGCAGGTACCCCCGCTCCCCAAGCCTGAGGCCTTGTTGACCAACCCGTTTGGCTGGAACAAGTGGCTTCGTGACCGCGGCATCGCGATCATGATGGACAACACCAACGAATACACGGGCGCCATCACCAAGCCGACACCGGGTTATGGGCTTCGTCAGGGTAGCAGCAACGCAGGCCAGTACAGCCTTGAGAACGATATCGACTGGGAAAAGCTCGCTGGTATCCGCGGCTTCTCAACCCATGCCGTCGTTGTCGGCCGTTACGGTATTCCTGCCAGCCGCATGTTCGGTGACAACCTGAACCCCAGCTCCGAAATCTACGGCGCAGGCGGTAACGTGGTCGTTCACCTTGTCTATGCTTATGGTGAGGAGACGCTTGGAAACGGTCACTTTGACGTCGCTGCCGGACGTATTCCGTTCCTGAACGACTTCTCCGCCAACCCGCTGTACTGCAACTTCCAGAACAATGCCTTCTGCGGTAACCCGAAGGCATCGTCTGACAACACTACCCATTCGTCCTACCCAGATGCCGTGTGGGCGGCCCGTATCCGCGTTCGCCCAACAAAAAGCACATACATCCAGACCGGCGTGTATTTCGCGCAGGCAGGCATCTACAACAACGTTCAGTACCGGACGGGCTTCAAGCTCAACGGTGCAGACATCAATGGCGAAGCTGTGCCAGTGGAAGCTGGCTGGGAGCCGCTGGTGGGCAAGGACCACCTGCCGGGTCACTACAAGGTTGGCTACGCCATCGACAATGCACCGCACAAAGACAACTACTATGATGTCAACGGGAACCCGTATGTCATCTCAGGTCTGGCGCAGCGTACGGTCAATTACTCCTGGGCAGCCTGGTTCCTGGCGGATCAGATGGTCTGGCGCCATCATACGCCCGGAAATCCGGACGCAGGCCTTGTCGTGCTGGGTGGCTTCTACGCCAACAGCCCCCGCACCCAGACACGTGCCCAGCAGTATGAAATCGGGTTTGTGGACAGTGGCTTCTGGAAAGCTCGCCCGCTGGACGGCATTGGTGTGAACTTCACCTACGTTCGTGTTGCAGGCAGCGTGTCCGATACTCAGCGCCTTCAGCTTGCTCGTGGGATGTCACTCATGAACGGATCTTACGGGATCCAGAACTATGGCGAAGTTCTTGAAGCGAACTACCGTATCCACGTGATGCGTGGCGTGACCTTCGCACCGGACTTCCAGTACTACTTCCGTCCCGGTGGCCAAGCTGCACTGCATAATGCAGCAATGCTCGGCTTCAAGAGCCACATCCAGTTCTTCTAAGCTTTTTCAGCGGCCAGTCAGATATCGTGACTGGCCGCTTTTGGTACTCAGACCTCGTCGGCCAGACTGTTTTGGAAAGACGAGGACTGCACCTGAGCAGCCAAATGATAAGCCAGTTCAGCAGCCTGCTGGCGAATTTCGGGTATGGCTGTTGTTTCGAAGATAGTCCCCCAGCGCATCGGGCCAATGGCATACAGGCTCGTGCTCCACCTGCCCGAGGCATCCTGTAAAGCGCCCCTGTCATCACAAACCAAACCACCCAATGGGGTTTGTGTTGCCGACCCTACCTCGAGTAATCCTGTTAACAAAGCTGAGCCGACTGTCCGATAATCACGACTTGGCCCCGTACAGTTCACCGCGTGATCTACGTCGAGACAACGAAGCCGTTCTGCTCCCTGAATGCTAAGACGCACCCCGCCTGAAACCGCGGAGACCTGCTCCACGCGCCCTTTTAGGGTCTTCAAAGTCCCGGCTTCGGTTTCCTGATCGAGCACTGATCGAAGTGCTGGCGCCATTCGATGCCGCACGATGTCCCACCGCCGCTGAAGGTGGCGCGCAAAGCGGTGTTTTTCTTCTGCTGGCAGTCGGCCCCAGAGTGCGTTCGTATGGGCCCGCAGAGCATTGACCATGCTCCTCCAGGAAATACCTTTGCGCAGACACGCTCGGAATAGAGCAAGATAAGCTCTCGCACTCGGGGGCGTGGCGAACCACACATCATCCACCCCCGCCGCAGGCGCCTCTGCATGTGAGGTCGGATACCATCCATGCCGGGAAATAGCGGTAATCTGGCCTCTGTGCCCCTGCTGTCTCAAACGAACCAGAACATCAACAGCTGTCAGCCCGGTTCCAATCAGAGCAACGTCATCATCAAGGCGAATACGGCTATAAAGATCATCCTGCCACGCTGAAGGAGAGTATCCGGGCACCAAACGCCGCGGGTCTGACAACACGACGGGCGAAAAATTGCCAGTCGCGAGAACGACATAGGACGCTGCAATACAGGCCCCGTCAGCGAGGGTAAGATTCCACCCTTGATCCGCCTTGTCGCAGGCAAGAACATGGCCCTGATGGTATTCTGGCGCGGCCTCTGTCCACAGACTTTGGAGATAGCGCCCATAAATCGCTCTGGGCACAAAATCTGAAGCGCTGATATCTGGATCATGATGGTCTCGTACCCACGCCAGAAAGTGCGATGGGTCATCCGTAACTGCGCTCATCCCGGCCGCGCAGACATTCAGATAATGTGTGAGACAGGGAGTGCCGTATGCCAGCCCTAGCCCCGGCTCTGGCGCATCTCCAACAACAATCAGTCTCGCAGCACAGCCGGCTTTGCGCAGATACCAGGCCAGAAGCGTTCCGCTGGCGCCACTTCCGATAATGGCAATGACCGGACAGGATGGATCAGGATTTTCCACGGAGGCGCATCACTCTGTTCGGGGCTGGACAATGCCCTGATCATCGCTGCGTTTTCTGCAACCATGCGACTTTTATCGTAACAGAACGCCACCTTGGGGCACTTCAGGTTCCAGAAACGAAAAAAGGCGCCTTAAGGCGCCTTTTTCAAACTGGAGCGGGTGATGGGATTCGAACCCACGACCCCAACCTTGGCAAGGTTGTGCTCTACCCCTGAGCTACACCCGCGTTCCGTGGGCGGTGTTATTACTGAACTTTTAGGGACATGCAAGAGAGAAAATGGACCTCCCAGTCAATTTTTCAATCTGCACCGTTTCTTATGAAGAAAGCGCCATGATCTCGTGGCGAGATGAAAAGCATTCCCGTGAAAGCGCCCTTGCACACAGAGCCATCAGGCCCGATCTTCAACGGAACTAGATTTTCCCAGCAGGATGGCTTCCATTCCATGAGCAGCACTTTTGACGAACATCTGATTGGCCAGTCCCCGTCTTCAGGCAAGGCCGCATACATCGTCGAAGCAGATCAGACGACGTTCATGGCGGACGTGGTTGAGGCCAGCCAGCAGATCCCGGTTCTGGTGGATTTCTGGGTCCCGTGGTGCGGCCCCTGCAAACAGCTGACGCCCGTTCTGGAGAAGATTGTCCATGCTGCCAACGGACGCGTTCGTCTGGTCAAGGTCGATGTAGAGGCCAACAAGTCCCTCGCGGCTCAACTGGCTCAGATGGGGCTTCCGCTTCAATCCATTCCCGTTGTTGTCGCGTTCTGGAAGGGTCAGGTTCTGGATCTTTTCCAGGGTGCACAGCCAGAAAGTGAAATTCGTCATTTTGTCGAATCGCTTTTGAAAGCTTCTGGCGGCACGATGCCCGCAGCAGATATTCTGGCAGCAGCCAAGACAGCTCTCGCGGACAATCAAACTGCGGAAGCTGTCGGCCTCTACGCGCAGGTTCTCGATGCAGAACCGGAAAACCCTGAAGCATGGGGCGGGATGCTCCGCGCGCTTCTGGCTCTCGATGAACTAGAAGGCGCAGAAGAAGCGTCCAGCCAGATCCCTGCCAAGCTTAATAACCATCCTGAGATCACAGGGGCACGTGCGGCACTCGCCCTCAAAATAGAAGGTGCAGCGGCAGTTTCCGAACTGGATAGTCTCAGACAACAGGCCGCCGCTTCACCGGCTGGCTTTGATATCCAGTTCAAACTGGCCGGGGCACTCAATGCTGCGGGAAATCGCGCTGATGCTGCCGATGTTCTGCTGGGTATTATCCGTCAGGACCGTGATTGGAACGAAGGTGCTGCCAAAACCGAGTTGCTTCGTTTCTTCGAAGCGTGGGGCCATACGGACCCTGTAACGCTTGCTGCGCGTCGCAAGCTCTCTTCTCTCCTGTTCTCGTAATCCCATGACGAAAACGCCCGACACCTTTCTGGATCTGAATGATATCCCGCGCAGGGTTCCAGCTCTTGCGGACCTCACTCTTGCGGACATTCCACCGCGGGTCGGGCTTTTCCCACTTTCCGGGGCCATGATCCTGCCTGGCGGGCATCTTCCTCTAACGGTCTTTGAACCCCGCTATGTCGCCTTGCTGGAAGACGCGCTTGCGGGGCGTCGCCTCATCGGGATGATTCAGCCTCAGGAAGAGGACGAATCCGATCCTCTACCGGTCCTGCATAACATCGGGACACTGGGCAGAATTACCAGCTTTACGGAATATTCTGACGGCACGTTCTCCATCACGCTTCTGGGCATCACGCGCTTCAGATTGCTGATGGAAGGCTTGACGCAGCGCGGCTGGAGGGAAGGCACCATCGACGCCTCCCCTTTCTTCTCGGATCTGCTGGAAAGCGACCCCTCCCCGATTAACCGGGCACGCTTGTTAAGCCGTCTGAAAAGCTATCTGACAGCACATCAGCTCCAGACCGACTGGTCTTTGCTTGATGAACTGGATGATGACATGCTGCTCGTCATCCTGCCGATGCTTGTTCCGTTCAGTTCTGAGCAGAAACAGGCCCTTCTTGAAGCAAGCACGCTGGATGACCGCGCCGGGGTCTTGCTGGATCTTCTGGCAAAAGGCATGGAATGACCATGAATACTGAACTTGACCCTCGCCTCCTGTCTCTTCTGGTCTGCCCCCTCACCAAAGGGCCGCTCACCTATGACCGTGACACGCAGGAACTCATCAGCCCGCGCGCAAAGCTGGCATTCCCGATCCGGGACGGCATCCCCATCATGTTGCCGGAAGAAGCACGTTCGCTCTGACTGAAGATTTTCTTCAGAGCTGATGCTGTGCTGGAAGATCGTTCTGAACCTTGAAGTTCATGACGATCTTCATCAGCTGAGCAGCATCCCCAACCAACTCCTGACTGGAGTTGCTCATCTGCCTCACGATCGCGGCGTTGGTTTTGGTCACAGCTTCAAGCTGTGTGGTGCTGGTGTTGATATCCATGATCCGCTGCGCCTGAGCTTCCGCACCTGAAGCAATCTGCCCCACAGCTTCTCCCAGCCGATTCACAGATGCACTGATGTTGCCGAGTGCAGCCCCTGTCTCATCGACCATCTTCACGCCACGCTCCACGTCTTCCATACTGCTGCTGATCAGTTCCTTGATCTCGCAAGCTGCAGTCTTGGATCTCTGGGAAAGCGCGCGTATTTCCTGAGCAACAACGGCAAAACCTCGCCCGGCATCCCCGGCATGCGCAGCTTCTACGCCTGCGTTTAAAGCCAGAAGATTTGTCTGGAAGGCAATTTCATCGATAACGCCAATAATCTGAACAATCCGCGTGGATGATTCCGAAATTTTGGCCATCGCTTCAACTGTCCGAGCGACAACTTCCGTACTTTGCCCTGTCTCCTGACAGCAGGCTTCAACCGTTTCATCCGCCTGCCGCGCCTCTTCAGCCACTTCCTTTACGGACGTCGTCAGTTGAGTGATGTTGCGCGATACTGTGCCCAGTGCGTCGACCTGCTCCGCGATACGACACGCGATGTCTTCGGACGAACTGCTGAGTGTTCGGGCGCGATGCTCCACCACGCCCGACGTAGAGCGTACACCCTGCACAATTCGCCCTAGCCCATTACAGGCACGCTGGAAGGCTCCGCTCATCCGTGCCGCCTGACTGGCGAGCTCCGGGTCAATATCCTGTACAAGATCTCCCTCGGCCATGCGGTCCAGCGAGTCTGCAAGAGCTTCTGAAAGTGCTGACAAACTTTCAGTGCGCTCCTTCTCGGCGCGCGAACGCTCCTGCCCATCCAGATTCAATGTGTATGTCTGAAGGCCAAGCTCCATATCCAGAAACGCGGCCTTCACCAAAACGCCTACCCGCGCAGCAACATCCTGACTGGTTAGACCTGATGGGCGCTTACCGAACAGCCTGCCAAGCGAGCCTTGTTTCTGCTTTGGCCAAGCATCTTGAATAACGCCGGCGACAATACCTTCGACCAGTAGCCCATAACTGCCGATATACCACTGTGGGTCCAGGCCAATCCGGGCGTGAGTATTCCCGATCGCCCGTGTACTCTGGACATAGTCAGGGCCAAAATCGCCCTCGAGAATACGGCTCCAGTGCATTTCCTGCTGGGTGCGGGCTGAGTTCTGATGGGAAGAGCTTGAGAAAAAACGTGCAAGCGCTGGGGTCTCGTCCACACGGCGATAAAACCGGTCAAGCGCGGGAGGCAAAATCCGGCGGACTTGCTGGCCAATTCGCGCTATCAGGGCCTTCTCACTGGCTCCAATCCCCAAAAAGGTAAGGCGCTCTTTCATATCTGCCGCGACCTGCTCGGTCATTTCTGGTCTCCAAGACGTCAACTCGGCCCACTGGTGAGGACGCTTTCGCCCTACCACGCCAATAGTTACGCAATCATGAAGACCGGACCGTCAGACGGCCTCGCTGTCCTTAATTTCCGCTATTCTTCCCGTATGACACTTCCGTATCCGGCACGGCAGGGCGCGGGGTGATATCAGCTGTATTGCCACCTACACCACTCGTCCCAAAGGTCATTCCTTCAGAGGACGGAGCGCTGCTTTCCCGGGGACGGTTTTCCTCGCTCATCCCCCCAGGCGGCATCGGCATGACGGGCGCATCGTCCGCATAGGACATGCCACTGGCATGAGGCCGGCGATGAGTAGCTCTATCCGGCGCAGCTCCCGGCGGGGGCAGCGCGGTCATATCCGCAGCCGGTCCGTCAAACATTGAACCAACACCACATCCCGTCAGGGACAGGCAGGACACCATCAGGGAAAGAGAAAGCCACCGCATAAGCTGACATTACCATTTCCTTGCGGTTGACGCATCCCCATCTCAAATGGGACACAGCGCTGCCTGAAGCTGCTTCATGCCCCACAGTCGAGGACGTTTTTTGATGTTTGAAGGCCGGATTACTTCTGCCGCCACGCTGCGACGGGCCTGGTGGGACAGTCTCTTTGTGGACCACTCCATCTTCCGCCTCGGCTGGACAAATCTTTCGGAAGTCGTTCCTGGCAAGGTATGGCGTTGCAACCACCCAACACCTTCACGTCTGCGCAGACTGACAAAGAAGCTTCACCTCAAGACGCTCGTAAATCTGCGCGGACATCGTAGATGCGGGTCCGATGCCCTGTCCCGCAGCACGAGTGAAAAGCTGGGTCTGACGCATCTGGATATGGCATTTGAGAGCCGGGGGGCGCCCCACAAGGATCGCATCCTACGCTTTCATGCCATGTATCAGACTCTTCAGTTTCCAATGCTGATGCACTGCAAGTCAGGCGCTGACCGCGCAGGACTGGCTTCAGGGCTGGTCGTGATGTTCGAGGGGGGAACGGCAACAGATGCTCTCAGGCAGTTGCACTGGCGCTTCGGACATTTCAACCGGTCCCGCACGGGCATCCTAGACGCATTTTTCCTGCGTTACCGCGCTGAAGCCGAAGGGCGTCTTTCCTTTATGGACTGGCTTCAGACCGAATACGATGAAGACCGGCTGCGGGCCGATTTCAAAGCGGGCAAGATTTCGTCCTTCCTGAACGATAGCGTCCTGCGCCGCGAATAGGCTCTGGCTTATTCTTCTGCCGGGCCGAGGCTGCGGATAAGGTCCAGCATTCGCTTGCGTACGGAGGGATCTGGAATGCGATAATAGGATCGCACCAGGTCAACCGTTTCACGACGGCTGAACAGCGCCGCCTCATCGGCTGGCAGATCAAACAGCCGAGGCGGTTGAACCGCTTTACGGGGCGGACCGCCGAAAGTGGCCTGCGTTTCCGCAAAGCCCGTCGTGACCGAAGGCTGAATGGGAGCAGGTGCCGTTTTGGGGGCCACATCCTGCATATCATCAAAGAAAAAACCGATCGGCACATCCAGAACACGCGCCAGATCATAGAGGCGGCTTGCCCCTACACGATTAGCACCACGTTCATATTTTTGGATCTGCTGGAACGTCAGCCCCAGCGCCTCTCCAAGCTTTTCCTGTGAAAGCCCCATCAGCGTGCGTCGCAGCCGAATGCGGTTTCCGACATGCACATCAACCGGGCCAGCAGCCGAAGCACTCTTTGGCTCGGCCTTAACGTGACCCGTAGACATGATGATCCTCCCTTGAGACCAAGAGAAGGTAAATAAAACAACCCTAGATTGTCAATATTAACCTTTTTGACGCATTACAACCCGTTCTCTCTTGCGGCGAACCGTTGGCCAAAACGAGAGCAAGACGCACAGTATCGACAGAGACAGGGGAATAGCGCGTCCATACCGAGAGAATATCGTTGGTGAGAGGGGGGACGGAATATCACTCACAATGACATCTGCCCGTCCCCACCCCAGACGAACCGTTTCACGGCCAACAGCATCATAAATCGCCGAAATGCCCGTGTTGTTCGCGAAGACAACCGGAAGACCTTCTTCCACTGCCCGCAGACGGCCCGTGGCAAGATGCTGCCGTGGACCAGCACTGTTGCCGAACCAGGCATCATTGGAAATGGTGACCAGCCAGTCAGGCCGATCATGCCGCGCAACGACAGAGCCCGAGAAAATGATCTCGTAGCAAACCATTGGGCCAACACGGCCAATATCAGGCAGATCCCATGTCTTGAGCCCTGGGCCTGGAGTCAAAACTCCTGGAAGCACGTTGAAGGGAATAATCCAGGGCTGGTACTCCCCGAATGGCACCAGGCGGCTCTTGTCATAGATGGATGTGATCTTGCCATCCTGATCCACCAGTTCGAGGCTGTTGTACCAGTGGCCATTTTCCTCACGATCTGACCCGATCATTGCCGAAGCACCACCGGCTGCGTGGGCAATCACCTCTCGGGCCAGTTCATCCTCATCGAGAAGGCCCGGAAAGCCGGATTCTGGCCAGATGACAACCACAGGCCGGTCATCGCCCATCAATCTGGCCTTCTGCGTGCCCTGAGCCGTCAGACGGAGATAGCGGCGAAAATTTTCGACGCTTTGCTGCCGGTTGATGATTTCATTTTCCGAGACATTCCCCTGAACCAGAACCGCACGCGGATTACTGATCGGCAAAGGAGCCACTGTGGCAAGCCGCCAGTAGCCGCCACCGAGCCACAGCACGCTGCACACGAGCACGCTTAAAACAGCAACACGCCCACGGAAAAGCGCCAGAGATGCCAGGACCAGTGCAAGAGTCAGGCCGTCGACACCCAGAATGGACGCGGGCTGGATCAGCGCATTGCCGATCGAACCCGGCAATTCCAGATCGCTGCCAAGCGGGTTCCAGGGGAAGCCTGAAAAAATCAGGACGCGCGCCATATCAACGACTGTCCAGCTTCCGGCGAACATCAGAATACGGCGCCATCCCGCTGGCACAAGACGACAGAGAACCGCGGGAACAGCCATCAACGGGGCAATAATGAGCGCAACACCCGGAGCCGCGAACGGGATGACCCACCAGAACTGATGGATACGAGTCAGAATGGCATTGGTCAGCCAATACAGGCCTGCCGTGTGAAATCCCATTCCAAACAGGAAGCCGCAAAGAGCAGCCTGCTTCCAAGATGCCGCATCCTCAGAGGCGCGATAGAGGACCAGTAGCCCGATAGGGAGCACAAAAAGCGCACAGACAGGCGGAAGAGACAGGGCAGAAAACGCCCCTGCCAGCACCATCAGGCCGGCAAGTCGCCAGCCACGCACAGGGAGCGTCGAAATCATGGAGATGATTATCCGTTAGAAAAAACGGCCGGGCCACAGAGGCCCGAGCCGGAAATCAGTCCAGAGCGTCCCGAAGGCGGCGCTCGTAATGGCGGTAATATTTATCCGCCAGAAGTTCACTCTTTACCAGAACGGCTACGTCCGTCGTGTTGAACTGCTCGTCCACAACAGCGCCGTCTCCAACATATCCCCCAAGACGAAGATATCCTTTGATGAGAGGCGGCAGCTTGTTCAGGCAGGCCCGGTAATCAAGCGTGTGCGGGTCAGTACGCAGCATTTCCACATAACGATCTGGCAGCGCCCGAATTCTAAGAGCCGGAGGCGCCAGATGATTATGGTGCAGATAGGTCAGTTGATCGGAGAGCGCGTCAGGATCTGTGCCCGGAAGACTTCCGCAACCGAACAGCACGTCGATGCGATGAAGAAAGATGTAGGATGCAATGCCACGCCAGAGGAGCTGCATTGCAGAACGTCCACGATGTTCGCGAGCCACACAGGACCGGCCAACCTCAAGCAAACGTCCCGGAAATTCCGTCAGGGTCGAAATATCGTATTCGGAAGCCGTGTAAAAACGGCCAATCTTCTCGGCAGCATCGGAACGTAGAAGGCGATAGGTTCCGACAACGCCTTCTGCACCAGAAGAAATGCTGTGGTCGATGACGAGAAGATGGTCGGCAACCTCGTCAAACTCGTCCACATCCCGCTTTGTACGGAATGCGCGTTCGTCCGGGTGTGCGCCAAGTTCTTCAAAAAACACACGATACCGCAGGGCCTGAGCCGCATCCCGCTCAGCCTCGGTAACAGCGATGCGAACACCCAGAGAACCGCCCCGAAGCTCCTGGAAACCGCCGTCACGGTTCAGAGCCAGCGTGGAGAGGGTCTCCATCTGTTTGAGTGTTTCTTCACTACTGATGAGCGAATGGGCTGTCGGTGAGGCTTTTTCCTCGGCCGGATTGGTGCTCATGATCCGCTCTTGTTCCTGTTCTTGGCAACAGTCTGCTTCGGAGTTTCTTTTTCAAGACGATGACCGAAGAGTTCTATGCGGTGTGAGACGAGATCGAATCCGAGACGTTTTGCAATCTGCGTAAGCAGACGGACAGGTTCGTCATCTTCAAATTCGATGACACGACCACTGTCCACATCAATCAGATGATAGTGATGGCCACTGTCGCTGGCCTCATACCGAGCACGCCCACCGCCGAAATCACGGCGTTCGAGAATCCCTTTTTCTTCCAGAAGACGCACGGTCCGATAAACCGTAGCAACGGAAATACGGCTGTCTATGGCGGATGCGCGCCGATAAAGCTCTTCTACGTCCGGATGGTCGCTGGCTTCAGACAGAACATGGGCAATGACCCGACGCTGTCCTGTCATCTTCAAACCATTTTCCACGCAGAGGCGTGCAATGGGAGAATCATCGACAACGACGGAACCTTCTGGCTTCCGACCTTGCGTGCGAGCGCGTCTGTCCGCGATTTTCATATCTACGACCATATCAGCGGCCTAGCCGAAAACCGGACCATTTGTCCAATCAGAGATGCAAATAAAAGAACCGGCTTCCTGCGGATGAAGATCAGGAAGCCGGGAAACATCCTCAGTCTTCGCGACGACGGCCGAGGCCGATCTTGCGTGCCAGGGAGGAACGATGGCTTGCGTAGTTCGGAGCAACCATCGGGTATTCCGGCGGCAGACCCCAACGCTCACGGTATTCCTGCGGCGTCATGTTGTAGGCTGTCTTGAGGTGACGACGAAGCAGCTTCAGCTTCTTCCCGTCTTCAAGACAGATGATGTAGTCAGGAAATACTGATTTGCGGGGCGGAACTGCTGGCACCGGCTTCTCAGCGGGAACCTCTTCCTGCACATCAACCGTTGCAAGCGAATCATGTACCGCACGAATAAGACCCGGCAGCGCGTCGGCTCCGATGTCATGGCTGGATACGTAGGCGGTAACGATCTGGGCGGTCAGATGGCGCAGATCGAGGTCTGCAGTCTCATGCGGCATAGTGTAATAGTCCTTCATCCGGAAACGACGAATTCTCTATCAGTAGAAGCTCATTACCATCAAGCAAAAACAAGGAAAAACCAGAATATGACAAAATATGAAACATTTCTTCTTGATGTAAGCAGCAAGATTTGTCCGATGACGACTGTATATGTCCGCGCGCGCCTCGACATCATGACTTCTGGTCAAAAAATAAAAGTGATCGTTAAAGGCGATGAGCCCAGAAAAAATGTAACCGCATCGGTACTAGCACTTGGGCATAAAATAATAGAAAATTTACCACACCAGGAAGACGCTGATCTTTACTGCCTACTCATTCTGAAGGCGTAGAGACCAGAACCAGAGCATCGCTTCCATCACGATAATAGCGACGTCGATGGCCGGCCTTTATGAAACCGCACCGATCATAAAGTTTTTTTGCTGCATTGTTACTTATTGATACTTCCAGAAATATTTTTCCTTTTGGAAGTATTTGCTCAACCAGAGATTTTCCCAGACCAAGACGTCGGAATGACGGTCGAACAGCCAATGTTAGGACCTCTGTTTCATCCATGACGGTTCTGGTCAGGATAAAGCCCGCTGGCTCATTCCCTTTAAGAACAACCAGAGCTTCTGTGCCAGGAAGACCGAGAAGAGATGTGAAGGAGTCCGCATCCCACACTTCTCCTCCTGCAAACGCTTCTTCATGAAGCGCCGCTAGTAACGGAGCGCTTTCCACGCCCGTGACTTGAAATATTAAATCCGGAAGAGACGGCGTCATTGAGGGAGAGGGCGAAGTCCAGCAGCGGGCGGTTTGGCTTCGGGCGGGTCAACATACAGAGGCATCAGTGGCCCCGAAGACTGGGTCTCAGCGGCACGGACAATACCGAGAGCATCCGGAGCGACACAGGCCACAACACGACAAGGCCACGTCTCACGCTCAGACACTGCGTCGCCGGCAATAACCTCAAATGCAGACGCATCGAGATCATCAGCAGAAACTGCGAAAACCTCGCCCGTCGGTGGGTCCACAAAATAACGACCGCGTCTGGCAACACTGATGCAGGTTACATCAGGCTGACTGAGCGTAGCCCGAATGGCAGCGCCCAGAGTAACACCAATCGTCGGGCACCCCCATCCTGCGGCCAGACCTGCAGCAAGAGAGAGTGACGCTCTTAAGCCGGTGAAAGACCCTGGGCCGATTACAGCCACAACCCTGTCAGGCGAGCCAGACCAACCACCAGCTTCGAGAACAGTCCGTAGTGCCGGAGCAAAGTGCTCGGAAGCCCCCCTCCCCGCCAAATGCTGTTCAGCAACGATACGACTATCTTCGACGAGCGCTACAAGATTGGTCGATCCCGTTCCGGCACCTGCGCCGTTAAAAACAACGGTCTTCACAGGCACAGACACGCCTCGCCGAAGTCGAGACGTGGCGCACGGGGTTCGGCATGGTCAGGATGAGGCTCATTTTCAGCAGGGTAACCAAGTCCCACCAGAAAATTCGCCCGCCAGCCCGAGGCTGTCAGCAGCGCGTCTTCCACCATGAACGCATCGAACCCGGACATCGGCATGGCTGCCAGTCCGAGCATCCGTGCCGCCAGAATAAGATAACCGCCTTCCAGCGTACCGTTCCGGAAAGCCGTCTCTTCCGAAAGCCCGACATCCGCCGCAAACCAGTCCCGCAGGCCTTCATCTGCGCCCAGACGCGGCAAAGCCTCGAAGAAAAGGGGATCATGGCAGACAACGGCCAGAACCGGTGCCGCCATGGCCCGAGCGACATTTCCCGGTGAAAGGGCCGGGCGCAGGCGTTCTTTAGCGTCCTGCGTCGTCAGAAACACAAACCGTCCCGGAGAGCAGTTGCCCGACGTGGGGCCAAGCTTCACCAGATCGTAAAGGTGACGCAAAACATCTTCCCCGACCGGACGCGGTGAAAACGCACGCGGTGTTCGGGCCTGCGTGAAAAGCACTTCGGCTCCCGGCACGGGACCGGAAGCCAGATCGTCAGTCACGGGAAGAGACGTCTGGCCATCCATGGATCAGTCCTCGACCTGCTCGACGGACTGCACTTCCGGCACGTAATGACGAAGCATATTTTCCACACCATGCTTCAGCGTCGCGCGGGAAGACGGACAGCCAGAACAGGCGCCCTGCATTGTAAGGTAGACAATCCCGTCCCGATAACCACGGAACGCGATGTCACCACCATCTCCGGCAACAGCGGGACGAACACGTGTGTCCAGCAGATCGCGGATACGCGTCACGACATCCGCATCTTCCGGCGCAACATCATATTTCAGCGCTTCGTCATCACCAGCCAGAACAGGCTTTCCGCTTTCGAAAAACGTCGTCAGAGCGCTGAGGACAACAGGCTTGAGATCGCCCCAGCTGACGTCCTGCGCTTTGGTGATGGACACGAAGTCACTTCCCAGAAAGACGCGCTTGACGTCCGGCAGGGCAAAGAGGGCTTCAGCAAGCTCAGAGCGGCCTTCGGCAGCAGAAGCTTCGCCAAAATCAACCGTGCGCGTGTCATTCGTGACCGGTCGACCCGGAAGGAACTTCAGCGTGGCGGGATTCGGAGTATCTTCGGTTTCAATGAACATCGTCATCATGTCCTCAATGGCCAGTCCGCACCTGACATGTGCCACTTCAGCCGCTGGCGCAAGGGTCTGGACCAACGTAGTCCCACTTCTTGCCCGTCAGCTCTGAGGACGGGCACCAATCGAAGGCTTGCGCGCTGGCGGCAACACAATCGTCGCACACAGACCTCCATAGCCCTTTTCAGCGTCTCCCCGCCCAAGCTTGAGATAGCCCCCTTCCCGGGCAATCTCGCGGGTTACAATAGCCAGGCCGAGACCAATCCCACCTGTCTGCCGAGAGCGAGATCCTTCGAGCCGATAGAATGGCGCCAGAACCCGCTCGTATTCGCTCTCAGGAATGCCGGGGCCGTTGTCCTGAATGGAAATTTCTATGGCGCCGTCTTCCTGAACCCTCAGCGTTGCGAGGGCATTTCCCCCGTAGTTCAGGGCATTTTCAATCAGGTTGGACAGAACGCGTTTGATGGCCAGAGGGCGGACGTGAACCAGGGCACGGTCCGGTCCCTCATAACGAGCGTCCTTGCCGTGATCCGCATGGTCATCAACCAGAGTCGCAAGGGTGGCGACAATATTGATGGTGCGAGGTTTTTCCGGATCATCTGCGCCTGCAAGATAGGCAAGAATACCGTTGACCATCCCCTCCATCTCATCGAGGTCCGACTCGATGGCGGCCTGCGCTTCCCCATCATTGAGAAATCCGCACCGGAGTCTCAAACGCGTCAGAGGCGTGCGGAGATCGTGTGAAACGGCAGCAAGAGCCTGCGTTCGGTCGTTGATCAGGCTCTGGATACGGCGCTGCATGGCATTGATGGCCCGTGCAACCCCGCGAACTTCACGCGGGCCACGTTCTGCCAGCGGAACCCAGGTTTCGTTCGAGCCAATCTTGTCTGCCACAGAAGCCAGAGCCCGCAGGGGCATGCTCAGTCCGCGAATCAGCATGGTTGCAGCGATCGCAACAGCACCTGCCGCAATCGCTGCGGAGGCGAGTCCGCGCGTAAAATGGTGGTGCCCCAGAAGACCGGGAACACGGAAATGAATGTATGTGCCATCAGGAAGGCGCTCGGACCCGAGCACATCGGGTGTACCTGTTCCCAGCGTGTAAAGATCGAGCTGGGCCTGCGCGAGGATGGGATCATCCTTGATCAAGCGTGCCGTGAGATCCCTCAGAACAGTAGGGCGATATCCCGGCAGGTGCGGCAGGGCCGTTGAGGGTTGCCAAGCAACACTCAGTTCACTTCCTGACAGCATGACTGCCAGAAAGGAGCGCTGCGTCACAGGCGCAGCAGCGAGAACCCTCAGATCTGTACTTAGGGCCTCTCCAAGCTGCGCAATGCGCACATCATCCACGATGTAGGTTTCAGCCTCACCATAAAAAACGGCGTTGGCCAGAAAGACCAGCGTGACCGCTACGGTCAGGACGACGCAAACGCGACCGACCAGCCCCAGCGGCCACAGCAGGATCCGATTCTGAATATTCAGACCCGTTCAACCTCGGCCACGAAAATATATCCCAGCCCACGGACTGTACGAATCAACTGGTCCGCATCAGAACCAAGCTTGCGACGAAGGCGGCTGACCAGAACATCGATGCTGCGGTCAGACACATCGCCCAAACGGGTCCGTGACAGTTCCAGCAGACGATCACGTGCAATAACGCGCTGCGGGTTGTCGAGGAAGCTGGTCAGAAGGTCGTGTTCTGCGCCTGAGATATCGACAGTCGCCCCACTCGGGTCTGTCAGTTCACGACGGCGCAGGTCCAGCATCCAGCCTGCGAATTGCAGTCTTTCACGCCGCACCTTCTCCGGTGCCGCACTTGGGCTTCCACGACGGAGCACTGCCCTAACGCGGGCCAGAAGCTCGCGCTGGCCGAAAGGCTTCGGCACATAGTCGTCCGCACCGGATTCGAGGCCGGTCACACGGTCGCGTTCTTCACCACGGGCAGACACCATGATGATGGGAACCTGCGAGGGGGGCGTTTCGTCAACATGACTGGCCCCCTGGCCATTGCGCAGGGCACGGCACAGCTCAATGCCGTTCGTGCCTGGCAACATGATGTCAAGGATGATGAGATCAACCGGAGCCACTTCAAGAGCGGCCCACATCTCATCTCCACTTGCCACACCACGGGCGCGGAAACCGCCGCCCTGTAATGCGCGCAGAATGAGGGTCCGCATTCCTGCGTCATCTTCGACAACAAGGATACGGGCGGGAAGATCGGGATCGGAAAGATTTGGCACCATACTTTTCCATAATCGCAGCAGGGCAGATACCACAAGCAACAAATCTGGGCTGAAACTGTTCCCTCATCTTTAGCGCTCATGACGGAAAACATTTTCTGGCTTACAATACACGAAACGCAGGAACAGCCTATCTCGGTTCCTGCACTCGACCGGAGTCTCCCATGACAAGCGTTTCTCCCGGCGTCGTAACGGGCGCCGACTACCAAACTCTTCTTCAGGCGTGCAGGGACGGCGGATACGCCCTTCCAGCCATCAATGTCGTTGGTACGAACAGCGTCAACGCCGTTCTGGAAGCGGCCGCAGCCAACGGCTCGGACGTGATCATCCAGGTTTCAAACGGTGGCGCACGCTTCTTCGCGGGCGAGGGTCTTCCGGATGCCCATCGCGCCCGTGTTCTTGGCGCAGCATCGATGGCTCATCATGTCCATCTGCTGGCCAAAGAGTATGGAATCGCCGTCATCCTTCACACGGATCATGCTGATCGAAAGCTGATTCCCTGGCTGGAAGACCTGATTTCCCTAAGTGAAGCAGAGTTCAAAAATACAGGCCGCCCGCTTTTTTCATCCCACATGCTCGACCTCTCGGCCGAAACACTGGATGACAACCTGGCCCTTTCCGAGAAACTTCTGACGCGCCTCGCCCCGCTGGGTATGGGTCTGGAAATCGAGCTTGGCGTTACGGGCGGTGAAGAAGATGGCGTTGGCCATGATCTGGAAGAAGGTGCGGACAATGCGCATCTCTATACCCAGCCGGAAGACGTGCTGAGAGCCTGGGAACTGCTCTCGCCTATTGGCATGGTTTCCATCGCCGCGTCTTTCGGCAACGTTCATGGCGTCTACAAGCCAGGCAACGTCAAACTTCGACCAGAAATCCTGAAAAATTCTCAGGACGCCGTACAGAAAGCCACAGGAAGCGGGCCGAAGCCGCTCCCGCTGGTCTTCCATGGTGGATCAGGGTCCAGCCTGGAAGAAATCCGGGATGCAGTGTCCTACGGGACCTTCAAGATGAACCTGGATACGGACATCCAGTTCGCATTTGCTCATGGCGTCGGCTCCTATGTGAGCACGCACCCGGTCGCTTTCCAGCACCAGATTGATCCCGCCACGGACAAACCCATGAAGTCCTTCTACGACCCTCGCAAATGGCTGCGTGCGGGTGAGAAGTCTATCGTGGAGCGGATGAGCGAGGCTTTTGAAATCCTCGGCTCCAAAGGTCAGTCCATCGCTGGGAGCTGAAACAGCTCCCAGCGATAGCGCCGGGTCTCAGGGCCCCGGCGTTGCCGAGGCAAGCTTCGTCTTGGTCACGTCCTGCGCTGCGGGGACAACCTCTTCCCAGCCTCCGCCAAGCGCATTGTAGAGACGCGCCAAATTGGTCGCGACAGTCGCATCACTGTCAGCAAGACTCATTTCAGCGGATTGTAGCTGACCCTGCGCGTTCAACACATTCAGGTAGTTCGTCAGACCGCTGCGATACTGGCTCTGGGCCAACTGGAGCGCCTTGCGGTTGTCGTTCACAGCCCGCTCAAGCCCCTGATGACGGAGCTGCTCATCCCGGTAAGCGATCAGCGCATTATCGACATCATGCCACGCCTGAATGACCGTCTGCTGATAGGAAATTGCCGCAGCTTTCTGGGCATATTTCTTCAGCTCAAGCTGGCCGCGCAGACGTCCTCCCTGAAAAATCGGCAAGGAAATGGACGGGCCAACGTTCCACGCCCGCGCATTCCAGAATCCGAGATCACGGAATGACAGGGTCTGGAATCCGAAGTCTGCATTGATGGTAATCTTCGGATAGAAATCGGCCGTGGCTTCACCCACTTCTGCGACAGAGGCACGCAGTTTGGCTTCAGCTTCCCGGATATCGGGACGGCGATGCGCCAATTCAGACGGCAACCCGACAGGAACGACCGGCGGCACCACAGGAATGCCTGCGTCGTTGTTCAGTTCGGCATTCAGACTACCCGGAGGCGCACCCAGCAACAGCGCGAGTGCGTTTTCTTCCTGCGCCACACCCTGCTGAAGCTGAGCAGCCTGCGCTTCGGTGTCATGTTGCCGGGCCTGCGCGGAATCGACATCCACTTCCGTGACCAGACCACTGCGATAGCGGCTCTGGGAAATATCCACGATCTGCTTCAGCGTTCCGAGATTGTCCTGAAGGACCTTCAGGCGCTTCTGGTCCCCGCGGAGCGTCATGTATCCACGCGCCATATCGGCCTGCTGGGCAATCAGGACCGAGCGACGCTCTTCATCCGTTGCCTGAAGGTCTGCTTTGGCAGCATCGTACTGGTGGGCCACGCGGCCCCAGAGATCGATTTCGTAGCTGGCATCAATCGATGTCTTCCACTGGTTCAGCAGAGGGATCGTGGCCCCACTAGCTGCACCACTGAGAATGCTACTGCCCTGATCTCCCAAAAGCCCGTTGTCGGACTTGGCAATATTGCCGCCCACACGATTGATGATTTCCTGCATCTGTTTCGTGCTGAACTGGCTCCGCGTGTAGGAGCCAGAAGCACTCAATCCAGGAAAGCGCTCGGCCCCCGCCATCATGAGCTGCGCGCGGCTTTGTGCCAGATTGGCCGTTGCCAGACGGAAGGACAGGTTCTGCTGAACCAGGCGGTCTTCCAGGGAAACCAGCTCCGGATCATTGAAGACTGTCCACCATTTGCTGGCAGCTTCAGCTTCGCTCGTCACACTGTCAGGGGCTCCTGCCATGTGATCGGCATAGTGTGCTGGAGACCAGGGATGAGGCTCATGATATTCCGGTCCGACCCGCAGGCAGCCGGAAAGAGCAACAAGGGCGCAGCCAGACAGCAGCGCGCGGGATAGAAAGGCTGCGCTCACAAAGAAACTCCTGAAACGGAAATGATCTTGCGGTGACCGACCAGTTCGGTCAGCATGTTGGAGATGGTATTTTTTCCGGAAAAGGACCTTGCCCACTCATGACCAGCACGCCGACTGACCGCCCCGAGAGTATGCCTGACGAGGCCAGCGCATCTCTGTGCCAGATGCGCGCCAAGCGCGAGCAGATTCTGCAGGGAGCGGAAAAGGTCTTTCTCGCAAACGGTTATGAAGGCGCGTCCATGTCGCAGATTGCGCGGGAAGCCGGTGTTTCGAAGGGCACGCTTTACAATCACTTCGATGGTAAGGCGTCGCTCTTCTCCGCGTTCTTCGAAGAACGCAGCAAAACCAAGCTGGCGGCTATTGAGGCCATTTCCCGAGAGGATGGGCCGGACGTTCATACGAGTCTGCGCCGCCTGACGGAAACTGCCATCAAAATGATGCTCCACTCGACGTCCATGGATTTGTATCGCATCATCGTCGGCGAAGCGGGAAAATTCCCGAACCTTGCTGACGCCTTCTGGCGCTACGGTTTTGGGCGCACCCTGAACAACCTCTCCGACTGGCTGCGTCGCCGCAGGGATGCGGGCGAGCTCCAGATCGAAGACCCGGATTTCGCTGCCGAACAGCTTATGATCCTGTGCCAGGCCCGTATCGTGCATCGCCGCCGGCTCATGCTGCCCGTCGATGACAGCCCGGAAGCCATCAGCCGACTGGCCAACATTACGGCCGATTCCTTCATGAAGATCTACGGCCCGCATCATCAGTGACCTCCCGCCGGCTTCGTCTTCTTCGTGCTGTTCGGTGACAGCAGGAAGCAGAGCGGGACAACAAACATCGCAATGATGCCGACCCAGCGAAACACCTCGTTGTAGGCCAGCATCGAGATCTGGGACGTGAAGTCCATGAACAGACGATGGATCGCAAACGTATGCGCGGCCGCCGGCGTCAGGCCATGCGCTTCCCCAACGGTCTGCGCATGATTGATATAGTTCGTGAACTCCTGCCGCCCCGGCGTCATATTATCGGCCACATAACCCTGGTGCCGCTGACGGGTCTCAATAATTGCAGCAGTTGCCAGCGAGATGGCCATCGACCCCACATAGTTTCGCGCCATACTGAACAGGGCTGATGCGTCCGAGTTCAACTCACGTGGCAGCGTCGAATACGCGATCGTTGAAATCGGCACAAAGAGGAAAGCCAGAGACGCGGTCTGACTGATTCGATAAAACATCAGGTGTTTGAAATCGATTGCCGCGTACAGATGGGCAGCCTGGAACATGGCCATGCCCATACAGAAAAACCCGAAGGCAATCAGATACCTCAGTTGAATGACCTTCATGAGGCGACCAACAATCGGTATCAGGCAAATTACCGCGACCCCACCTGGTGCAAGCAGCAGACCAGACGTGGTTGCCGTATAACCAAGCACCTGCTGCGCAAATTGCGGAACGATAATGGCAGACGCGTAGAGGGTCGCCCCCACCATGGAGATCAGGAACATGCCGGTTGCGAAGTTGCGGTCTTTCAAAACCGTCAACTTCACCAGCGGGTCCTTGGCATAGCAGAGCCAGACGATGGCACCGAGCACACCGATCACGCCCAGAACAGCCATGGTGATGATGAAGTTCGAGCCGAACCAGTCATCATCTTCACCACGGTCGACCATGACCTCAAGACAGCCCAGCCCCAGCGTAATGAGACTGATGCCGATCACATCCACCTTCTCACGCTTCTTCCGCTCCCATGGCGGATCCTCAACGAAAGCCGTTACGGCCATGACTGTCAGGATCCCGAAGGGAACGTTGACGAAGAAAATCCAGCGCCAGGAGAAGTTGTCCGTCAGATAGCCACCCAGCATCGGACCGAGAACCGGTCCGACGATGGTCGCAATCGCGGTCATGCCAAAGGCTGCACCACGTTTTTCGGGCGGGAAGGTATCAAGGATGATGGACTGCTGACTGGGTTGCAGGCCACCACCGAAGAAGCCCTGCATCAGTCGGAAGACCACCAGCATGGGCAGCGATGTCGCCAGACCGCATAGGAAGGACGATACGGTGAACATCGCAATACAGATGAGGAAGTAGCGCTTGCGTCCGAACAAGCGTGAAAGCCAGCCGGAAATCGTCAGAACGATACCGTTTGCCACCAGATAGGACGTCAGCGCCCAGGTGGCATCGTCATAGGAACTGCCGAGCGATCCCGCGATATGCGGTAGCGCCACGTTGACGATGGTGGTGTCCAGCACCTCCATGAAGGCCGCCAGCGTGACCGTAATGGCCACAACCCACGGATTATGACTGGGTTTCCAGTCCTGATGCCCGGCAGTATCGCTCATTTCACATAGACCGTAGGAACGACGGAAAGACCAAGAGCGAGCGGCAACTGCGGATCAAGACCACTGTCGATCAGGATCTTCACCGGAATACGCTGCACCGTTTTCACGAAGTTGCCTGTCGCATTTTCTGGCGGGAAGGTGCTGAAGGATTCACCCGAGCCAAGCTGAATGGAATCCACGTGGCCCTGCAGCTTAAGCTGTGGGTACGCGTCAACTTCGATGTCCACTTTCTGACCCGGACGCATGTGGGTCAGCTGTGTTTCCTTGTAGTTGGCCACAACCCAGACTTCTGGCTGGACGATCGTGAACATCTGCTGGCCGGTCTGGACAAAGTTGCCACGCTCGACACTACGCTGGGACACCCAACCATCATGAGGGGCACGAACCTGCGTCCATTCCATGTTGAGCTCAGCCTGTTCCAGGGATGCCTGGGCAGACTTCAGATTGGCTTCTTCCTGCGAGACGCGGGCATCCGCGTTCGCGACATTGGCCTTCACGGGCTCAGCCTGCGTCAACTGACCCTGCGCCTGCATGACACGGGCTCTCGCTTCTTCAAGAGCTGCACGAGCGTAGTCAATGTCCTGCTGGGACGTTGCGGCACGTGAAACACTGCGCTGGCGCTTGTAATCTGCTTCAGCCTTCGTCAGCTGGGCCTGAGCGGCAGAAAGACTGCCCTGAGCCGTTACGAGCTGACCCGGGAAATTCTTGTGCGCCACTTCAACCATCAACTGATAGGCCTGCATGTTGGCCTGTGCCTGCTGGATTGACGCCTGTGCCTTGTGCAGGGATGCCGCGTAGTCGCGGTCATCAATGGTCAGCAGAAGATCACCGCGATGCACATACTGGTTATCGTTCACCAGCAGCTGCGTCACATACCCGTTCACGTGCGGCGCAATGGCGATCTTGCGACCGGCCGTATAAGCGTCGTCCGTCTCGATGTTATTGCGGGTCAGGAAGAGGTATGAACCAATCCCTACCAGCACCAGAACAACCAGACAGATCAAAAGCACCCGTACAAGGGGATTGCGCTTTTTCTGCGGTTTTCCGGACGCTCCGGACTGCTGTTCGGCCTGCGCTTGGTCGCCCTGCGCCATATCGTCTCTCTCGCTTTAAACGGGTCTGTCCGAAGTGACCGGCTGAATGAAATGGCCTCGTGAAAAGGCCGATTGACCGATCGGTTCGGTCATCCATGACATATTGTATGGCCGTCTTCAAGCCGGAAAAAACTGATGCGTTTCCTTTCAGGCCGGGAAGATTTTTCCTTGCGTGCGCTCATCCGTGAGACGAAATTTTCTTATCCTGAAAGGGTCTCCGCGCAACGCCTGAGCAGAATGTTGCCCTTAAAGGGCGGTCTGCATCTTTCTAAGACCCTCAATCAGGCGCTGACGTTCCTGCTCGGTTGGTCCCAGACGCAGAATCCATGAGGGATGAGCGAGGCTCAGATGACGGTGTCCGCCTTGCGCGTCCTCACGCATAAGCCCCCGAAAGTCTTTCAATTGAGCCGTAGGCCCCGCAACTGCGCGCAATGCTGTCGCCCCAAGCGTCACGACAAGTTGCGGCCGAACCAAGGCTATTTCCTGCCGCAGCCAGGGCTGACACGCCTGAACATGCTCAGCGCCAGGCGTCTGGTGAATGCGCCGTCTGCCACGCGTGGTGGACCGGAAATGCTTTACAGCATTCGTCATGTAGAGGGCCTGGGGTTCAACGCCCGCCTCCGCCATAAACTCTTTTAAAAGAGAGCCTGCGGGACCGACAAAAGGACGCCCAGCCAGATCTTCCTGATCGCCCGGCTGCTCACCGACCAGCATGATTTTTGCCGTCTCAGGCCCCTCCCCAAGGACCGCCTGCGTAGCATGACAGTGAAGCGAGCAGGCCTGACAGGTGCGAATTTGCTGTTTCAGATCTGCCCAACTGCCTGCTGTTGGCACCGCAGCCGGAACGGCTTTCTGGCGATTCTGCAGAGCCTGATGAAATTTAGGCGCGGGAAGAGCCTCCTGTGCCGCCATTTCAGCCACGCGTTTTTCCGCCTGAGCCACCAGATGGGGAATCAGGTTCGCTTCTGGCAGGTTATGCCAGTAGCGCCGCGGCATTTCATTGCGCATCGCTTTCGTCCGGACACGGGCAGGATTGAAAGTCGAGGCGTAATAGGTCTGCCAGAGCTGATCCACGTCATCATCAAGCACCTGCTTTTCACAGGGCTCGAAAGAGCAATGTACCGTCTTGCCATCCCATCGCAGAGAGCCGCGCGGTGTCAGGATCATCCAGTCCATATCCGCGAAACGGCCCGCGAAAAAAGAAGAGACTTTTTCCAGCACATGATGGTCCGGCTCAAACCAGGAAAGAAAACGCCGCCGACCCGTCTCCGACGTTCCCTGCTCCCGGAAGCGCACAAAAGCCGTCATTTTATGAGCCGCCCGGCGAACCTGATGCACCATGCGACGCGCCTGCGCCACATCCTGATCTGTCACCACCGACAACAGGTTCGGATCACTCTGAAGACGCCAGAGCAGCCGATAAGCTAATGCGAACCGCTCAGCACTGGAGTGGCAGAGAACATCTTTCAAAAGGGGCAGGCTCGACGCTTTGAGGCGAACATCCCGCACGACTTCGCCCTCAAACGTCTGATTTTCAGCGGCGTGAAAAAGATCCAGATCGGCCTCAGGATAGCGCCAGAGGATCTGGTCTGGAGGAATGTCACGCTGAAGCGCCATTCTGGCCTTTTCGCGCCAGCCTTCAAACGCGCTGGTATCCGCGAGCCTGACTGTCACCGGCATTTACAGAAGCCGCATCTGCTGTGGAGCCGGCAGAAAAAGAGTGCGCAAATCCTGACGATCCGTCAGACGCGCGGGGCTCCATCCGGATGCCTTGACGAACGGACGCACCTTTTTGATGGACACGTTCAGCCGCGCCAGATCTTCCAGACGGATTGTCGTGTGCTTTCGCGCAGACAGCAGCGCAGCAACGGTCCGAACCCCAAGTCCGGGAACCCGTAGCAGCATTTCTTTGGAGGCCAGATTCAGGTCTACAGGAAACTGCGCGCGGTTATCCAGAGCCCAGGCCAGCTTGGGATCAATTTCTAGATCCAGCATTCCATTGGGCCGTGATGCTGTCAGTTCGCCAAAATCAAAGCCATAGAACCGGAACAGCCAGTCCGCCTGATACAGCCGGTGCTCCCGCTGTAACGGGGGGCTACGCACAGGCAGGATCGCTGAAGCATCCGGAATGGGGCTGAAGGCTGAATAGTAAACGCGGCGCAGACCATAAGACCCGTAAAGGCCTGAGCTACTGGCCAGAACATCCTGATCCGTTGCAGCGTCTGCCCCGATGATCATTTGTGTGCTCTGACCGCCCGGCGAAAAGCGCCCTGCACGCCTGCCTGTATGTGTCTTTTCTTTGGCTGCATCAATCTTGAGACGCATATCCCCCATCGCGCGGCGGATATTTCCGGCATCCTTCTCCGGCGCGTAATCCTTCAGGCCCGTTTCTGTTGGCATCTCGACGTTGATCGATAAGCGATCCGCATAAAGCCCAGCTTCTTCCAGCAATTTGGGAGACGCGTCCGGGATCGTCTTGAGATGGATATATCCGCGGAAACCATGCTTGAGCCGCAGGTCCCGCGCGACCTGAACAAGCTGCTCCATCGTATGATCGGACGACCGGATAATCCCCGAAGACAGGAACAACCCCTCAATACAGTTCCGACGGTAGAACTCCAGCGTCAGCCAGATCACTTCATCAGGCGTAAATTTCGCCCGCTCAACATTCGAGGACGAGCGGTTTATGCAATAGGCGCAGTCATAAACGCAGAAATTGGTCAGCAGGATCTTGAGAAGCGAAATACAACGGCCATCCGGCGTATAGGCGTGACAGATCCCGTTCCCGGTCGTGGAGCCCAGACCGCCCGTTTTGGCAGCGTCCCGGCGCGTCGATCCACTGGACGCGCAGGACGCATCATATTTTGCCGCATCGGACAGAATCGCAAGACGTTCAGACAGAGATTTCTTCATGCATTGTTCTTATTTCGTTCCTGTCTATAAAATGCAAGAACTGCTGAAAATTTACCGGTTGTTTGCCTATTTCCTGTCAAACCCTGTCACCGTTTTTTAAAGATGAAGATTCAGGTTCCCTTAACCATTCGAGGCCTATCGTGAAGGAGCAAAACTGCACCGACGGAGAATGTCTCGATGTCCATGTCAATCAATACAAATACAGCCGCCATGTCGGCTCTTCAGGTCCTGAACCAGACGACGGACCAGCTGAGCAAGACGCAGAACGCCGTGTCCACGGGCAAGAGCGTCAGCTCCGCCTCTGACAGCCCGGCCATTTACGCCATTTCCCAGACAATGAATTCCCAGATTTCGGCCCTGTCCGGTGTCTCGACAGGTCTTCAGTTCGCAGGGCAGGTTCTCAGCACGGCCTCTTCGCAGGCCGGGTCTATCTCGACCGTCCTGAGCAACATCTCCGAGACCGTAACGAACGCTGCCAATAACGGTGAAAATCAGGATACGCTGAACACCCAGCTGAGCAGCTACCTGTCCCAGGTTGATGTGGCGACTTCGAACTCCACCTTCCAGGGTGTGAACCTGCTGTCCGGCTCAACCAGCAGCAGCGTGAAGTACACGCAGATTTCTGCTGCTCAGGACATCAACGGAAACCTCTTCACGCTGAATGGCGCTGATGCCACCTCGACAGGTCTGGGCTTGCAGGGGCTGAGCACGGACATGAAGGGCGCAACCATTGATGCCACGGCCATGAGCATCACGGGCACCGGCGACAGCACCACTGCGACGAGCCTGACACTGAAGAACCTGTCTGCAGCAAGTGCCTCCAGTGCAACTGCTGCCAACCCGGCCATTACGACGTCTTTTGTAATGGATTCTCAGCCCGGTTCCTCAGCAAAGGGGGCATCCTCAGCAGTTGGATCGGCAATTTCCAATGCACTGACGACGGCAGCGACTGTTACCGTCGGGTCAAACGGCGCTCTGAGCATTGATGGCGCTACGTCGAAGAGTCAGTCCGACGGCACAACAGTCTATACGCTCAAAAACGGGGACTCCATTTCTGCCAAAGCTGACGCCAGTGGCAATATGGCCTACAGCGTCACGAAGGCTGCGGACCTTGATGCGAATGGCAATGCAAAAGCCATGACCAATATCGTGGACGTCAATATCAGCGGTGCACGCACGGATTCCGCGACGAACACGAAGGCCGATCAACTTTCCACGCTTGTCACAGCCATTGGAAATGCCGGATTTGGCGCAGAGCTGGAAAACGACGGTACGCTGACAGTCGCTGGCGGCAACCTGGATTCTTCCAGCGTCAACCTCTCCAACGGCAGCGCAGCAACGACGACCCTGTCAGTTCCGTCTTCTGCAGCATATGTTGACGGTCATACAGCGCTCACCGCCACCGACAGCACCGGGAACGTCACCAATTATGTGGCAAGTGCTGGCAGCCCGCTGTCTAGCAATGCAGCTTCGGCAATGACCGACAGCATCAACGCAATTCTTGGCGCAACGGATAGCGATCACAAGATCAGCATCGCTGCCGATGGCACCCTGACGGCTGCTCCCACTGCAACGGCGGGTTATACTGTCAGTGGGTCCGCTGGTTCTTACACCGTTACAAACACAACGACGAACCAGACAACCAAATTCGATGCTGTCACATCAACAGATGGAACAGAAGCCAGCTACACAGCCTCACTGGCAACGGCCACGGGCCTAACAAACTCAAGCGGCAAGCTGACGGGCGTGGCTCAGGGCACAACGTTGACACTAGGTGATGGCATTGTGGGTGCCAGCATTCAGAAACCTGTCTCGATTGCCTCCACCACTGGCACGAATGTCGTACAGCTTGTTGTCACGGGCGCCATCAACAAGATGAGCCGCATTTCTTCCAGCATTGGTGTGGCTTCCAATACCGTTACACAGCTTCAGACGTCCAACAGCACGCTATCGGATGCTCTGACGACGGGCGTAGGCGCTCTGACGGATGCTGATCTTGCAGCGGAAAGCGCCAAGCTTACGTCCCTGCAAACGAAGCAGCAGCTGGCCATTCAGTCGCTCTCGATTGCGAATTCGCAGTCTTCCAACATCATGTCGCTCTTCCGCGGTTGATGTCGGCGGGGCGCAGGTGAAAGCCAGCGCCCCTTCCTGAACTGTTCCAAAAGTTTCCCGTTTCCCGGGAGCCTTTTGAAACAGTCCTTTTGTAAAGGAGCATCATATCCGTGACCTATGGCATGTCACAATACCAGAACCAGTCCGGCACCTATCTTCCACCGCGAGAAGTGGAAGCCATGGCGTTCAGACACGTTAATGGGCTGCTTTCGGCCGCAAAAACACGCTCAGATCGACAGGCCGCATTGTCTGCCAACCTCAAACTCTGGGGCATTCTGATGCAGGGGGTTCAGCGGGCGGACTGCCCTTTGGATGCCATTCTGCGCAAAGACCTGACGACCGTCGGAACCTGGTCCATGCGTTACGCCAATGTTGCGCTAAACTCGGATACATCCCTTCAGGCTCTCATTGATATCAACATGGACATGATTGAAGGTCTGTCAGCGTCTGCTGCCCCTTCACCATATGCGGGACCTGCGGCATCCAACGAAACTCGCGCAGCTATTCAAATGGTCGGGTGAAAACTACTCCTCCCATGCCTTTGGCAGGACATGGGAGGTTTTTTCCATTCCTGACACACATTGCATGTCAGGAACGGTGAAGCATCATTTACGGTTATCGCTGCGGTCAATGTCCGGAATGACATGGTCCGGATCAAGCGTTACGGCCTTCACCGAACCATGGGCTTCAAACGTGACCTTCAAATCGCTGGTCTGCCGCCAGGCTTCCGTCGGGATACGGCGGTCCAGCGTTGTTCCGTCCTGATATTCGACGCGCAGAACAACAGGAAGAGGCAAGGTGCCGTAGTTCAGAACCTGTACAGACACAGGGTCCGTTCCTTTCTGCTCCACAGTTCCAACAGCATAATCAGGCGCGGCGTTAGAGAAATACCATCCGCGCCAGAACCATGAGAGATCCTCACCGGCTTCGCTGCTCATCAAGCGGAAAAAATCCGAGGGCGATGGGTGATGAAAAGCCCAGACGGCAATATAGCGACGGAAGGCAGCGTCAAAACGCACAGGCCCGAGAATCTGCTCTCGCAGAAGCTTCAGCCCGTAAGCTCCTTTGAAATAGACAACGCTATGGCGGTAAGTTTCGGAGACCTCGTCTGCCCCTGCCATCAGATTAGGTGCTTTTGAATCCGTCAGGACAGGAACGATATCCTGCGCAGGATTGCCCGTTTTTGGAGCAAATTCCGGGTCCCGCTTTGGCGCGAATTCCCCGTTGTGGAAATGATCTGACGCATACGCATCGATAAAGGTGTTGAACCCTTCATCCATGAACGGATTACGCCGCTCATCAGAACCCACAATCATCGGGAACCAGTCATGACCCAACTCATGCGTCGTAATCCAGAAGAGCTCCGGGTCCCGGTCACTCATGCCGTCAAACACGATACCCGGATATTCCATTCCGGCCCCGTGCCCGCCCAGATTGACGGCATTTGGCCATGGATATTCGTACCACTGAGACGAAAAATACTCGATGGCGTGTTTGACGTATTCCGTTGATCGGTCCCATCCATGCGGGCCAATGCCTTCGCGGGGATAGACGGACATCGCCAGCCGCGGAGCCGGGCGATAATTGGCCCAGGGCGCAACCGGCGGTAGGTTAATACGAGCAGCATCCCAGAGGAACGCCGGCGATGCCGTAAAGGCCACGTCGCGGCTATTGCGCATAACGTAATGCCAGGACACTTCCCCAGACTGCCTGAGATGGCTTTTGGGATCTGTCACGTCATCAATGGTCCGGATCATGACGCGATTGTCACTCTGCGCTGCCTGAGCCAGTCGCGCGCGCTCGGTTGTCGTCAGGGTCTGCTCCGGATTCAGGAGTGCCCCGGACCCAACGACCGTAAAGTTCCACGGAACAGTGACGGTGTAATCGAAATTGCCATATTCCAGATAAAACTCCTGCCCGAGATAGGGCAGAGTGTTCCATCCCGCGCGATCATCATACACGCTCAGGCGCGGGTACCATTGAGCAATCTCGTAAATTTCACCCTCGCGAGACGGGGTGACAGCTGTACGACCTCCCCACTCTCCCGGGATTGTATAGTGCCACTCAATTTTGATGACTGCGACGCCATGAGCATCCAGAGCTCGGGGTAGTCGAAGCTGCATCCGAGTGTCAGTAATCAGCGGCGTGACATCAACTTCATGGCCGCCCTGCACAATGGAAACACGCTCAATTTCCATGCCGGAAGTATGATGACCACCCGATGGGAATTTACCCCAGAACGAGGCCCGTGAGTCTGTGCGATAGAGGTTCTGCTCAAGCTGAACCCACAGAACGTCTAGCGTTTCCGGGCTGTTGTTGCTGTATGTGACGGTTTCGGCCCCATGCAGGACATGCGCCTGCGTGTCGATGCGGGATCGAATGACGTAATCCGTTCGGTTCTGCCAGTATTGTGGTCCGGGCAGACCAGAGCCCGAACGATAAACGTTCGGGGCATCAGGCAGTGTCAGCGGAGCAAAAACCGGAGCCGGATCAGAGAGGGTTTTGGCCGAAAGAGCGGCCGGAACCAGCGCGCCTCCCAGAAGGGGTAAGAGAAAAAGGCATACGCGCATCCGGGCTATGATCTCCGCTCGTTAGTTCCTACCCCGTTATAATATCACCTAGGCCGCCTAGATAAGATGCAAGATCAACTTTCAGAGGCATAAGATAGGCATTGTCGTTCTTTTCGCGCACCAGTGTCAGCATCTGGCGCGCAAGATGCACGTTCCCTTCAAGGGTATCGTCATAGTCTTTGGGGAACACCACATGGTTAACGCGCTCCCAGTATCGACGGGATCGTTCGCCCAAGACGGGTGAAACGCCCCAGAACACCGTGTCGTCCCGCAACCAGTCCATGGAGAGCTGGAGCATGTGCAGATCAAACAGCGGTTGAGTAAAGAAACCGCAGGCCCCGGCGTCTTTCTTCCGGGCGATATCTTCCAGCTCCCGCCAGGGAGCCCGGCGGTAAGGGTCAAATACCGCATAAACGTCCAGATGCGGCGCTTCCTTGCGATACCGCGCAATGATTTCCGCAGAAGTATTAGGGTAGGAAACTCGATCACTTCCCGCAGGCAGTGGATCGCCTGCCACCACAAGCACGGATTTCAATTCTGGACGATCTGCGCCCGGAAGAGGTGCTCCAGGAGCGATATCAATCGCCCGAATATGCGGAATCACATCCATGCCTGACCGACGGTTAACCTGTGCAGCAGCATCGTCACTGCGCAGGTCGAAACGGATCAGGTCTGGAATGTTCAGAAGATCAACCTGCGGAAGCACTTTCTGTACCACCGCAACATCATCAAACAGCGCGTCTTCCGAGCGGGGAACAAGTTCAACAGAAACACGCATCAGAGGGCTTCACCCTTGCTTTGCCCCTGTGTAACGCGCGCAGCCTGAAGCGTATTGTGCAGGAGGCAGGCAATGGTCATTGGGCCAACGCCACCCGGAACAGGCGTAATATGGCCTGCAATCGGAAGCGCTTCCTCAAAAGCAACATCTCCCACAAGCCGCGTCCGCCCTTCAGGCGTCGGGACGCGCGTAATACCAACGTCAATGACGGTGGCGCCCGGTTTGATCCAGTCTCCGCGAACAAGACCATGCTTGCCAGTTGCCACAACCAGAATGTCTGCCTCACGTGCCAGTGCTCGTGTGTCCCGCGTATGGATATGCGCGACCGAGACCGTGCAGTTCTGCTTCAACAGAAGCTGCGCCATGGGCTTTCCAACCAGACTGGACGCCCCGATCACCACAGCATGCTTGCCCGTCATGTCCTTATGAACAGACTGTAGCAGCATAAGACATCCCAGCGGCGTGCAGGGGACGAGCCCGTCAATGCCCAGAGACAGGCGCCCGGCATTTACTTCACCCAACCCGTCGACATCCTTATGCGGCGCGATCGCATTCGTCACGACAACCGGATCAATCTGGGGCGGCAACGGAAGCTGGACGAGAATACCGTGAATCTGCGGGTTCGCGTTCAGCTGTGCAAGGAGCTCCAGAAGCTCTTCCTGCTTCGTGCTTTGCGGCAGCATATGCATGAAGGAGCGCATGCCTGCACGGTGCGTCTGAATAGCTTTGTTCTTCACATAGACTTCAGATGCAGGATCGTTGCCGACCAGAACAACCGCCAGACCCGGCACGGCATTGCCCTGCTCGATAAAGCTGGAAACTTCACGACCGATACGGTCTGTCAGAGACCGGGCAATACCTTTGCCATCTATGAGTTTGCCGGCCAGTTCAGGGGGAAACGTGCTCATGGGCTCTCCGGATGGCAACAGGCTGCAGTTTCAGTTACGATTCAGGCTACAGCCCGCGTCGTGCGCAGGAAAAGGATGGTTTTATGTCCGAGGAAATACGCAAGAACTTCGCCAGTGACAATGTTACCCCCATCTGCCCTGAAGTCATGGCAGCCTTGCTGGCCGCCAATGCGGGCAGTGTTGGATCTTACGGAGCAGATGATCTTACCCAATCCCTGAACAAACGGTTTGGGGACATCTTCGAGACGGAAGTGGCTGTTTTCCCGATCGCGACTGGAACTGCCGCCAACAGTATCGCGCTTTCCGCGCTGGTCTCACCTTACGGAGCCGTGCTGTGCGACCAGAGCGCCCATATCAACACGGATGAAGGTGGCGCTCCGGAATTCTACATGCATGGCGCCAAGCTCGTCTGCATCCCGTCCGCAGAAGGAAAGCTGGACCCGGCGACAATGCCTGCCGTTCTCAGGAATAATGAGGAACGCGGCATTCTCAGCCCTGTCATTCAGGCCCTGTCACTCACACAGGCGAACGAATGGGGACTTGTCTATAGTCTGGAGGAGCTGGCCGCACTGACGCGCATCGCACACGACCATGGCCTAAGTGTGCATCTTGATGGCGCGCGCCTGGGGAATGCGGTGGCCCATCTTGGCTGCTCTCCGGCAGACGTGACGTGGAAAGCAGGTGTGGATGTTCTGAGCTTCGGAGGCACCAAGGCTGGCGCAATGGCGGCGGAAGCCGTGGTCTTTTTCCTCAATGAGCGGACACGCCCACTGGTTAAAGAGTTTCTGCGTCGCATCAAACGCAGTGGCAATCTGTGGTCCAAGCATCGTTTCCTGAGTGCGCAGCTTCACGCATTGCTGGAAAACGATGTGTGGCTCCAGAACGCCGCGCATGCGAACCAGATGGCCCAGCGCCTTGTCGATGGGCTTCGTCGCCATCCGGCGGCCCAGATGCCTTATGAGCGGCAGAGCAACGAGGTTTTCGTCATTCTGCCAGATCTGGTTCTGAAAGATCTGGAAACCGTTGGCTACACATTCTACCGCTGGCCTACACCGGAAGACGTCTCTGGCACACTGATCCGTCTGGTCACGAGTTACTACACCCGGCCAGAAGATGTAGACGCGCTGCTTGCAGAAATTGCAGCCTGAACCAGCATTTACAAACAAGACGTTGATCCGGGCGCTTTTTCCGGATCAACGGTTTTCTAATGCCGGTGATCAGTCAGCTTTAGATTTCAGGGCCGCATCGATTTCCAACGCCAGGCGCGCCATGGTGATGGCCCCATTCCGGCTTCCCGCACCACAGATGAAACGGGCCGGATGAGCAAAAACTGCATCCGGAACGCCCGAAACGGCCGCTAGCGCAGTTTTTTCCAGCCCACCCCAGGCCTCCGGCAAAGAGACGCGCTGCCCGAAATCGCCACGCACAGGGGGAATGGCCTTCACGTTCCACTGCTCCGGGCCTGCTGGAGAGACAACATACACAACCGGAAGATCCCGCTCGAAAATGACCTTTTCCGTGGGCATTCCTGTTTCCATGACAAGGATGCGCTTGTCTTCCGCAGCCTCGTAAGCTTCCACAACGCGGTTAGCGGCCTTGAGGCTGGCCCGTACACGGTCAACCATATTGACCAGATGGGATGCGACGGCCGTTGCCGCATTCGCAAACCCTAAAGCTTCACGCTTTTTGGCTTCCTGCGCTCCGTACAGCTCCGCAGTATCCCAGGCCGGGCTGCACGCAGAAACAATATCCGCAAGAGACAGCTTGCCCATCTTGGCTACACCATTGTCATCCTGATCAACAGGAATGATCAGGGACTTGTCGAGCGACTGCCAGATGGCGGCAACCATGTCCTCGGTCACCGGTGTGGTGACGATATTGCGGATGGCTGCGTGACCGTAGTCCTTCCACAACAGACCCGCAGCGCTATACGGCGTCCCGTCTTCACGCAGGGGCTTGTCCTTCATGTGATGGTCATAGCGCCCGATGGACGGATCAAAGACACCGCCGACATCAAAAACGATATCGGCTTCTGCAATACGCTCCGGCGACCGGGTGCGAACAAACTGCAGGCGGTTGTCTGCGTCCTCACCGAGCACACGGCCACGCAGGCTGCCTTCCGGCGAAAGAGCGTAGTGAAGAATGGCGTAACCCAGCGTCTCGTCGGCATGGAAATTGCCCGAATGGGTCAATGCCTTGACGGTTCTGGCTTCTTTTCCGAGACCAATTGGGGTGTGTTCTGACATCTGTACGGACCTGCTGACGGCAAAGGGGTGGTTTCTGATTGTGCCTTCTCATGCCGCACCCCCCAGCCCCAGACAACAAACTTCGTCAGAAACGTGCAGAAAATGCGTTGTTTTCCGCTTCATCGAAACAGTGAATCACGCCGTCCATGCATTTCGATGGCGTTGTCATAATCCGTGCTATGTAAGGGCGAATGGAAACAAAGCTCCCCATTCCGCTCGCCGTTCTCGTCGGCATCCAGACCCCTGACGTCGATGACGTCGCACACGAAGCCAGCCTGGAAGAACTTGGGAGACTGGTTAAAACCCTTGGCTATGACGTCATCGGGTCCGTCTCGCAAAAGCGCGAAGGTACGGGTGCTGCGTCGCTCCTTGGCGCTGGCAAGCTGGAAGAGCTCGCAGACATTACCGGCGGCCGCGGGATCATCACACCGATGGTCAAGACCCCGATGACAAAGGCCCGCAAACGCTTTGAGGGCACCGTTGAAGCATCAGAGCCCGATGAAGAAGACTCAGATGGCCCCCGCAAGCCAGAATTTGTCATTGTTGACCACGAACTGACACCCAGTCAGATCCGCAATCTCGAACGCGCTACCGGCGCGCAGGTGCTGGATCGTACGGGTGTCATTGTTGAAATTTTCCATCGTCACGCCAATACCCGCGAAGCAAAGCTTCAGGTGGAGATGGCGCGGCTGAAATACGTTGCACCACGCCTGCGGGAATCTTCGAATGGTGGCGGCAGACAGCAGGGGCCTGGGGCTGGCGAAACCAATCTGTCGCTTGATCGCCGCAAGATCCGGGACCGCCTTGCCGAGCTGAAAACCCAGCTGGAAGCCGTGCAACGCGATAGCGATAACCGGCGTTCTGCACGGCGGGATCAGCTCCGCGTCGCTCTGGTGGGTTACACCAATGCTGGCAAGTCCTCCCTGATGCGCGCGCTAACCGGTAGCGAAGTTCTGGTGCAGGACAAGCTCTTCGCTACGCTCGATACGACAGTTCGGACGCTTCAGCCCGAGACACGTCCGCGTATTCTTGTGTCCGACACGGTGGGCTTCATCAAACAGCTCCCCCATGATCTGGTCGCCTCGTTCCGCTCTACGCTGTCTGAAGCACTGGAAGCGTCACTACTGCTGTTTGTCGTAGATGCCTCGGACCCGACTTACGAAGCGCAGCTTGAGGTTAGCCGCAGTGTTCTGCATGAAATCGGAGCGGATGTTGTGCCGTCCCGGCTTGTTCTGAACAAAATGGATAAGGTGGATGACGCCCGGCGCGCTGAACTGCTTGAAAGGCATCCAGACGCCATTCCATTGTCTGCACATCGGCCGGACGATGTGAGTGCTCTACGAGAGAGCCTGATCGCCTTCTTCGAGACGAAAATGGTCGATGATGTTCTGGTACTGCCCTACTCGAAACAGGGACTGATCGGCGAGATTTACGAGAGCGCCCGCGTCCTGTCCGAAGATCACGACGAGACAGGTCGTATTCTGAAAATCCGGGGCCTGCCGGGTGCCATTGCGCGGTTGCACCGAAGCCTCTCGGGAAAATAAAGGCTCGTACTGCCCATAACTTACCGAGCAGGAATAACATTCTAAAAAAAGCCATCATCTCGTTAAAGATGGTGGCCCAATGTTGTTACTGCGCTTTTGAAGGCGACACCTTCAAGACGCAAAGACTTTGGAAATCGCAGCCTGCGCCTCCTCCTGAATGGCCTTCAGGTGCTCTGGGCTTTTGAAGCTCTCGGCATAGATCTTATAGACATCTTCCGTGCCGGATGGACGGGCTGCGAACCAGCCGTTTTCCGTCACAACCTTTAGGCCGCCGATCGCCGCGCCATTGCCCGGTGCCTTCGTGAGCTTGGCAATGATCTTGTCACCAGCCAGTTCTTCAAGCGGGAACTGCTCAGGCGCCAGCTTGCTGAGCTTGGCCTTCTGCTCCGGGTTTGCCGCTGCGTCGATCCGCGCATAGTACGGCGTTCCGAGGCGAGCGATGATCTCATGGTAGTGCTGGCTTGGATTCTTGCCCGTCTTGGCTGTGATTTCCGCAGCAAGAAGGCCGAGAATGAGACCGTCCTTGTCGGTCGTCCAGACAGAGCCATCCCGGCGCAGGAAAGTTGCGCCGGCACTTTCCTCACCGCCGAAGCCTAGCGAGCCATCCATCAGGCCCGGCACGAACCATTTCAGACCGACCGGCACTTCGACCAGCTTGCGGCCCATATCCGCGACAACGCGATCAATCAGACCACTGCTCACCAGCGTCTTGCCGACACCCAGATCAGGCTTCCAGTCCGGACGGTTCTGGAACAGGTACGAAACCGCCACAGCCAGATAGTGGTTCGGGTTCATCAAGCCATCCGGCATGGCCACGATGCCATGACGGTCTGCATCCGTGTCATTGGCGAACGCAACGTCAAAATCCTGGCCCATCTTGATGAGACGCGCCATGGCATAGGGCGAAGAACAGTCCATACGGATCTGCCCGTCCCAGTCTGCCGTCATGAACGCAAACTGCGGGTCCACAACATCGCTGACGATCGTAGCGTTCAGGCCATACTTCTCAACAATCGGCTTCCAGTAACCAACAGCAGCGCCACCCAGCGGATCAATACCAATCTTCACGCCCGCATCACGGATGGCCGCCATGTCGATGACGTTTTCCAGATCGGCCACATACGGCGTGACGTAATCATAGCGCTTGATGGACGGTGCGTTCTTGGCTTCGTCGTAAGGCAGGCGCTTTACGTCCTTCAGGCCATTCGCCAGCAGGTCATTCGCCATGTCCTGAATGGCTTTCGTCACGGCCGTATCTGCCGGACCACCATTCGTCGGATTGTACTTGAAACCACCATCCGTCGGCGGGTTATGGGACGGCGTGACGACAACACCATCGGCCAGCCCCGCTGTGCGGCCCTTGTTGTAGGTCAGAATGGCGTGGGAAATGACAGGCGTCGGCGTGTAGCCATCGTTCTGGTCAATGCGGACGTCAATGCCGTGGGCCGCGAAAACCTCAATGGCCGAGCGCTGTGCCGGGGCCGACAGGGCGTGCGAGTCAATGCCAATGAAAAGCGGGCCATCAATCCCCTCCGCCTTACGATACCGACAGATTGCTTCACAGATAGCGAGGATATGGCCTTCATTGAAGCTGGTATGTAAAGACGAACCACGGTGTCCGGAAGTACCGAACGAAACACGCTGGGTTGGGATGGAGACGTCTGGCTTGCGATCATAATAAGCGGCAACCAGGGCCGATATATCCGTCAACTGCGACTGATCGAGCGTTTTTCCGGCGAGGGGGCTGATATTGGCCATTAATCCAAAATCCTTAACAGATCCGCGTTTTAAGCGACCGTAACGCACGAACGCCAATTGCGGCTCAGAAAAACTTATCTCGGGCCTTCTGTCCAGTTACAGAACTCTGACGCCTTCCCTTGTGGCGAACATAAAAAAAGCGGGGAGACATCTGTCCCCCCGCTCTGTTTCGTAAAACCCGATACGAGAATTACTGGAGATCGTCGCCTGAGCTGCCATCATCCGAACCATCAGGCGAGACAGCAACAAAGAGCTGCTGCCCGTCACGCAGGATGCGTAGCAGAGGGGGCTGCTTGCGGGACAAAGCGTCACGCACCTGCGCTACCACAGCCTTCGGAGACGGCGTGACGTGATTTCCCACGGCCACAATAATGTCGCCCGGACGAATGCCAGACTGATCAGCCGGGGAACCCTGAACAACGTCAGCAACGACGGCACCCTGCACGCTGTCATCCAAGCCCAGCTCCTGTCGCGCGCGCGGCGTCAGGGATGCCAAAGACACACCAAGCTTGCCAGCACCGGCGGACTGGCTGCTATCTGCACCACCACTGCCATGATCCTGATTGGCGAGGTTGCCCACCGTGAACTTCACATCCATCGGCTTGCCGTCACGCAGCAGGTTCACCGTAGCGTCTGTCCCAGGCGCAATGGAGACAACCTTCACAGCCAGATCATGGCCATTCTTCACCGGATGGCCATTCAGCGTCAGGATGACGTCACCGCTCTTGATACCAGCCTTTTCAGCCGGGCTACCCTTGGAGACGGACGCCACCAGCGTACCATGCGGCGGAGCACCGGGCTCCGGGGACTTCAGGTTGAGCGCCTGAGCCATCGTCGGAGAAATATCCTGCCCCTCGATGCCGAAATAGCCACGCGTCACATGACCCGTCTTTTCAAGCTGATCGACGACAGATCGCACCGTGTTGGACGGAATGGCAAAGCCGATACCGATTGAGCCACCACCGTTCGGCGAAATGATCATGGAGTTGATGCCCACGACCTTGCCATCCTGCGTGAACAGCGGGCCACCGGAGTTGCCGTGGTTGATCGGCGCATCAACCTGGATGAAGTCGTTATACGCGCCGGAATGCAGATCACGGCCCAGAGCCGAGACGATACCTGCCGTCACGGTTCCGCCAAGACCGTAAGGATTGCCGACGGCAACGACCCATTCGCCCGGCTGGACATCATCAGAATCACCGAGGTCGATGAACGGCAGTTTTCCGGTTGGCTTCACACGCAGAAGAGCCACGTCCGTCTTCGGATCACGGCCAATGATCTTGGCCTGCAATGTGGTCCCGTCATCCAGCGTGACCGTCACCTTCGTGGCGCCATTCACAACGTGGTTGTTGGTTACCACATAACCATCAGCCGAGATGATGAAGCCTGATCCGCGAGCTTCCACCGTGCGGTTCTGCTGCTGTTGCTGCGGCATCATCTGGAACGGGAAAGGAAACGGGAAAGGCGAGCCCTGCATTCCGCCGCCATCACCGCCTGGGCCGTTCTCTTCCTGCTCGGCAACATCGGCCTTGATGTGTGCCGTGATGGAAACAACGGCAGGCTTCACCTGCTTCACAAGAGTGACGAAGTTGGGCAGCGCCTGAACATTGGTCTGCGGCTTGATGGCTCCGTTATCCGCCATGGCAGCGGGAGCGGCGACCAGAAAGGTCGTGGCAGCGAGGGCAGCAAGGGAAGCGCGGAAGCGTGTGGTCATGTCAGTCCCGATTGTTACAGAAGAACGGTTCGGTCGTTATAAGTCCGCACTATGCACTGCGTTCCCATTCACCAAGCTGACCGGGAGGTGAAACATCCGTAAGTCTTTGTTTGTCACCCTTTCCGCAGCCGCTGGAAGAATGTCCTGAGCTGAAGAGCAGCTTCCCGTTCACGTAGTCCGCCGATCACTTCCGGCCTGTGCAGGCAGGTCGGCCGTTCAAACACACGCGGACCATGTTCGACCCCGCCACCTTTGGGATCATAAGCACCGAACACGACACGCTCGCACCTGAAATGCACAATGGCGCCCGCGCACATCGGGCAGGGTTCCAGCGTGACAACAAGCGTACATCCTGTCAGGCGCGACGAGCCAAGCTTCACCGCCGCCGCACGCATGGCCAGAAGTTCAGCATGGGCAGAGGCGTCATACAGTTCCTCTACGCGGTTGCGCGCCACGGACACGACATCTCCCGCCGCATCCAGCACAACCGCCCCCACGGGAACTTCACCCTGTCGGGCCGCTTCGTCTGCGGCATCAAGAGCCAACTGCATGGCCCGGCTTGTATCGGCCTGAATCATGATGCGATGATGGGGCGTATGACCACCGCCCGTCCATCCCCTTCCCGGAACACAGCTCCGCTCATTGGTCTTACGCTCGATCATGAGCCTGGCGGTCCGGGGCAATTTTCTCGCTATCCTTATCATGCCTTGCGAGAAAATTATCTCACGGCCCTCAGTGACGCTGGCGGCTTACCAGTCTGCCTGGGATATGTGGGGAACGCGGAAGCGATGGTAGAGCGCCTGGACGCCCTCGTTATCACTGGCGGTGCGTTTGACGTTGATCCGGCGTTGTATGCGGAAGAGCCTCATCCTCTGACCACCCCCCGTCCCGCCAGAACATCTGCCGAGCTTGCCCTTCTGCGTGCTGCACTCAAGCGGAACATTCCTGTTCTGGGAATCTGTGGCGGCATGCAACTTATGGCCGTGAATGCGGGCGGGACGCTGATCCAGCATCTTCCACCCGAACTGGAACACGAGCAGCCCAACCCGCGCCATGAACCCGGACATACGGTTTCCGTTGTAGCTGGCACCCGCCTGGCCCGCATTGCTGACACCGAGATCATGCACGTCAATTCGTCCCACCATCAGGCTGTGCGGACGGCAGGAAGGGCAAAAATCTCGGCTGTAGCGGCGGACGGTGTGATCGAGGCAATCGAACTGGACGACGCAAAATTCGCCATTGGTGTACAGTGGCATCCTGAATTCACCCTCGACCCCGGCGACCGTCGCCTGTATGCGGCGCTGGTGGAGGCAGCAGCACGATGACCGAAGAACTTAACCCGACCCCTGAAACATCCGACGGCCCAAGAGGCGAACGCATCGCGAAGTTCCTTGCGCGCGCTGGCGTTGCCAGCCGTCGTGACGTGGAACGCATGATCGAAGACAGCCGGATCAAGATGGACGGCCAACCCGTCACGCATCCCGCAACATTCGTTCAGCCGGGTGATATCGTGCTGGTTGACGGTAAGCCCGTGGATAATCCCGAGCGTACCCGTCTGTGGCGTTATCACAAGCCTGACGGCCTTCTGACCACGCATCGTGACCCGCAGGAACGCCGGACAGTTTTTGACTCCCTGCCTGAGGGAATGCCGCGTGTTATCAGCGTCGGCCGACTGGATATCAATTCCGAGGGTCTGCTGCTGCTGACAAACGATGGCGAACTGGCACGTCGTCTGGAACTGCCCGGCAATGCCTGGGTCCGCCGTTACCGTGTGCGCGTTTTCGGCATGGTGGACGAGAGACGTCTGGCCTCTCTGGTCGATGGTTTTGAATTTGAAGGCATCCGTTACGGCTCGATCGAAGCCGAACTGGATTCCGTCAAGGGTGACAACTCCTGGCTGACCGTCTCTTTGCGTGAAGGCAAGAACCGGGAAATTCGTCAGGTCATGCGCGGACTGAACCTTCATGTGAGCCGTCTGATCCGTCTGTCGTATGGTCCGTTTCAACTCGGCTCCCTGAAGGCGCGTGAGCTTGAGGAAGTCAACGGGAAGACGCTGCGCGAGCAGATCCCCGATCTACCTGCTCCGACCCGTAAGCGGACCCGCTGATTCATGCGGATTGTTGGCGGAGAGAACAAGGGCCGTGCACTTATGGCCCCACGGGGAGAAGGAACGCGCCCGACATCTGATCGGACGCGGCAGGCCATCTTTGACATGCTGGCTCATGCCCCGTGGTACGGGCATGATGAGCTTGAAGAGGCCATTGTTCTGGACGGTTATGCCGGAACAGGGGCGATGGGCCTGGAAGCCCTGTCCCGCGGTGCTCAGCGCGCATCTTTCATTGAGCGGGACCGCAATGCCCTGAACGCCCTGCGCGCCAATCTCGATATCTGCCGCGCTCGGGACATCTCCCGCGTGCTGAGTTGCAGCGTGACACATCCACCCCGCGCAACAGAGTCGCATACGCTGATTTTCCTGGATCCACCTTACGGGAAAACACTGGTCGAATCGGGTCTGCGCGCTCTGGCGCGAGGGGGCTGGATTGCTGAAGGTGCACTGATCGTTGCAGAGACGGGAGCGACTGAAGATTTTGCCCCGTTTGTGCCACCTTCCGAACACTTTTCCCCCACACTTCCTGCCGAGCCACTCGTGATCCGGAAATTCGGCGCGGCAAAGGTGACCATCTGGCGACATTCATCCACTGTTCCTTAATTTTCCTACTGTATTCAGTGGCCTGTCAGGTATAATTCAGTCTTGATCTGAAAGCCGTAATCCAGAAAACCGACGGGGTGACGAGACTTGGCCGTGTTCAGCCGTTCGACCAGCACAGTGCGCAACATCGTTCGTGAAGCACACGACCGTCACATGACACCAAAGCTCCGGAGTGCGCTGAACGCCCGCCTCATGGAGCTTCTGGGACTGGGCTTTCTGATTGCGGCTGTTGCCATCGGCATCGCGCTGTGGAGCTTCAACCCGCACGATCCGTCGTTCAATACGTCCACGGGAACAGAACCTACGAACCTTCTGGGCCGGACCGGCGCCACTATTTCGGACGGTCTGGTGCAGTGGCTGGGCTTGGGAAGTGGTCTGCCGATTGTCGTGCTGCTGGCCTGGGCCTGGCGTATGGTCCGCCATCACGGCATGAGCGCACCCATCGTCCGGATTATTGCTGCACTTCTGCTTCTTCCAGCCGGCGCCACGTTCATTGGCACGCTCCAGCTGCTTATTCCGGGGCTTGAAGTAGCCTGGCCGACCGCGGCCGGTCTGGGCGGCGAAATGGGCGTGTCCTGTGCTCATCGTCTGCTTGACGCCGCACACGCTGAAGCCGGTTCAGCAGGCAGCGCATTGGCAGTGTTTCTTGTTCTGCTCCTGATGGGCATTCTGTTGCCACTTGCCATGGGGCTTCAGTGGCGCGAATGGCGCGCCATGGGACAGGGCGCCGCATTGCTGGCCCGCCAGCCCGTGGCTCTTGCCCGACGCATGAACGGCCCGCAGACGTCCGATCGTCCTGCTCCCGACCCGCGTCAGTACGAATTCCAGCGCGGCAATACGGGAAGCAGCCCTGCACCAGATGCAGCGCCCCTGTCTTTTCTGCGTCGCAGCTTCGGCAAGAGCGACCCAAGCACGCGCCCGTCTCCCTTCGTGCCGCAGAACACGGGCTGGATGCAGCCTCCCATGGAAACGGCGGAGGATCCTTACGAGCATCCGGCAGTCATGCGGAAAGAAGCTGCCAACGCCGCGGCCCCGGATCCGCAGGTGCCGGAAGAGGAAGAAGCGCCGTCCAACCCTTATGCTGAACGACTGGCGCAGATTGCCCGCCAGAGGAATGTTCAAACAATCCAGCGTTCGCATGTTGAAGACGATGCGGATGAAGATGGGCCGCAGAGCAGCATCGAGCCGCCTGCACCAGAGCCGGAACAGCGCCGCAGCCTCTTCGGAATGCGTCGTCCTGAGCGCCCGGCTCAGCCACAACCTGCGGCACGCCCGATGCCACCGCGCACCCCCGCAGCAACAGGCTGGGAACTTCCCCCGCTGTCTCTGCTGAACCCACCGCCTGCACACGCCTCCACAGGTCCCTCGCAGGAAACGCTTCAGTCCAATGCACGACTGCTGGAAAGTGTTCTGGCGGATTACGGCGTTCAGGGCACGATTGGCGACATTCACGCAGGTCCGGTTGTCACGCTTTATGAGCTTGAACCTGCTCCGGGTATCCGATCGTCACGTGTGATCGGTCTGGCAGATGACGTGGCGCGGTCCCTCTCCGTTCTCAGTGTGCGCATCGCGACGGTGCCGGGCCGAAATGTCATTGGTATCGAGGTTCCGAACGCCAAGCGCGAGATGGTGTTCTTCTCCGAACTGCTTATGACGCCGGAATGGACCAATGGCGTGGGCCGCCTCCAGATTGCGCTGGGCAAGGATATTGCTGGCGTTCCGGTCTATACGGATCTGGCAAAAATGCCGCATCTACTGGTCGCTGGTACGACTGGATCGGGTAAGTCCGTTGGTATCAACTCCATGATCCTGTCACTGCTCTATCGGCTTAGCCCGGAAGAGTGCCGTCTGATCATGATTGATCCAAAGATCTTGGAACTGTCGATTTACGACGGAATTCCGCATCTTCTGACCCCTGTGGTGACGGAACCGGCAAAGGCTGTCAGTGCTCTCAAGTGGACCGTGCAGGAGATGGACCGTCGCTATCGTCTGATGGCGCAGCTTCAGGTCCGTAATATCAACGGCTACAACGAACGCGTCAGCCAGCTTCGGGCATCCGGGGAGATGGTCACCCGCCGCGTTCAGACCGGCTTTGATCCTGAGACAGGCAAGCCCGTCTTTGACGAACAGCAGGTTCCGCTGGAAAACCTGCCGTATATCGTCGTGGTGATCGACGAAATGGCTGACCTGATGATGGTCGCTGGCAAGGAAATCGAGACGGCAGTACAGCGCCTTGCGCAGAAGGCGCGTGCTGCTGGTATTCACGTTATCATGGCAACGCAGCGCCCGTCCGTTGACGTGATTACCGGCACCATCAAGGCCAACTTCCCAACCCGTATTTCCTTCCAGGTCATCAGCAAGTTCGATAGTCGTACCATTCTGCAGGAACAGGGTGCCGAGCAGCTTCTTGGCCAGGGTGACATGCTGTTCATGCAGGGCGGCGGCCGCATTACGCGTGTCCATGGCCCGTTTGTGGCGGATGATGAGGTTGAAGAAGTCGTGGCAGATCTGCGCTCCAAGGGCGATCCGATCTACAACGATGACGTTGTCTCCGGGGAAGATGAAGAAGGTGGCTCCTCCAGTGGCGGCATGAGCAGCGGCGGAAGCGGTGGAGATGGTGAAGGTAGCCTGTTCGAACAGGCCGTAGACATTGTCATGACGGAAGGTCGCGCCTCGACCAGCTTTATCCAGCGCCATCTCTCGATCGGGTATAACCGCGCAGCGAAACTGATTGACCAGATGGAAAAGGAAGGCATCATCGGGCCAGCCAACCATGTGGGCAAACGTGAAATTCTAGCCCGTCGTCCGGCATCCCATGAGGACTGACAGACGCAGAAGCCGCGGCGAAACTCCCCCCTCCCCTGCCCCGCGTGGTCTTTTCTATCTGGGGCAGGATCTTCCTGTTCTGCTGGAAACCTCGCGCTTCCTGATCCTGAACAAACCCGCCGGGCTGGCTGTTCATCCCGGTCCATCCACTCAGGATTCGGTAGAGACGCGCCTTGTGACCCATCCACGCGGCGGGCCTTGGCTGGCCCACCGCCTTGATGCGGATACATCTGGCTGCCTGCTGATTGCACGCCGCAAGACGGCTCTGATCGAAGCTCAGAATGCTTTTCAGGCGCGCCAGGTCCGCAAACTGTACTGGACCGTTGTTGAAGGCGTCCCAGCTCAGCAGGAAGGCGAAATTTCCGCTCCCCTGCTCCGACATTCGATGCCCTCAGGCTGGCGTATGATTGTGGACCCGAAAGGCGATGCTGCCATCACGCGGTGGCGCGTTCTGGGCCAGGCAGGCAGCCGGAGCTGGCTGGAGCTGGAACTTCTGACAGGACGTACCCATCAGGCCCGCATCCATTGTGCGCATCTCGGGACGCCGATTGTGGGTGACCGGGTTTACGGCTCAGAAAATGCAGGGGGCCTGCATCTTCTGGCTCGTAGCCTTCACGTACCGCTCGCTGAAGAAACCCTCGACGCTGTTGCGCCACCCGCCCCAGCCATGGCCGAGGCGCTGCGTCATTTAGGATGGGACGGTCAGTCCTGAACGATACGGATGGTTCCGGAGACATTCCGGAGCGTGACATGGTCTTTCCCGTCACCGACCTTTCCACTTGCTGCAATCTTCCGGGACTCACTTGAGACAAGGCTCGGTTTCTCCCATGGACCAACATTCACAGCCAGACCTAGGGACTGCTCAAGGGGAAAGTCTTTCTGCGAACGTCCCTGACGAAGTTGGATGTCGAAGGTTCCACCGAAACCCTTCGGCAAGTGAAGCGTGATATCGCCGGACGCAGATTCCAAAAGCGCAGTGCGCGCATTGGGTGCTGAAATCAGGGTGATGTCCTGATCGCCGCTGGAGCTTTTGGCCGTGACGTCCCCGGCTGCTTTCTCAAGATGCGCGTCACCGCTCACAGTCATCAGTATCGCGGCCCCAGCTGCCCCGGCAACAGTGATATCGCCGCTAACGGACTTGATCTGAAGCGCACCCTGAATCTGACCAATCTGGGTATCACCACTGACCGTTGAGACGGATACAGGGCCATTGGATGATGAAACGTCCGTATCACCACTGACACTTCGGATGGACAGCGGCCCGGAAGAGGTTTTGACTTCTACATCCCCACTGATGGTGGAAATGATCCCCCCTTCCGGCAGGGTTGCGTAGGATAGATCTTCGCTGGATGTGCTCTGACTGAGCGGAGCAGCGAGCGCGCTGGAAGTCAGGCAGGTTGCAGCAAGCAGCACAGGGAAAACGGCACGGAAAACAGGCATTGTATTCGCTTTCTTTGGCATCAGAAGGAGTTGGATGATGCAACCGGGCGGTTCATCCATGCTGCATACATTCCACGCACGACGGCCCAGGCGGTGAGAATACCCCATGTCAGGGTCAGTCCCCACGGCACGACCATGAAGACCAGACCAAGACCACCCGTGATGGCGCCAAGCCCTGCGACCATCAGGTGAATCAGGCCAATAACTGTCAGCGCAAATACCCCATACCAGAACAGTCTGATCTGCCAGTCCAGCTGGGCACGTTTCAGGCCAGTTGCGGAGCGGCGCGCTACATGGGCGAGTGTTACGCCCACGAATGCCGTAATTCCCGTAAAGAAGCCGGCGAGATACAGCGCATAAATCAGCAGGACGTAGTCACGGCCCGTATCCTGTCGGGCGGCTCCATAACCGGACATCGTCGTGGTGTACATGAATGAACTCCTCTGGAGGATGATCCTCAACAGAAGAGCTCATGCAGAAACCGTGCCAGTTCCCGATTTTCCTATCAGCCTGCCTTGCCACTCACTGCAAGACAGACTGAGAATGGCGTAATTCGCCAGTTTATTCGCCAAGCGCCCGAAAGCGATCAGGTAGTGGCCCCTGGTTCTGCGTCAGGGACCGTACGCCATAAAACAGCGACAGGAGCAGAGCGATGTTCCACAGAGCAAAAATACCAATCGGAATCAGGAAGAGGAGCTGTCCTGGCCCGGAACTTCCAGGAGGTTCAGTGATGAAGCAGGCGCCGAAAAGAGCAGCACACCCGATGATGAAGGCAACGTCATACCAGAATAAACGAATGAGCCAGCTCAGATGCGTTCGAACCACACCGTGGCTGGAGCCTTTCAGGACGTAAGCGAGAATTACTCCCGCCAATAGGGAAATGCCCGTGAAAAATCGGGCGATATAGAGCCCATAAACAAGGAGAACGCCTCCACGACCCGGACCTTCGGACGAGAGAGAAAAATTGGTCATGACAGCCTCCTTCAGCTGGTCCCCTTTATAGCAGAAACGTCCGACCAAAAGCCGAACGTTTCTATCGGGCAGAATATATTTTGGGAGATTAGCGGCCGAGCTTGCGCAGCTTTGTGCCCTGCATTAGTCGCTTCTCAATAACGGCCAGAGACATACCCTTTGTTTCTGGCACGAACAGGATTGTCAGCAGCAAAAACAGTGCATTCAGGCCTGCGAAGAGCCAGAATGTTCCGCCTGTTCCAATGGCTTTCATAAGCGACAGGAAGCTCACACCCACCAGAAGATTGGTCATCCAGTTTGTGAATGTTGACATCGCAATACCGAAATCGCGACCGCCAAGAGGCTGAATTTCCGCACAGAGAACCCACATCAGCGGGCCAGCAGACATCGCAAATCCGGCACAGAAGATCATCAGCAGGAACACGGCTGCGATCTGGGAAGACTGCGTTGTCATGCCGCCCTGAAGCAGCATGGCAAGCACGCCCATTCCAATCGCCATGACTGTGAAGCCAGCATACAGGATTGGCTTACGGCCCCAGCGATCCACAAGACCAACCGCCACAAACGTTGCCAGCATGTTGACCAGGCCGATAATGGCCGTGCACCACATCTGGGAATGCGCATCGAAATGAGCCGCCGCCAGGATATTCGGGGCGTAATACATCACGATATTGATGCCCGCGAGCTGCTGCATCGCCTGCAACATGATGCCCAGAGCGACAGAACGACGGAAATTGCTGTTCGTACGGAAAAGCTTGAAGCCTTCCTGCTTGGTTTCAAGCTGCTCACGAATGGCGCGAATTTCCTTGGCAGCCTCCAGCGGGTCATTCCGCAGATCCACGAGGATCTCACGGGCTTCCTTGTGACGTCCCTGCATAATCAGCCAGCGCGGGCTGTATGGCAGAAACAGAACGCCAATCAGAAACAGGACCGCAGGAATACCTGCGACACCAAACATCCAGCGCCAGTTTTCACTGTAGGAAAAATAGGTGTCTGACAGGAACGCGACGAAAATACCGACCGTCACCATCAGCTGGTAGGTCGAGACCATGGCGCCACGAGACTCTTCGCTGGCGATTTCCGACAGGTATAATGGCGCCGTAAAGGCTGAAATACCCACCGCAATTCCCATGATGACGCGGAAGACAATGATGGATGGAAGGGACCATCCCATCGCACAGCCCAGCGTTCCAACCACGAACACTGCTGCGCCAAGAATAAGGGATCGCTTGCGGCCAAGATGATGGGAAAGCCAGCCTGCACCAAGAGCACCAGCGGCGGCACCTGCCATCATGGAGCTGACGACCCATTCCAGCGCCAGCGTAGACGCATGGAATTCCTGACCGATCAGATCCAGAGCACCCGCAACAACACCGATATCCAGACCGGACATTAACCCTGCGAGGGCGGCAATCACTCCAATGGCGATGATCTTGAACCGTGTTGGATCAAAAACAGATGTTCCACTGTTATCTGGCTGGGTGGTCTCTTCGGTCCTGACCTGATCCGTCATGCTTGGCGGGTATCCTTCGCAAAAAAATGACACCCACCAGTTCTGGTGGATGCCTGAATTGTCATCTTTATAGCACGATCTCGCTTAGATCGTGAGGGCAGCCCTGATTTCACCCACCGTAACGCCCTGCCAGTTACGCAGTGTCTGCGTTTTGGTGTCAGCGAAAATCGCATGATCTTTTGCCGTTCGGCACATCGTTTCACCACCGAAATGATGCAGCAGAGCCGACATGGCCACTTCTGCCGCCCTGTTGGCACCGTCATCCGTCTTGATGGCGAAACCCAGTCCCTGTTCCGGCAATGCTGCGATCATGACACCTTCAGCGCCCATTTTGATGAACGCACGAGTTTCGAAATTGTTCATGACCGTTGTGTCGTATCGTCCGGTTCCGGCCACCATGAACGGATGAGCTGCCACAGCCTCCCGAAGCCGCTCTGTCGCTTTGGCTCTTTCAGAAGAAAGGCCGACACCACTCCCGAACCGGGCAAAACCATGGGCAAGAGCCTTTAGAGGCACCGCATATGTTGGCATCGAACAGCCATCCGTTCCGCGGTTGGCATCTGTATGAGGCGTCTGGGTCATGGAGGCCAGAACATCTGTCACACGGCGCTGGATCTCATGAGCGGGATCAATGTAGCCCACAGGATCAACCCCCTGGTCACAAGCCAGACAGATGAGACCGGCGTGCTTGCCGGAACAGTTGTTGTGAAGCGGGCATGCGGACTGATGCGCGGCGGCCAGGGCACGGGCCGCAGGCTCATACGTTGGCCAATGAGTTCCACATTCCAGGGCCGCGACATCCCGTCCCACGGCGGCGAGCATGGAAGCAGCAGCCTTGGCGTGCGCCTCTTCGCCATTATGAGAGGCACAGGCGAGCGCAAGGGCTTCGTCGGAAAGGCCCAGCCGATCAGCCGCTCCACTTTCGACGAGTTCAATTGCCAGCAGGGACTTGACGGTCGAACGCGGAAAGACAGCTGCATCCACATCCCCGCAGGACCACACGACAGAGCCATCGGCATCCACAACCACAGCCCGGCCCAGATGCCGTGATTCAACCTGTTTTCCGCGCGTGACTTCCGCGAGCAATCCGGAGCCCGTGTGTGCTGTCATGTCTTTTAACCTTTGTTGTCAGCGACCTGATGGATCTTTTGCGACCAGCACATAGCACGGCCCGTGACCCTCGTGAGCCACCTCCAGCCAGGACTGGATCAACCGGCGTCGCACACGCAGAATTCCGATGTCCTGCTCGGGCGGGATATCGGCTAGAGCCAGTGCGGCCAGAGATCCCTCAAGAAAAATCAACCGGTCTGCGAGGGGTAATCCGCCGTCGAGAATAGCTTGTCCCTCTGCGCGGCCCATCAGGGCGTACAGAAAGGTCTCACCAGCCGGGGGATGGAACGCCTCAGCATCAAGCATGACGGCGCCTACATCTTCAGCAGTCAGATGTGTCACTGGAGGCTGCCAGTCCAAAAGATCCGGCTGAGAGATAGCCTGCGTTTTTTTTGCGCGGCGAACTTGGGGCGGAGGTGATGAGCGCTCTGGAAGAGTGTCAAACGGCAGGGCGGGCGGTGGAGAACGTCTCACGCCCATGATGGGTCAGTTCCCGCTTCGAGCGCCGGTTTTCTGGCAGGCTGCGCAAACACCCTCAATTTCTACAGTCGCAGCCTCAGCCCGAAATCCAACATCCTTGGCCGCCAGCATGAGGGCCGGCACAATCGTTTCCTGTTCAAGCTCCCACGCCCGCCCACAGGATTTGCAGATCAGGAATTGAGCACGATGAACGCCCCATTCTCCATGATCGCACCCATGGTGGCAGTCTGTCGCATGGGAGCAGGCAACGAAAGCACTCAGTCTTTCAAGCCGATGGATCAGCCCCTGTTCCAGAAGGAAATCCAGTGCACGATAGACGGTCGGAGGAGCGGCATTGGGGTGCGCTGGTCGCAATCGCGCCAGCAAATCGTAAGCACCGGACGGCTTATCGGAAGACAGGATCAGCCCCAGAACCTGACGTCGCGTCTCCGTCAGGCGTTGGCCACGGTGACGGCACCAGTCCCCAGCCCGCTCAAGACGGGAGGTGATGGATGGGGAAAAGGACAGGTCCTCCGCAGAGGAGGTCTCAAAAGACGAATCCGGCATGGTCTCTCCTATATGGCATCATGCCGACTGTTTTTCGATAGAGAGCCTTGAAGCGGACCAGAATCAGAGTGCGAAATCACGGATCAGCGACTGAATGGAAGCCAGATCTGTCTCCATCATCACATGGCGTCTGAGGTGATCACAGTCTTCCATCTTCAGCGTTCTGATCAGGCGTTTCACGCGTGGAAGAGAGGCAGAATTCATGGAAAACGACCGTAGGCCAAGTCCAATCAGCAGCGCGACCACCCGCGGGTCCGATGCCATTTCTCCACATACCGAGATAGGACGATGAGCTCGCAAAGCGGACTCTGCTGTCAGGGCAATCAGCTGAAGTACGGCAGGGTGCAGCGGGCTGTAGCGGTCCGCCACCATGGAATCCGCCCGATCCACAGCCAGCGTGTACATCGTCAGATCGTTGGTCCCGAGGGCCATAAAGTCCGCATGCTGGGCCATGGTATTGGCCGTCAGAGCTGCTGCGGGCGTTTCAACCATGATGCCTAAGGGCGGCAGCGGGTCCGGCAAAACGATCTGACGGCGCTTGAGGCGGCGAGCGACCTTGTCATAAATTTCCCGCGCCTCAATCACCTCATCCGCCGATGTTACCATCGGAAGGAGAATGCGGACCGGGCCAATGGCCGTATTGCCGTCTGCAGGCGAGGCTGCCCGCAGAATGGCGGCAAACTGCGTCTCCAGCACATCCGGAACGCGCAGAAGGAGGCGGATACCCCGCAAACCGAGCGCGGGGTTGTCTCCATCCGCCACCTGTTCCGCGAGACCCAGGCGACGCATGCAGGCCCGCCCTTTTTCACCGCCCCAGTCCAGAACACGGATTGTGACCGGTCGGCCGTCCATGCCTTCAATGATGGAGCGATACGTTGCTGTCTGCCCGTCTTCATCCGGCAGATCGTCCCGCTCGCCGAACAGGAATTCACTACGCAGAAGGCCAATTCCCTTGGCACCATTGCGCAACAGCATGGGCAATTCGGCCGGGAGCTCCAGATTGGCCAGAAGCTCGATGGGTTCGCCACCCTGAAGCTGGGCAGGAAGCTTTTTCAGGCGACCGAAAGTGCGCTTTTCCTTGGCCTCTTTCTGGGCAGCTTCCCGTGCCAGACGCAACTCTGTTTCATTGGGAGACAGAGTGATGGTGCCAAGATGCCCGTCAACGACAAGCATATCGCCTTCCGTGACCTGCGCCATAAGGTTTGGTACGGCCAGAATGGCTGGAATATCGAGCGCACGCAGCAAGATGGCCGTATGATCAGCGCCACCACCGCCTTCTGTTACGACGGCGGCAATCCGGGCGGGATCAATCATCGCCACATCCGCCGGACGAAGCTGTTCCGCCACCAGCACTGACCCCGGAGGAAGGCTGGAGAATGCACGGTAAGAGACGCCCGTCAGGTTGCGGATCAACCTGCGCCCAATTTCCTCAAACTCGCCTGCCAGCCTTAGATTGGCGTCCTGCTCCTGCCCGCCATTCTCCCCAGCCATGGCTTCGGCAGTTCTCAGAACCTGAAGCGCCAACGCTTCACTCACATCTGCGACCGCAGCCTCAGCGCAGAGCCCCTCTTCCTCAATCCGCATCCTGACTTGCCGCGTCAGGCGCGAGGGGCCAAGCATGCGCTCATAAACCGTCAGAAGCGTCGCGATCTCTTCGCGCCCTTCTTCAGGAAGCCCGACAAGCCTGTCGCGCATTTTCTCGATCTGTCGCAGGGCGCGGGTGATGGCGCTCTGAAGCCTTGCCAGCTCTGCCTCAGAACCAATCTGGCTGTATCGCTCGACAATTTCCGGAAGGGGAAGTTCTTCCACACGCCCTGCCGGGCCAAGACCAATCGCCTGGGTAATGGCTTTACCCTGAAGGGTCAGGGATGTGTTGGACGCCTTGCGGGAACGGCTTCCTCTTGGACGTGGTGCCCGAAGTGGCGTTTCAGTCACGCTCACCAAATCCGTCAGAAATCAGCGCTTCGACAGCATCCAGTGCTTCAGCAGCCTGTCGGCCGTGTGACCTGAGGGTAACAGTCTCGCCTTCCCCAGCCCCCAGCATCATGAGCCCCATGATGGACAGAGCCGAGACGACGTTGCCGCCGCGTTCCACTGTGGTTTCCGCGTCAAATCGCTCGGCCGTGGTTACGAGCTTAGCGGCGGCACGGGCATGAAGCCCCAGCCGATTGACGATGGTCAGAGTGCGGGGCGAGAGAGTTGTTTCGCTCATTTTATGGGACCGGCATGACACAGGGGCGCGGCCCCCCATGCAGACAGGGGTCAGGGAGCTGGGAAGCCACCGCGATATACTTACGCCCAGCCATGGTTGCTTTTTCGATACAGCCTTCAAGATCCAGCCCAACACGGGTCTTGGCCAGCTTGACCAACATGGGAACATTCACACCAGACACAACTTCAACATGCCCCGGTTCCCGAAGGGACAGGGCCAGATTGGACGGTGAACTCCCAAAAATATCCGTCAGGACAAGAACACCCTCACCTGTATCAAGCTGATGCAGGAGCTTGTCCGCCTCTGGCCGCAGAAGTGCCGGATCATCGTCATCGCCGACACCGACAATGCCGATCTGAGCCTGAGGCCCGACCACGTGCACCATCGTTTCAAGCAGAACTTCACCCAGCCTGCCGTGCGTCACCAGCATCAGACCAATCATGCAGACTTGTCCTGGACCGACGCATCATGAGGGGGAACAGCCCAGCGCCATGAGGACAGTCCTTTTCGGGCGAGCTCTCTGTGCAGGACCATCATCGGGCCAACAGGAGCAGTTCTGGGCAAAAGACGGGCCAGCTCTTCAATGATGGTTACTGAACGATGGCGACCACCGCTGCATCCGACAGCAATAGTGGCATATTTCTTGCCCTCCTCAACGAAGCGCGGGAGCACCAGATCGAGCAGGCCGTGCACATGACTGAAGAAAGCACCGTAGGCGGGATCGGCTTTAACGTGCTGCACGACAGCCTGATCCAGCCCCGTCATGGGCTGAAGCGTGGCGTCATAGTGAGGGTTACGTAGAAAGCGGGCGTCGAACACCATATCGGCTTCGCGCGGCAAACCAGATGGATATGCAAAAGACATGAGAGCCACGGTCAGGCCATCTTTTGCGTCATTTCCAAAGCGTGTTTCGATGAGCTGACGCAATTCCGGAGCAGGCAGATCAGAGGTATCGATCACAAAATCCGCATGTGCACGCAGAGGTGCCAGCAGACGCGTTTCCTGTTCGATACCCGGAAGAACCGTTCCGCTACTGACCAGCGGATGACGACGACGGGTGGCTGTAAAACGGCGCAGCAGGATTTCCGGCTCTGCTGTTGCGTAAAGGAGCTGGACCTGACTTCCCGGCAAGGCTTTCAGCTTATCGATTTCATCGAGAACACCAGAGGCTTCGAAACCGCGGCTTCGAACGTCAATGCCAATGGCCAGACGTTCACCACTTCGAGAAGCCAAAGCCTCGAGCAGATGCAATGGCGGATTGTCCACAACTTCGTGGCCCAGATCTTCCAGCACACGTAAAATGGATGATTTTCCGGCACCGGAAAGCCCTGTGACAATCAGGATCTGTCTGGAACCAGGACCATATCCTGCCGAAGGTTCGGACTCGGGAATATTCGCCGGTGTCATGTGCCCTACTCTAGCCCTTTTTCAAAAGAGAAGGAACTATTTCGCAGCTTCAGATTCCCGCAGTGTCGCCCCCTGCCCCCGTTACCCAGTCATACGTTCCCCGACAGGCCTGAAACGCGGCCATCACGCGGGATGAATCCCCCGGCAGACAGCCGTTTATGTGCAGAACAACAGCTCCGGTTTGTGGGTCTTTTTCCGGGGTCGGCAGGCGGTCTCCCTGCATCCCGAGCAGCACTTTGAGAATCACTCTCGCATTTGTGACAAAAGGTGTCCTGAGAATCCCCACTCCGCGCACCTCAAGCAGTCCTTCCAACGCAGATGGGGGGCTAACCAGCGGTCCATCCAACAGAACACGATCATCAGACACAAGCGAGAAACCGCGTTCCATCAGTTGCAGGGCGAGCATCGATTTTCCGGAGCCTGATGGACCGCACAGAAGGATCGCATCTCCGTCGTGTGCCACGCAGGACGCATAAAATGTTTCGCTTTCAGGAAACCGTTTCTGAGATGACACTGATTGCGGCCTTTTCAAGACGGGGCTAGAAGCGTTTGCGATAGATCGAGCTGTATCGCCATCAGCTCATCAAGAGTCTGGGGAGGCAACCGCAGCCTCCGATGATGAATCGGAAATACGGATCTTATGGGCGATTTTTCCAGGAATGATATTGTTACCGTTCACGGTGACGAAGTGACCTGCACGGACTTTGACGGCCTTGGACCGCAGGGAGAACGCCCGCAGCGCCTTGCCGAAGAATGCCAGGCCGCACTGAACGCGATCTCCGGCGCCCTGGCAGAACATGGACTGACCCTTGACCAGACGCGCCACGTCGCTGCGATGCTGCGTGAAGGAGATGGTTTCAGTCAGTGTCAAAGCGCACTTGGAGAAGCCCTCGCCTCAGCCAGACCGGCCCTGACGCTGCGAATTGTTCAGGGCTTTCCCGATACCAATCAGCGGATCGCTCTCAGCCTGATTGCCAGCCCTTCTCCATAATGTGGTGAATTTCACCACATTATGTATTTGTGAGCCAACTATCTAAGTTCGATCTCTAATTTTTCAGCTTTTGAATAATTTTTATCGCTGAAAACCAAGTTTGGCACGCCTTCTGCATAGTGAAAATCAGGCGACATGATCGCCTCATCTTTCAGGCAGAAAGGCCCTCGTCATGTCTCGTATTTCCATCTCCGTCTGCACCGCTCTTGTCGCTGCACTCTCCCTCGCCCCTGTGTCACACAGCAGAGCCGCCCCCCTTCTCCCAGCTGTCGTGCCTACGACGTCCAGCCAGACAATCAGCGTTTCCGGATTGGACCTGACGTCTAAACAGGGTTGGCAAATTGCTGAAAATCGAATCGAAGATGCATCGCGGGCGGTGTGCAGCATCTCGAATCCGATGGATATGGCGACTCTGGACGATGTGTCCTCCTGCGCCGAAAGAGCCCGTGAAGGCGCTTTACAGACCCTACGGGACATCCGGTCAGAACAGAGAGACAGCCATCGGGTTGGGCACGTTCTGCTTGCTGCCAAGCCTGACGCATATCCTCATGGCTAAGGATATTATTTCGCCCCTGTGCATCCTCACGCTAGCAATTCCGTTCGCCGCGACACTCCTGTTGCAGGAGGGCGGCACGGAACAACAGAAGAGTATTATCGTCACCGGAAATCAGTTTGGGCTTGCAGCATATCAGCATGCCTCACCGCTCAGATCAGGGAGCCCGAGGCAATCTGACCACGAAACATGCACCGGAGATTGCACCAGAAGCGTCCACGATATTCTCGGCAAACAGGCTTCCCCGCAGAGCGTGGATAATCTGACGGCTGATCGCCAGACCAAGGCCGGAATGCTGCCCGAAATTCTCAGTCTGCGGCCGCTCTGAATAAAAGCGGTCAAAGACGCTTTCGAGCTTTCCTGGTGGAATTCCGGGCCCTTGATCACTGATGGTAATTTCCACCACGCTACCGGTTCCGGGTCCGTTGCCAGCGACTTCCCGCGCACTGGCATGAAGCGCGATGATCCCATTAGGAGGCGAAAACGAGACTGCATTGCCAATCAGGTTCCGCAGCACCTGAACAAGACGGTCTTCGACAGCAAACGCCCGAAGCGGTGGCTCTTGATCCCGAACATCCAGACGCAGAATGGGAGCATCTTCCTTACGCGTGGTCTGGTGCATTTCGGCCAGAATGGCAAGGAGCGCCACGACCGTTACGGGTTCCGGCCGCACGCGCGAAAGCTCGGCGTCGATCCGGCTTGCATCCGAAATATCCGTAATCAAACGATCCAGCCGTTTGACGTCACTATTGATGATCCCCAACAGACGATCCCGCCGTTCTGGAATCGCAATTCTGGGAAGTGTTTCAATGGCTGACCGGATAGACGAAAGCGGGTTTTTGATTTCGTGACTGACGTCCGCAGCAAAGCGTTCGATGTCATCCATACGCGCCCACAAAGCCAAAGCACTTCCACGCAGTGAGCGCGCCAGAACACCGATTTCGTCACGTCTGGCCAAGAGGCGCTCCGGGACAAGGTCCTTGCGCCCGTCAGATTCCCTCATTTCGTGTGAGGCACGCGCCAGTGTCAGCAGCGGGCGAGCAATTGTCAGGGACAGATACCAGGACAGCAGGACCGTCACGATCAACGCCGCCAGCACAAGCGACAGGATGGAAGAGCGAACCGCAAACAAGGATCGATCTACTTCCGGGGCATGCCGGGTCAACTGGATTTCCCCAACTGTCAGCCCATCATGCACCACAGGCTCCACAACCGTCACGACCAGCTGATGATCCTTGGTCCGACGGATGAAGGGCGGCAGTTCGGACTGCGCTCTGAGCGGCTGTGCATCATGGGGACCGTCAGTTGCGGCATCTGGCGTGTCGAGTGTGACAATGCCTTCACTGGATGTGAGCGGCAGCAGCGACAGGAGCCAGTCATAAAAGGTTTCCAGCGCGTTGTTCCGCGGCGGATGCCATGTTTCCCCCTCGGGAACTGCATCGGGCGCTACGGCTTTAGGCGGCAGTTTTGGCTCCGTCCGACTATCCGCAACCAGCTTGCCATCCGGATCAAACAACAGGGCATGAGCATTGGGGCTTGGCTCTGTCAGGCGCGCAAGGAGCGGCCTTGCGCGGAAATCCAGAACATAATCACCCCCTGGCGCAGGCTTCCCGCCTGTTTTGGGCGCAGCACTGACGGCTGACTGCCCGATGGCCGCGGCATAAATGTGAGCCTGCTCGCGCAGAGCATTGACGTCTGTTTCGAGCAAGCCGTTCTGAAACTGGTCCAGAAACAGCAATGTCACAGCCAAAAGAGCCAAAGGCAGTATGTTCAGAAGAAGGATACGCCCCAGCAGAGGTGAGGCAAGCCTGCGCCGTTGACTGCGATCCCCGTCCCCCCCTGTGCCCGCATTGAGCACACGACGGATGGACTGCCAGACACCAGCTCTGACGGCCGCTGCACGACGACGGTCACGCCCCTGCTCAAGGCGATCCGAATCCAGATCGTAGGGGAGTGCATGGGCCGGCTCTCTACGACCCATGACGTACCTTCTGCCTCACAAGCAAACCCGTCACAGCGCCTCACTCATCCTTGTAACGGTATCCAATGCCGTAGAGCGTTTCGATCTGATTGAAGCTGTCATCCACCTGCCGGAATTTCTTGCGAACGCGCTTGATGTGGCTGTCGATCGTCCGGTCATCGACGTAAATGTTGTCGCCGTATGCCGCATCAATCAGCTGATCGCGGGACTTCACCATTCCCGGGCGCATGGCCAGCGCCTTCACCAGAAGAAATTCCGTAACAGTCAGGGCAATATCCTGACCGCCCCACAGACACTGATGTCGTGTTTCATCCAGAGAAAGCTGACCACGAACGATGGCTGAGCCCACAGTTGTGGCTCCTGCCGCTTCGGCGCGGCTGGCATCCTGCCGACGCAGCAATGCACGAATGCGTTCGATCAGCAGACGCTGGGAAAACGGCTTGGTGATGTAATCGTCAGCCCCGAGGCGCAGCCCCATGAGCTGATCCAGCTCCTCGTCTTTCGACGTCAGGAAAATGACAGGAAGGTTGGATCGGGCGCGCAGGCGCTGAAGCAGCTCCATACCGTCCATGCGCGGCATCTTGACGTCCAGCACCGCCAGGCTGACCGGGCGGCTGGTGATTCCCTGAAGCGCACTTTCACCATCCGTATAGGTGTGAACGGTGAACCCTTCGGATTCGAGGGTCATCTGGACGGAAGCAAGAATGTTCCGATCGTCATCCACAAGCGCGATAATCGGTGCTGCAGCGATGCCAGAAGGCGTCTGACAGTTGGCCGATTGAGGCGGAAAGGAAGTGTGGGGCGTCTCCATATGGGGTCCGTCTGCTAAAATCTGATGCGTAGATTATCTATAACGCATGGCGCACTGTGGCGGGAAATAGGCATTTCAATGACATCCTACCACGTTGCAACCCTTGTCTTTGAGACAATCCGCGTTATCTCCTGAAGAAGAACGGGGCCATGAGTTGGCCCGTCCCACAAGATAAGGTCGTGACATGACAGACCAGAAGACTACGCCGGAAACTGTAAACGACGTGCCTGAGCAGGGCGTCGAGACCCCCGGCATGAACGAAACCGGCGGCGAAACGCTGGAAGAAACCACGCCGGAAGCGCGCATTGAGGCTCTTGAAGCCGAAGTGGCAGAACTCAAGGATCGCTGGGTCCGTTCTGAAGCAGAGAACCAGAACATCCGCGCCCGCGCCAAGCGGGATGTGGAAGACGCTCGTCAGTACGCCATCCAGAAATTTGCGCGTGACGTCGTCGAGGCAGCTGAAAATCTCCAGCGCGGCCTTGCCTCCCTTCCGACGAAGACCGAGGGCGAAGACAGCCTCATCACAAAGCTGCGTGAAGGAATTGAAGGCACGGAACGGTCCTTCATCAACATTCTGGAACGTCACGGCATCACCTGTGAAGACCCGACCGGCAAGCCGTTTGATGCCAACCTGCATCAGGCCATGGCGGAACAACCCTCCGATCAGCATACGCCCGGCCACGTCATGCAGTCCTGGACGCCAGCATGGCTTCTGAAGGGCCGTTTGCTGAAGCCAGCCATGGTTGTTGTCGCCAAGGGAACGCCGGAAGCTGATGCAGCAAAGGCGTCTCCAGGTCTCGACACGACCGCCTGATCCCGCTCACGCAGGATTTCTTTTTGCGGAACGTCAGCTCTAATGGTTGGCGTTCCGTCAGACCCTGTTAGAAAATAGGGTCATGAGTCGTATTCTTGTCATCAAGCTCGGTGCTCTGGGCGATTTCGTTCAGGCGTTTGGGGCCTTCGCTTCGATCCGGGCCGCGTTCCCGCACGACAGCATCACCCTGCTGACGACCCCTCCCTTCGTGGAGCTGGCACAGGCGGCGCCCTGGTTCGATGACGTCACGACGGATCGTCGCCCGTCTCTGGCACACCCAGTCGCTCTGCTTCGCCTGTCGCGTGCGCTGCGCGGATTTGATCGCATTTTTGATCTCCAGACCTCCGGGCGGTCTCGCACCTATTTCCGGCTGGCAGGCAGACCACGCAACTGGTCCGGCATCTCTGACGGCTGCTGCCATCCGCATGCCAATCCGTCGCGCAATGAAATGCACACTCTGACCCGCCTTGAAGACCAGCTCCGTGCCGCCGGTCTTCAGCCCATTCCGCGAGAGGTTCCGGAATGGCTGAAGGGGCATGGGCCAGAGATTTCCGGTCGCTCCGTCGTGCTTATTCCCGGAGCGGCTCCGCATCGGCCACAGAAACGCTGGCCCGTCACGCGGTTTTCAGAGGTTGCTCAAGCTGTCGCTGCCCGCGGCCTGACTCCGGTCATTGTAGGCTGTGCGGCCGAAAAACCTCTTGCTGAACATATTTTGCAGGACTGCCCGAGCGCCCTGGACCTCACAGGACAGACCAGTCTTGTTGAGCTGGCGGGCGTTCTCCACAGAGCTGACATCGTCATTGGCAACGATACAGGTCCGATCCATCTGGCGGCGGCTATGGATCGTCCTATCATCGCCCTGTTTTCCCAGGACAGTGATCCACGCCTGACGGCTCCACTTTCACTCACACCGGGACGCACAACCATTCTGGATGTTCCAGATCTGGCTCTGTTACCTGCATCGCGCATAGAGGCTCTACTCCCCACATGACAGTTATCCGTTGCGTCACGATGCAGAAGAACGAGGCCACCCTTCTTGAGCCGTGGATCCTCTGGCACGGGGCCATTTTCGGTCTCTCCAATCTGACCGTTGTCGACAACGGCTCTACAGACCCACACGTCAAGGATGTGCAGAAGCGTTATGAAGCGCAGGGTGTGCAGATCATCCGCAAATATCGGTCCCAAAAGGATTTTTTGCGGAAAGGTGAAATCTTCACGGACATTATCCGGGGCTGGGATGCGGAAAATGCCTGTGATTTCGCACTTCCCATGGATTGCGATGAATTTCTTGCGTTCTTCCTCGATCGCCTATCGGTGGACCCGGCGGAAATCCGCGCGCAGTTCGAGCTTCTGAAAGACGAACAGGCGACCCTGATTACCGACCGCCTTCTCTTGAACGTGCCGAATGCTCCGAGTTACTACCGCCCCCAGTCGGTTCCGAGAGCACTGTTCAAGGCTCATACGATTGTAGGACTGGATCGGGGCCTACATGCCCCGCAGACCATCTACCCAGAGCGCTGCGTGCGGACGCCCTTTGTGCATCTTCATCTGCACAATCGACCTGACTACGAAGACATCCGCCGCTTTGCCCGTCAGAAGCTCGCTCATATCGCTGGCGCCATTCCAGGGGAAAAGCCAAGAGCGGGCCAGATCACACCCGAGAACCCCAAAGAGGGATATCATCTTCGGTATTATTTTCAGGCCAGTCAGGAAGATTTCCTCCGCAGCTACCTGCACACGCCCGATATTTATGCGCCCGTCATCGCAGACCATTTCCGGGCGTTAGGCGTAGATCCTGCACCAATTCTCGGAGATACGTCCGCGCCGCAGTTCCCAGTGCATGTTCCACAGAATTTTCTGGCTCACCGTCGCCTGGAAGATGGATCACAGCACGAATACGGCCTGTTTGATCCCCTCGCCTACGCCTACGAGAATGAAGATGTGGTGAAAGACGCCTTTTATTGCATCTGGCCGCTGATCCATTACATGGACGCCGGATGGCGCGAAGGACGGCGCCCGAATGCCAACGGAATGGAGCCATTTCTGCTTCAGGCGGCAGTTCCTACCTTATAAATCCGCTTTCCGGCCGGTGCAGGGCTTGCGGCCAATCCCCGATTGAGGCCATTTACGCGTGTCTTTTTCCCGGCAGAGGGCTGCCGGGAGCAATCGCAGAGGAGCGATCCCATGCCCGCCATCACACTCCCCGACGGAAGCGTCCGCACGTTCGACGGGACCGTGACGGGCACGACTATCGCCGCCTCCATCGGCCCGGGGCTGGCAAAAGCCGCTCTGGCCATGGAGGTGAACGGCAAGCTCGTCGATCTTTCAACCGAGATTGCGGACGATGCGGCCGTCAAGTTCGTCACGAAAAAAGACGATGCCTCACTTGAGATGATCCGCCATGATGCGGCGCATGTTCTGGCAGAAGCCGTGCAGTCGCTCTGGCCGGAAACGCAGGTCACGATCGGTCCGAGCATCAAGGATGGCTTCTATTACGACTTCTCCCGTGAAAAGCCGTTCACACCCGATGACTTCGAAGCCATCGAAGCCAAGATGCGCGAAATCGTCGCTGCCAACGCTCCTTTCACCCGTGAAGTGTGGGACCGTGACGAAGCCATTCGCTTCTTCGAAGAGAAGGGTGAAGACTTCAAGGCCGAACTGATCCGCGATCTGCCGGAAAGCGAGCAGATTTCGATCTACCGTCAGGGCGAATGGCTCGATCTCTGCCGCGGCCCGCATCTGCGCGGCACAGCAGACGTTGGCACGGCCTTCAAGCTTATGCGCGTGGCCGGTGCTTACTGGCGTGGTGACCATCGCAACCCCATGCTGACCCGCATTTACGGCACAGCATGGCGCGACAAGAAGGAGCTGGACGCTCATCTGATGCGTCTGGAAGAAGCCGAGAAGCGCGATCATCGCCGCATTGGCCGCGAGATGGACCTCTTCCACATTCAGGAAGAAGCCGTCGGACAGATCTTCTGGCACCACAAAGGCTGGCGTCTGTACACGGTCCTTCAGGACTACATGCGCCGCGCACAGTCCCGGAATGGTTACGAAGAAGTTCGCACGCCACAGCTCGTGGACCGTGCCCTCTGGGAAGCCTCCGGTCACTGGGACAAGTACCGTGAGAACATGTTCATCGCGCAGGTTGAGGATGAGGACAAAACCCTTGCTCTGAAGCCGATGAACTGCCCGTGCCATGTGCAGATCTTCCGCCATGGCCTGCGGTCTTACCGTGAACTGCCGCTGCGTATGGCTGAATTCGGAGCGTGCCATCGTTATGAGCCGTCCGGCTCGCTGCATGGCATCATGCGCGTTCGTGGCTTCACGCAGGATGATGCTCATATCTTCTGCACGGACGACCAGATTGCGGATGAAACCGCAAAGTTCGTGAAGATGCTGGCGGAAGTTTACACGGATCTGGGCTTCGAGAGCTTCCGCGTGAAGTTCTCTGACCGTCCGGAGACGCGCGCCGGCTCTGACGAAGTCTGGGATCGGGCCGAAGGCTCGCTCAAGACGGCTTGTGAAATCGCTGGTGTTGAGTACGAGTACAACCCCGGCGAAGGCGCCTTCTATGGCCCGAAGCTGGAGTTCGTTCTGACGGACGCCATCGGTCGTGACTGGCAGTGTGGTACGCTTCAGGTGGACTATGTTCTGCCAGAGCGTCTGGATGCGTCCTATATTGGGGAGGACAGCCAGCGTCACCGCCCGGTCATGCTGCACCGCGCCATCCTGGGCAGCTTCGAGCGCTTCATCGGCATCCTGATCGAGCAGTATGCTGGCAAGTTCCCGCTCTGGCTGGCGCCGACGCAGGTTGTAGTGGCGTCCATCGTTTCCGATGCTGCTGATTACGCCAATGAGGTTGCTGCCGAACTGAAGGCAGCCGGGCTTCAGGTTGTAACCGACGTTCGCAACGACAAGATTAACGCCAAGATCCGCGAACACAGCCTTGCGCGCGTTCCCGTTATTCTGGTGGTTGGCCGCCGTGAAGCAGAAGAGCGCAAAGTAGCCATGCGTCGCCTTGGCGGCGCCAATCAGGAAATCCTGGGACTCGAAGAGGCTGTAAAAACTCTCACAGCCGAGGCCACCCCACCTGATATTACCCGGTTTTCGAAGGATTGAGCGTAATACCCTTGCGCCCGGAAGGGCGCAGGACTATGTGCAAAAGGAATGGGATCGGCAAAGATCGAAACCCGCCCCTCTTTGACGAGGCGCGGGCGTTCGGGTCAGTGCTGGTCCTTGTATGAAAATTACGACAGGAGCTGACCATAGCTAGACCGCCGATGCAGGCCGCGCCCACACGTGAGGGGCCGCGCGTCAATGAGGAAATCCGTGTTCCGCAGGTTCGTCTGATTGACGAAGAAGGCGAAATGCAAGGCGTCATGACGACCCGGGATGCTCTGATGCGTGCTTTCTCGGTTGGCCTTGACCTCCTGGAAATCAGCCCGACCGCTGTTCCCCCTGTTGTGAAGATCTTGGACTACGGCAAGTTCAAGTACGAGCAGCAGAAGAAGAAGAACGAAGCCCGCAAGAAGCAGAAGGTCGTTGAGATCAAGGAAGTGAAGGTTCGTCCCGGCACGGGCGAGCATGACTTCCAGACGAAGCTCAAGGCCATCAACTCGTTTCTGGATGATGGCGACAAGGTAAAGGTATCCCTTCGCTTCAAGGGCCGTGAAATGGCTCACCAGGAGCTGGGTGCAAAGATGATGGAGCGCATCCGCATCGAGGTCGAAGAAAAGGCCAAGGTTGAGCAGATGCCCCGTATGGAAAACCGTCAGATGCTCATGGTTATAGCTCCGCGCTAAAACCTAGGTTCTTACGAGATCCACAGGAAAAGCAGCCTTCTTCGGAAGGCTGCTTTTTTTTATGCCTTTAGTCTTGGAGCTCGCCTATTCGCCGGACTCATGCTGATAGCCGCGATACAAATCCATGAGCCGGACAAGAGTGAGCCGGACATTGTCAACCACGCTCCCCCAATCTCCTGCCACAGGCTGACGGAAAATTCGCATATCCGGATACCAGGCGGTCTGAGTTCCTGCATCTCTCCAACGCCAGCAAGCGTCAGAGCGTGACAGCATCCAGACGGGTTTACACAGTCCACCCGCCAGATGAGCCATGGACGTATCCACCGTAATCAGAAGATCCACACCTGAGAGTCTGGCAGCGGTATCAGCGAAATCGAGAATATTCTCGGTCCCATCAACCAGTGGTAGTCCGGTTTCAGCAACTTGATGGCGGGCCGCTCCCATTTGGAAACTTACGAAACGCACGCCTTTTACTGAAAACAAAGGCCTCAATGTCTCCAGCGACATGCTGCGGCGGCGATCCGTCTGCGTCGCACGCAGGTCATGAGGTCTTGGATCTCCGCTCCAGACAAGCCCGACGATAAAATCCGGAGGCTGGCAGGAACCTTGAACCTGGGCGCTGAGCTTGCCTCCCTGAGTTGTCATGTCTTCTTCTGACACAGACAGATAGGGAAACTGTCCAACAAACTCTGCCGTCAGTCCGAGCCTCACGGGAAGGCTCATCATCGGGCAATGATAGTCGAAGCTGTCGGCAGGATCGAGAACTGAGACTACCCGGGATACGCCCGCTACACGCTGAACAAGCCGTACCAATGGAACTGGAACCTGCACCACAACTTCTGCCCCTCTCTGGGCCAGTATCGGCATCAGGCGGATGAAATGCAGTGTGTCTCCATATCCCTGTTCGTGATGAACAAGAATGGTGCCCCCCTTCAGGGATTCCCCTTCCCAGACTGGCGCGTCGATATCAGCCCTGACTGTTCTCGAAGAAAGCCAACGACTTTCGTATTCCTGCCATCCTAAAAGAAAATCACCCGATTTCAGCAAAGCCGTCGCACGGCCAAAACGGATAACGGGATGATCAGGAGACCGTTGAAGCGCAGCATCGTAGAACTGCAAGGCTTCTGCAGAGCGGTTCAAACATTGGAGAATATGCCCGGCGTTATTGAGAGCATTTGCATCATCCGGTTGCATTTTCAAAGCAGACTGTGCGAAACCCAGCGCCGCTTCAAACTGTCCATCGCGTGACAGAACCATACTCAGGTCGGTAGCGTACTCAGGAATAGACGGGTCCTGCTGCACGGCAGTTTCCAGGGCTTTGATAGACCCTCCCAGATCATCCTGATGCAGCAGGGCAATGCCCAGTCGATGCCAGACCCTTGCCGCATGAGGCCTTGCTTCGAGGGCCTTGCCATAGAACAGGGATGCCTTTTCCCAGCACTGAAGACGCTCATAAACGCCACCAAGAAGAAAAAGGCTTTCAGGCCTTTCTGGCAGAAGCGTTTCTGCCTCTCGCAGAACGTCGATAGCACTCTCACGCTGCCCCACTTCTTCCAGGCCGACTGCTACTCGCAAATATTCTGTGAAGGTACGACGTGTAAGCAGACAGGGGCTGGGGAAAAGTGTGGTCATTCCGACTCCTCGTCCTTTGTCTGTAAGAGGAAATTCTTAAGAATTCCTCAAACTCCATTCGTTCATCACATCGTTTCTGAGATCATATCTTTGATACGATTGAAATAAATTAATAATTTAAAAGAAATTCTCTTTTCAAATTGGACATTACAAGTCCGAAAATATTTCCAATATTTATAAAATGATCCTCTCAGTGCATCTTATGGGCGTTTGAAAAAGAGGCTGTGATCAGAAATAAATCCGATTTCAGATCAATCATTGGGTGTCTTGGCTACGATGTTGCGCTAAGAGCGCTTTCTATTCTGTTTTAAAGGCCTCCCCGGGCTTTAACCCGCCTGGAATGGACTCCATGACCCATCCGACGACGAACCCGGCTTCACGCCCCGCCGCGCCATTTGCGGAATTTCTACTCTCACGCGCACCACGCTCCCCGCTCCGTAACGCTGTCTCCGCTGCTCACTACCGCCCCGAGGCGGAATGTGTAGACGCGCTGCTGCCACGTGCTGACCTGACACCTGAGCAGGATCGTCAGGCTACCAGAATAGCCCATGGCCTTGCTGAGGCCGCACGAGACTCCTCGCCCGATATTGTGGGGAGCCTTTTACAGGCATTCCCTCTGTCTTCACCTGAAGGGCAATCTGTTCTGGCTCTGGAAGAGGCGCTCCTGCGCATTCCGGATTCTGCGACGCAGGATGCGCTGATCCGTTCTCTCGTGGGAGATACCGACTGGGGACGGCATATCAGTAAACGCCGTGCGTCGGTTGTGAACTCGATTGCGTTGAACCTGTCCCTTGCAGGGCGTTTCAACCAGAGCAAGGGGTTCAGCCTTCGTCGGCTAACCCTTCAGACATCTACTCCCATGGTTCGTCGCAGTCTGGAAAAAGCTATCCGTGCCATAGGAAGCGGATTCATTCTCGGCTCCACACTGGCTCAGGCTCTGAGACTGTCCGCCCCTGCAGAAAAATACGGGCTGACATATGCATATGATCCGCAGGTCAACACCGCTCTGACGGCTTATCAAGCCCTCGATGCCCTTACCGTCTATGAAGACGCACTGGAAGATATCAGCCAACACGCGGGCATCACCGGCGACTTTCATGACCGCCCGATGCTGTATGTACGCCTGCCCGCATTGAGCGCGCGATTCAGCCGTTTCAGGCGCGAGCGGATCATGACGGAGCTGTTGCCGATCCTACAAAGGCTTACCATCCGGGCCCGGCAACTGGATGTCGGCATCCTGCTCTCCAGCGAAGACAGCACACATCTTGAGCTGACGCTGGATCTGCTTGAGGCTCTCTGTGTGTTGCCTGAACTCAGGAACTGGAACGGGCTTGGCATGACCGTCCAGACCTATGATCGTCGTGCTTCATCTGTCGTAGATTTTCTTATTGATCTGGGCCGGCGCACCGGGCGCCGCGTTCTTGTCAGACTGGTCAAAGGCTCCTGCTGGAATTCAGAAATTCGACAAGCCCAGAAAACCGGACTGGCTGACTTCCCTGTTTTCACGCGCCGTTGCCACACGGATGTCAGTTATCTCGCCTGCGCCCGACAGCTTCTTGAATCGCTGGATGCCACCTACCCGCAGTTTGCCACCCATAATCCGCGGACTATTGGTCATATTCTGGCGCTCGCAGGGCAGGTTCGGCCGGGAGATTTCGAGTTCGCATGCCTGCATGGGCTGGGGCTGGCTCTCGCGCAGCATCTGCGAAACCAACAGGGCATGAACCTGCCCTGCCGGGTGCATGCTCCCATCGGGGAAGTCGCGTCACTCATGCCCAGTTTCGTGAGACAGCTACTGGAAAATGGGGCTGCCTCGCTTGTTGTCAGCCGCGACGAGGACCCGGCTATTACGATCGAAGCGTTAACGGCTGACCCCGTCGAGGCAACACGCGCCATTCTGAGAACCGAGCGCCCTAATCGTGCAGTTCGTGCACCGTCAGATATTTTCCAGCCTGGGCGACGCAACGCGGCAGGTCTGGATCTTTTCAACGAGCTGACACTTCGGGCCCTCCATGAAACCCTTGATGGAGATGCGCCCTTCCTCCACGCCCGAGCTCTGACGCCGGGTGTCACCAGTCAGCACGACCGCTCCCGTCTGCTCTACAACCCCGCAGACCGACATGACCCGATTGGTGACGTTGTCGAGACTGATGGAAAGACACTGCTGTCTGCACTGGAGACAGCGGAGCATGCGCTTGCCAGTTGGGCAGGCAGCAGCCCTGAAGTGCGGATTGCCTGTCTGGGGAAAGCTGCTGATCTGATTGAGGCCCACCGGATTGAGCTAATGGCGCTTCTGGTACGGGAAGCTGGAAAGACCCTTCCAGCTGCTCAGGATGAAGTCCGTGAGGCCGTCAGTATTCTTCGCCATGATGCGGAACGTCTGCAAGGGCGGGATTATCATTTGCAGGCCTCACCGCTCGGCCTTGTTGCGTGTATCAGTCCCTGGAGCAGTCCACTGGCGGCGTTCGTGCAACAGATTTCCGTCTCTCTTGCAGCGGGAAATGTTGTTCTGGCCAAGCCAGCCGAGCAAACCCCGTTTATTGCAAGCCGCACCGTTCAGCTTCTGCACAATGCTGGGATTCCACCTGAAGTTCTGCACCTTTTGCCAGGCGATGGGTCGGTGGGAGAGCGTCTGGTAGCTGATCACCGGGTCGATGCCGTGATGTTCACTGGCTCAACGCCAGTTGGCAAAGCCGTTTCACGCCAGATCTTTGATCGGCAGGGGCGCACGGGCACACCTGTTCCTCTTGTGGCGCGCACGGGTGGACAGAATGCAATGCTGGTCGATAGCTCCGCGCATGCAGAACAGGTCGTGCAGGATATTCTGAGCTCTGCTTTTGACAGTGCGGGGCAACGCTGTTCGTCTCTTCGTATCCTATTGATTCAAGAAGACTGTGCAGACCATGTTCTTGAGCTTCTGAAGGGCGCGATTCAGGATCTGGCTATTGGGAACCCAGCGCGTCTTTCAACGGATATCGGGCCAATTATCTCTCCGGAAGCTCGAACGGAAGCGATGGATCATGTTGAAATGATGCGTCGGGCCGGCCGAACGGTGTGGTCCCCCGAACTCGGTGAAAACTGTCGATACGGCCATTTCCTCCCCCCCACGCTGATTGAAATCGGCCGTGTTGCCGATATTCCGCATGAAGTGTTCGGGCCGGTCCTGCATGTGCGTCGCTTCAATCGCAACGAAATGGACGGCGTGATCGACGCTGTAAATTCCATGGGGTACGGCCTGACTTTTGGCGTTCATTCGCGTGTCGCCATGACAGTGGATCGCACGACTAACCGCATTCAGGCGGGGAACATCTACGTCAATCGGGCCATAACAGGGGCAGTTATTGGCTCACAGCCTTTTGGTGGGTCCGGACTTTCCGGCTGTGGCCCCAAGGCGGGGGGGCCCTTTGCCCTCCGCCGTATGAGTGCCCGCACGTCCCCATGGTTTGCGCCTAAAGATGCAAATCCGGGTAGTATCCCGCGCCATGCGCAAAGTTTGGTGACGTTTCTTGAAAGCCGGGATGCCGTCTCAGCCCGCCAGATCCGACAGGATATTGCGCATGCCATGACGGGCTTCTCAATGACGCTCCCCGGCCCCGCTGGAGAGACCAACACACTGACACTCAAGCCCTGTGGCCCGGTACTCTGCGCAGGTGAAAGCTGGCCTGCCATTCTCAGGGCTGTCGGTATGGCTCTGGGAACAGGTAATCCTGCTCTGGTTCTTGGCCCAGATCATGCACTGGACTGGATGCAGCGTCTTTCACCCGGTTTGGCCGACCGTATCCAGCGCGTTGATCCAGGGGCCTTGCCGGAATGTGCCGTCATGATCATGGAAAGACACTCCCCCCGCGCGCTGCAGGCTGCCTCAACCCTGACAGCACGCGAAGGGCGCATTGTGCCCATTCATGTGTTGGATTGTCTGCGCCCCGAATGGCTTCTGGAAGAGCACGTCGTGACCGTTAATACCGCTGCCCTTTGCGGCGATCTGACCACGATGGCTCTGTCCTGAAAGCACTTCAGTGATGAAGACTGGCCGTAACGTCCCACGTGATTTTCTGCGTCTCTGAGCGGCCATCTTCAGCAGGGTCCAGGGAATAGACCTGGTGAACAATCGCGTCATCCAGGTTAGTCATGGAAAAACTCCCCTGCTGTGGCTGCTTCTTCTGTACGAAGCTGCCCAGAATGCTCTCGGTGGTGTCGTAATCCTTAAGCGCCGGATTTGTGAGAGCGATCATGGAGACATACTCGTAAAGAGACAGCCATGAGACGCCATCCATCTTCGAAAGATCTACCGTCACAGCCATATACTTGATCGTTTCGACCGTCTGTGATCCGAGGAAAGACGTCATTAACGGCTCATGCACATAAGCTGGGGCCATAAGTGTGGGACCAACATGCATTGGCATGTGGTAAGTGTCCTCAATCCCGACATCCGCAAACCAGCGAACAGGATAACTTTCCTGCAAGGCTTTCTTCACGCGTGGAGACGGAAGACGGATGTTGTCCGTAAACACGGGCGATGTGTCGAGACCCTGCATGAGATAGGGATCACGATCCAGGATATGGGAGATGAGATCGTCTTCGTGGACAGTCGCGAGAATGAAAAGACGGGGTATCCTGCAATTCGCCCGCAGGTGAACACCATATTTCGCAAAACGCTCCGTCAGATGGGTCTGAAAATTTTCTTCCACCCCGGCTGGAAAACCAATGAACTGCGAACAGACCGTTCGGTCCCAACGAGCAATCTGACGACCACTGGCAGGCTGAACGATTTCTTCCACGGCATGTCAGGTCTGATCGGCAGAGTAACCCTGCACGACCAGTTTCTCCTGACCGTGAAGAGAAGGCGCTAAGGCAAGCAATGCGGCAACAAGAGGCATCCAGACTTTCATGACACAGCCCTTTACGACATTTCATGTCAAACCATGTCTGAATTTTACAGCTTGTACAACTATTCCGAATAAAAAATGAAGGATGCCTTATCGGCCAGCCTTGCGAACCAGCCGTTGAAGGATGGGCCGTACTTTTAAAAACTGCCCATACAGAGCCTCAAGGCCTTTAAGCACCAGCGGATAACGGGCGACTTCGCCCAAAGGCCGGAGAACCGGAATGGCACGCCACATGGCCGCAAAAGCAGCCGCGCCGTCATAGAGCTGCTCGCCCTCGCGTGCGTGAAACCGGGCGAGCAAGGCTGCACGGTCCAACGGGCAATCCGCCATTTCTCCGGAGGCATCAATGAAATGGATGTTTCCACGCCGGTCCAGCCGACGCATCAAGGCGATTTCACGTTGGCATAAAGGACAGTTTCCATCATGCCAGACTGTCAAACGTGACATGTCAGGGAGCCAGTTCGGCTTCAACACTCACTGTAACGCGAAGGGTTTGTTCCTGCGGGGTGCCTTGCGGCGGTGTGAACGAATCGCTAGCCGCACGAGCCGCCATCAACATGACCGGCCGCGGGCCCGGTTCCATCGAAGACACTCGAACCTGCTTCAGTCGCACAACATGTAGCCCCAGCGTTCTGGCACTTTCATCGGCTTCCTGCCGGACTTTCTGGAGTGCCTGGGTACGGGCCTGGCGCAGTAAGGTCTCCCGTGTTTCCGAGTCCAGAGACCAATCCAGGCCATCCATCATCAAACCGTGACTTTGCAGCTTGCCTGACAAATCCAGAAGGGACACGGCGTCCTTCCCGCTCAGACTCAAATCCTGACGGGCGGTCCAGCGCGTCGGACCATGCTCTGGCGTCTGGTCCGACAGGGAATAACTGCCAGCTTGCGCCTCAATTCCTGACACCCCGGATGCCATTTTCATGGCTTCGGCCATATGGGCGTTCAGGGTTCTCTGCGCTTCGATGGCAGAGGCACTGTCCGCTCGCCCAAAAAGACGCACCGTCAGAAGCGTTGGCGCGGCATGGGCTTCACCCGTGACTGTGAAATCCAGCTCTGTCCCGGTCGTCTGGGGTTCTGTTGCCCGGGCCTGACAGCAAATTGCCAGAGACAAGACAGCGAGTGGGGTGGCCAGACGGAAAAGACGCTTCATGAGTGCTCCTGACTATGTTCCAAAAGGACCAACGCACGACGCAGCCTCGCGATCCCTGCCCGCAGGTGATGGTGCTTGCAGAGTGTATCGCCTTCAATCCGGAGACGATGCGCATCGTCCATAGCCCCAACAGGAATTCCATGGGGTGTCGCCAGAAGGTGATCCACGTTTTGTGTCAGCTGGGTGCAGTATTCCGCGCTGTCAGACGTCACGGAAATCACGCCTTCTTCTTTCCCGGGAACAGGTCGGGCAGGCGCATTCTGCGGTGGCGCATGTCCAGCCGGGGCAGCCGCAAGGCTTCCCACCAGACCCAGAAGACAGACAGACATTGGAGGCAGAAGGCGCATTCCGCCCTCTTTACACAGTCTCACCTAAGCCACGGGTGAGGGAGGAATGAAACTTCCGTCATGCAGGGAGAGTCTTTGCATTCTGAAGAGCTGGCAAAAGCAGTGTTACTCGCAGCCCTGGCTTTCCGTCCGAGAGTTCCATGGTTCCACCGTGCAGTTGAACAACGGCCTGAACCAGAGAAAGGCCAAGCCCTGCGCCAGGGGTATTCCGCGCTGTTTCTGCACGGAAAAATCGCTCTGACGCACGGGCCATGTCCTGTTCACTCATGCCAGGGCCCTGATCCGAAACACTGACGGCAACACGCCCTTTCTGCATGACAGCAGAAAGGGTGATCGTCGTATTTTCCGGCGCGAATTTGATGGCATTATCGAGAAGATTGGCAACGGCCTGCTGAAGAAGATGCGGGTCTCCATTGACCCGCGCCAGTGCCCCGATCCGGAAATCGAGTTTCAGACCAGCATCTTCCATGGATGCTTCATAAAGCTCGCTCAGACCTTCCAGCAAAGGCGGAATGTCCAGCACTGTAAACGCCGCCCGCTGCGCGCCAGCTTCAAGCTGGGCGATACGCAGAAGAGCTTCGAAAATGGAGGTCACGTGGTCCAGATCCAGAACGGCACGATCAATCGCCGCACGGAGCTCGTCTTCAGACGTGGCAGTCAGGCTCGCATCTTCCAGACGTGCTCGCGCTCGTGCAATGGGCGTCCTCAGGTCATGGGCAATGGCATTCGAGACCTGCCGCACGCCATCCATCAAACGGTTGATACGCTCGAGCATGGTGTTGACCGTCTGGGCGACAAGATCGGTTTCATTGCCGGTCAGCGGTATGCGACGACTGAGGTCCCCCTGCGCTACAGCAGACGTCGTGCGGGCAATGGAGCGCACGACCTGTCGGAAAATCCGCCGAATGGCGAGCGTCCCACCCGCCGCCAGCAGCGACACCATGACCCAGGCCCAGATGAGCGTATCGGTCAGAACGTGTCGGACGACCTGTCGGCCCCGAACATCCCGCCCAACAATCAGGCGAAAGCCTTCCGATAGCGGAAAGGCGTGCATCTTGGCTTGGGTGCGAAAACCATCCCGGCGGATGGAGAGTTCATAAAACTCATCCATCTGGGTGATGACCACAGGCCAGCCCGGTAGATTTCCAGCATATTTGCGACCATCAGGCCCGACGAGCAAATACAGCTCGTCATCTTCGACGTTCTGATCCAGTCGGTCCTGAATGGCGAGCGCCAGAGCCGCCGGGCCACCATGAACCCAGCGTTGTGCCAGATCGTGGGCATCCACCTGCACGGCAGCTTCGACCTGGCGGTCCAGCTGGCCAGTGGTGTTCCACCAGATGAACGACAGGAACACACCCGCAGAAATGATGAACACCAACCCGTAAGCCAGCGCGAAATTCAGCCCTGCAGACCGGATCGGCCAGCGCAAACGCTTCTCGAGACGGCGAAACCCGCGCCAGATTTTCACGGGTCAGTCCGCGCGCAGGATGTATCCGGCGTTGCGGATCGTATGGATGAGGGGCGTTGCAAACGGCTTGTCCACTTTCTGGCGCAGGCGTGAAACGTGCACGTCAATCACGTTGGTCTGTGGGTCAAAATGATAGTCCCACACGCGCTCCAGCAGCATGGTCCGCGTGACGACCTGCCCCGCATGACGAATCAGAAATTCCAGCAGACGAAATTCGCGGGGCTGAAGATCAATCTTCTCATTCCCACGCTTCACCGTCCGGGAAAGCAGATCCATCTCCAGATCGCCCACAGTCAAACGTGTCTGAGGGGCAGACTCAGGCCGGCCACGGCGGCCGAGCGCCTCAATCCGGGCCAGAAGCTCTGAGAAGGCAAATGGCTTTGTCATGTAGTCATCGCCACCAGCCTTCAGGCCAGCCACTCGTTCATCGACATCTGCGAGAGCGGACAGCAACAGAACCGGCGTCGCATTCTGCTGTCCACGCAGCGTTTCCAGAATACGCAGGCCGTCAATCCCGCCGGGCAGCATACGGTCCAGGATCACAACGTCATAATTTTCACTGACAGCCAGAAACAGACCATCCTTGCCGTTATCCGCCTCATCCACGACGTGCCCGGCTTCACGCAATCCCTTGAGCACAAAGGCGCGGACTGTGGAATCGTCCTCAACGAGCAGGATACGCATTGATTTTACTCTCTTCCTTCCGGGCGACTGGGCGCCGTATCAGGGCCTCAGAATACCGGCTTGTGTCCACGGGTCAAAGTGGAGCTCGATCAGTTATCCGCGTTCTTGGGGCGTGGTCCGATATGAACGGGAAGCGTCAGGTCCGTGCCGCCACGCCTGACGCCAAAGTTCAGAACCATGCCCGGCCGGGCCGCAGCGATGCTTCGCAACAGCATACGGGCGCTGATGACGGGCGCTCCATCTACCTGCCGCACGATGTCGCCACGACGCAGACCGCTTTTCTGGGCCGGTCCGCCGTTATCGACACCCGCAATACCAACGTCCGTGTCCCCGTCATCAAGGGTAATACCGAGCCAGCCGTGCTCGACATGTCCGGTTGCTTCGATTTCAGCCACGATCGGGGCAACGATTTCAGATGGAATACCAAAGCCAATGCCTACGGAGCCCCCAGCAGGCGTCACGATAGCAGCATTCACCGCCACGACCTGTCCCCGCATATTGAAGGCCGGACCGCCAGAATTTCCCGGATTAATGGGGGCATCAAGCTGAATGAAATCGTCCAGGGAGCCGATACCCAGGTCACGCCCTACGGCGGAAACAATGCCCGCCGTCACAGACGAGCCAAACCCGAACGGATTTCCTGCCACCAGAATCCAGTCTCCGATATCCGTCTGGCGGCTGTCGCCCCAGGTGACGTGCGGCAGCGGCTCAGGACTATCGACCTTGATAACGGCAATATCCGTCAGCGGGTCAGCTCCCAGAAGACGGGCCGGCATTTCATGACCGTTGGAAAGGGAGACGACCACCTTATCCGCTCCGCCGACAACGTGCCGGTTGGTCACAATGATTCCGGTCGCATCCACGATGAAGCCCGAGCCTGCGCCAACCATTTCGTCCTGCTGGCGCTTCATACGGTCATGATAGCGCTTCTCCAGCGGGGTTCCCTTGATTTGCGGTGGAACGTGATCATGTCCGTCCGGGCTGCTCTGGGTAATGGCAATATTCACAACGGCCGGAATGACCTGACGCACAAGCGGCGCAAAACTCAGAGGACCGTATTTAACCAACAAGGGAGGCAGTGCCGGTGCCGCAGCCGGAACCGGAGGCTGCGTCGGAATCCCGTGTGCGTCCGTGCTTTCTCCTGCCAGAGGGCTATCCGGACTAATGGACGAAAGCGGTTTAACGGCCTGCTGTTGAATGGTCGTTGTAGCGGGCTGAGATGTGGGAGCGTGTTGCTCTCCTTGGCTGTGCAGACGCAATGCCAGCATCAGGCCTACTGTCACGACAGTCGCTGTTCCGGCCCCGATTGCAGCGGCCTGAAGAGAGCGATTCATGGGAAACAGGTCACGAACATCGTCATGTTTCAGCTGCTAACACAAAACCGTCAAAGCTCCTAAAAGAAGCCGCAGACAGGGGTTTCCTGCCAGGTCGGAAGGAGATGTAAAAACCCGATAATGAGTATTTTGGAAATCATACCATTCCATCATTTCTATTTTTTAGAATATCTACTTTTCATACTTTCAAGGCAGTTCTTCTGCTTCGAAAGATTTTCCCGATGCTCACCAATTTTCTGCCTCGCGATGCCCTTCTCCTCACAGGTCGCGTATTGCTCGCCGGTCTCTTCCTCGTGATGGGATGGGGCAAACTCGCGGACTTCCCCGCAGCAGTGTCCTACATGATTCAGACCGGTGCGCCTGTTCCCACCCTGTCAGCCATCCTCGCTATCGTCGTGGAACTCGGGGCAGGACTGGCTTTGCTTGGCGGCATTTTAGTGGAACCCATTGCGATTGTTCTTGCCCTCTACACCATCGTGACAGGGCTGATCGGCCATCATTTCTGGACGATGTCCGGAATGCTCCGCTACGACATGATGATTCATTTCTATAAGAACATCAGCATTGCAGGGGGCCTACTCGCTCTTGCCGCCGCTGGCGCAGGACGCTTCGCAATCAGGCTCCGCTAAAAGCTTGCCGCAGACAGGTCATTCCTTGATGGTAACGGTAACTTCGTTTTCTCAAGGAATGACCCGTCATGCGCCTGTCCCGTCGCTCCCTGCTCGCTCAGTCCGCCGGGTTTGCATCCTTGTCTCTGCTCCCGAATATGACCCGCGCTGCACCTGCCCAACGAAAAGTCATTTTCGACACAGATCCCGGCATTGATGACGCAATGGCGCTTCTTTTGCTGCATGGCACGCCAAACATCGAGCTGGTGGGCATTACAACTGCGGCCGGCAATGGATTGATCGACACCACAACACGCAATGCGCTCTATCTGGCCGAACGCTTCCGGATCGATGTCCCGGTTTCAAAAGGCCAGGGCGCGTCTCTGGATGGTGTGACATCGTCCCCTCCTGTCACCATTCATGGACGAAACGCTCTGGGAGATATTCCTCTCGCGGCCGTCCACAAAAAACTCGATCCTCGCCCCGCGCATGATCTCATCATTGATCTGGTGCGCGCCAACCCACACGAGATCACTCTCGTCGCGACAGGACACATGACAAACCTCGCGCTTGCTCTGCGCAAGGCGCCAGACATTGCCAGTCTGGTAAAGGATGTTGTGCTGATGGGCGGCGCATTCGGGCATCACGATGCGCGGGGAAATGTGACACCCGCAGCGGAAGCCAATTTCCATGGGGACCCCCGAGCGGCCGATGAGATCTGTGCCGCGCGTTGGCCGGTGACAATCGTAGGGCTCGATGTCACGACACAAACTCTGATGACAGACGCCTACTTCGAAAACCTGCGCCAGCATGGAGGCCAGTCAGGCCGTTTCCTGTGGGATATCACGCGGGTCTACATGACGTTTCATCGGGGGCTGGGTCTGGACGGCATTTATGTCAACGATGCCTCTGCCGCAGCATACGTGATTGCGCCGGAATTGTTCAAAACGCAGAAAGGTGCTGTTCGCGTCTCGACGGAAGGCGTCACCCTTGGTGAATCTGTTCAGAAAGCAGACAGTCGGGTTTATCCACCCGGAGACTGGGACAATCGCCCATCTGTTCAGATCTGCACGGACGTGGACGCCGAGGGCGTGCGTTCCCTGTTCCGTAAGGCAGTTTTTCAGATGGCCTGATGGAACCTAGCGTTTGGGACGTGGCTTGGGCGGTTCAGCCGTTGCCGGATCTTCAGGCCAGTCATGCCTTGGGTAGCGCCCTCGCATATCCTTGCGCATATCTGACCAGCTCCCTTTCCAGAAACCGGCAAGATCAGCAGTAATGGCCTGTGGGCGGCCCGCCGGCGACAGCAACGCACACTGAAGCGGCACGGCGCCATCAGCAAGCAACGGCGTTCCGACCGTGCCATAGAATGCCTGTGCTCGCGCAGACACTGTTGGCACTGCCCCTGTATAATCAATGTCGTGGGTACTGGCTTTGAGCGTCAGACGAGGCGGCAGCTTTCGATCCAGCGCGGACAGGTCGCTGTAGTCCAGACGGGCGCGGAGAATGGACAGAAGATCGAGAGCTTTCACCTGGGTCAGACGGTCGCAACCTGCCAGATATGGCTCCAGCCATGCCAGATCATCAGCAAGAGCGGCCATCGACAGGTCCGGCAGATGAGGCGCGTAGGTCGCGCGTGCATGCGCCACACGGGCCTGGAACTGAAAGGCTGAGTCAGACCAGTTCAGAGCACGCGCAAGATCAGCCGCAATTTGCTGTAGAAGAAGTGCCTGCGCCTCCTCAGGCGTTACTTCTGTATTGCGATCACGCAGGATCAACGCGCCCAGACGCAGCCTGCGTCGCGCGATGATCCGACCTGAAGCCCCGTCCAGACTGGTTTCAACCTGCTCCGTTGTCCGATCCAGAAGCGTCTGGGGCAAATGTTCAGCATCCAGAGGCGCCGCAAGCGTGATTTCCGTCGAAGTCCGCGTGTGAAAAGCTGCGGCAGCCAAAAGCTTTTCCCGCGCAAGACCGTCATTGGCCTGCACACGGGCACTCCCGCCGCCTGCAAGCCGAAATCGTCCAATCTCTCCCGCAGCCTGCGCCACACGATCAGGAAAACCGGCGGCCAGAAGTGGCCCTGCATGAAACGGCATTGGACTTAGTGGAAGGTCTTTGCCACCCATACGACGCAGAAACCGCTTCGCCGCCTGACGCATATGGAACAGGCTGGCCCTGTCCGCTCGTGGATCATCCCGCTCAAACAAAGCCAGACGTGTGCGGATGTCCGCTCCCGCAGATGCCCCGGAAGGCATATTCGGTCTGGGGCGTAAAGGATCACGCTCTTCAAGAAGAGCGGCGAGGCAGGCTGCCGTGACACGCTCAGGGATGGTTTTCGCCGCACAGAGCATGGCCGCAAGACGCGGGTGAGTTCCGAGCCCTACCATCCGTTTTCCAAGAGCCGTAATCTGACCGACTTCATTCAGGGCACCCAACTCACGCAACAACTCACGCCCGCCCGCAAGCACTCCGGTAGGAGGCGCATCAAGGAGTGGCAACATGTCGGGCGCTGTTCCCATGACGTCCTGCCAGGCTGCCGTCACGAGAGCGAAGTCCGTTAAATCCGCAACAAGGATTTCGGGCGCATCCTGTGGCCGCAGAGAGCGTTGCGTAGCCTCGGACCACAGACGGATCGCGATACCAGGAGACTGACGCCCCGCACGCCCCGCACGCTGAGTGGCCGTCGCACGCGAAATCTTCAGTGTTTCCAGCCGGGATAACCCCGTGTTGGAATCCAGACGCGGTGCCCGGCGCAGACCACCATCGACAACAATCCGAACGCCAGAAACCGTCACGGAAGTTTCGGCAATCGACGTTGCCAGCACAACACGCCGTCTGTCGGATGGCGCAATCGCGCGGTCCTGATCTTCTGTCGTCTGTTCTCCATGAAGAAGAAAAACAGGCACAGCATCTCCAAGCAGAGCCTGTGTTCGGCGAATTTCCCCAACACCGGGAAGGAACGCAAGAATATCGCCCTCTTCCTCTGTAAAAGCCTGCCGGATAGCGCGTGCGCAGGCCTCTGGCAGGTCACGCGGGTGCATTACATCCCGGGTGTGGCGTATATCGATGGGATACTGTCGGCCTTCACTCTCGATCAGGGCGGCATTCATAAGATCTGTAAACGCACGCCCATCAGGCGTTGCGGACATGGCCAGAATGCGGAGATCTGGCCTGAGTTCACGCTGAAGGTCCAGACAGAACCCCAAAGCTGCATCCAGATCCAACGAGCGCTCATGCACCTCATCAAACAGGACAGCGCCAACCCCATCCAACGTTGGGTCTGCCAAAAGGCGCCGTACAAGCAACCCTTCCGTCACAACTTCAATACGCGTTCGGCCTGATACGGCGCTGTCGGTGCGCGTACGAAAGCCTACAGTTTCACCCGGTCGCTCGCCCAGCGTGGAGGCCATCCGTGCCGCGGCCCCTCGCACAGCCACACGGCGAGGTTCGACCAGAATGATTTTCTGTCCCGCAAGCCATGGTGCCTCAAGCAGAGCCAGTGGCGTCAGGGTTGTCTTACCGGCACCGGGAGGAGCAACGAGAACAGCGTTCGGCTGCTGCTCTAATGTTTTCAGAAGATCAGGAAGAACAGCCGCAACCGGAAGATCCGGAGAAAAGAAATCGCTCAGGACAAAACTCCGGAATTAGAGGCTCGACGTAGAACAGCAATACTGAGCGTGGTTGGAGGCAGATGTCTCAAAAGCCGGCTCTCTTCAATGGGTGCTCAAAGGTTCGAGCATCCACACCCAGCTTCCGTCACCCCCATCTTATTTCAGCGCAAACCCAAGCCGGTTGAGCACGGCTTTCATGACATGGCGGCCGCTCAACCCGTGGTAGCTATCCACACGACTTGCCACGGTTTCAGACCATGCTCGCGGTGCAAGGCCCTGCTCCTGCTGATAGGCATCAGCAACGCGGTCATAAGCGGCAACACCTTCGGCTTCATTTGCGGAAGTGTAGCGTTCACGGTGCACAACGACATCCTGCCCCAGACGCGGCTTGTAACCGTTCTGAGCCGACGGATCAGGACGTCCCACACAGAGACCAACAACTGCAACGGTTTTGGGCGGAAGGTTTAGCAGCCTGGCAACGTCTTCCGGATGATTCCGCAAACCTCCGATGTAAACGGTCCCAAGCCCCATGGACTCGAAAGCCGTCACAGCATTCTGGGCAGCGATACCGACATCCAGCGTGCTCATGAGAAAGATCTCCTCATAATCCAGCGCTTCACTCCCCTTGCCTGCCCGTTCCGCAATCCGTTCCAGACGCGCCAGATCGACGATCCAGGCCAGAAACAACGGTGCAACTTCGATGTGCTTCTGATTACCGCAGAGCTCGGCAAGCTTTGCCCGTGTCTCCGGATTTTCAACCGCAACAACGGACCACACCTGCAGATTGCTGGACGTTGCAGCAGAAGAGGATGCCGCGATTCCAGCCTCCAGCGTCCCGGTTGGCAACGCGTCCGGCAGATATGCCCGGACGGAATGGTGTTTCAGGAGAGTTTGAAGAACCGGATTGTCCGGCAGGTCTTTCGGGGCGTCAGTACGATAGCGGGTCTGCCACAGGGAAGAAATGCCGGACATGGTGGTTCCTCAGTCTTCGTAAGTGATGAGCGAATTCAGCGGGACATCCAGTTTGTCACGTCCCTTGAGACCTGCAAGCTCGATCAACACACTGGCACCCACAACTTCTGCACCAACCTTGCGCAGGAGGTCGATGGAGGCCGCGAGCGTGCCACCGGTGGCCAACAGATCATCAAGAACGACAACGCGCTGACCCGGCTTGATGGCATCAGCCTGAATATGAAGTTCGTCCTCGCCATATTCGAGACCATACTTCAGGGAGATTGTCTTACCCGGCAGCTTGCCCGGCTTGCGCAACATGGTGAAGCCGCAGCCGAGGCGCTGTGCCAGAGGCGCTGCTGTCAGGAAGCCGCGGCTTTCGATGCCAGCCAGCAGGTCCGGCTGCCAAGCAGAAATGATACGTGCCAGACGGCCCGTTGCAACCTGCCAGGCTTCGGCAGAGCGGATGAGCGTGGAAATGTCGTAAAACAGGATGCCCGGCTTCGGAAAATCGGGAACCTCACGGATGTAGTCCTTGAGGTTGAGCGGCTGGGGTTCCTGAAACGACATGGCGGCACTGCTTTCTTCTGGGCGTGGCAAACAGCGGGCCATGTAGGGGACTCTTCCCCTACAACTCAAGCCCGGATTGCGTTCCGGGCCTGATCGATGGCTTCAAGCAGCGCATTCCTGCGAAATGGCTTGGGCAGAACAGCGACACTTTCCCCCATCAGTTGCCCCTCCTCGAAGTCTCCCGACATGAGAACCACAGCAAGGCTGGCATTCTGGTCCCGCAGTTTCCGGGCCAGCAGCAGACCATTGAGCACACCTGGAAGATTGTAGTCGGTCACCAGCAGGTCTGCGGACCCGTCCCATGCCAAGGCACTTTCAGCATCCTCAACCAGATGAACATCCCACCCTTCCCGCGTCAGAACCGTCTTCACCACGAGGGCTACGGCCACATCGTCTTCAACAAGAAGTACCTGCATCACTCTCAACTCCTTCAGGGCGCTGATGATGGCAGTCTGGGCCTCAGCAGAGCAAACACGGTTGCCGCGCAGAAGGCGAACACCAGAAAGCCCGCAAATGGAATGGCCGTCCCGGGGGACATCAGACCGAACAGCGCACTTGCTACCGCTCCGAACAGGTACTGCATTGTTCCTGCCAGAGCAGAAGCCGAGCCTGCACGTTCGGACTGTTCGGACAGAATGCCAACCATTGAATTGGGTCCAATGATGCCTGTTGGCGCCATTGTGATGACAAGCGAGATGATCAGCGGCCAGAGAAAGAAGGATCGAAGCTGTCCGCCCGATGTCAGATCAACAGCGGAAATGACGGCCAGCGCCAGGAAAAGGATACTGCCTGTCAGACTGATCCCCAGCGCACTGAAAAGCATGTGCGTCGTACTGACCTTCCCCACCACAAGCCCATTAATGGCAGAGGCCCCGATCATGCAGACAGCGAACAGACCAAACAGCATTCCGTAATGGAACGGAGACATGCCGAAGCGCTCTTCGAACAGCGTGGGAGCGCCTGTCAGATAGGTGAAGGTCACGAAGCCCAGAAAGCTCCAGACGAGGCCATTCGTGATGAAGCTGCGTGTCCGCAGAATATAGATATAGCGTTCGATGATGGAGAGAGGCCGCATGTCCCGGCGCTCCTGCGTGGGGAGCGTCTCCGGGAATACGGTCAGGAGCATCAGGGTACAGAGCCCGCCATAGACGGCCGTGGCCCAGAAAATGACACGCCAGTCCACAAACTTCAGCGCAAAGCCACCCAGCATGGGCGCGAGAATCGGAACAACGCCTTGCACAACGATCAGGCGCGACATGAGGCGGGATGCCTCATCACCTTCCGTCAGATCCCGAAGACATGCATTGGGAATCACCAGTCCGGCCGAGGCCATCAGAGCTGAAAAAACCCGACAGATGCACATGATGGTCATGGTCGGGGCCAGTGCGCAGCCGATCTCGCCGATTGTGTATCCGATCATGCCAATCAGCAGCGGCAGCCGTCGGCCGAACCTGTCTGACACCGGGCCAATCGTGATCTGACCAATGGCCAGGCCGATAACCCAGGCAGCCATGGTGATACTGCCTGAACCGGGAGCAGAATGAAGCTGGCGTTCCATTTCAGGGAGGGCCGGAAGATAGATATCTGTGGAGACAGGTCCGACTGCCGTGAAGATACCCAGCATAAGCGGCAACCATCCCGGAATGGTATCTCCACGCCGGAACGCCATGCTCTGTTCTGTCATTCGTTTCTGCCTGTGAAAAAGCAATGTTCAGAAGATGAGAAAGGACCCGTCCCTCACGAACGGATCAAACCAGTGAATCGTTCAGAACGAGATGTTCGAACGGTTATTCATCTGCCTGACGCAGGAGCAACGCTCCCAGAACGCCAGAAACCACAAACAGGCCACCCGCGAGACCAAGCTGGATCATATGACCAATACGTGTGCCAGCCCCTACCAGAACAAACACCAGGTTCTGAGGCAAACCGCCAAGGCAGGTTGCCAACGCAAAGGCTGGAAGCGGAAGTTCAAATAATCCGGCTGCCATGGAGACCAGCAGAGCAGACCCTACAGGCATAAGCCGCAAGGTCAGAACAGCACGGAAGGGTTTGCGATGAAGGATTCTTGCCAGCGCTGCATAATTCCTTTGCAGGCGGTCATGCAACCTTTGTCGAAATTTTACCGGTGCAAGCACTCTGGCCCAGCCATAAGCCGCCATCGCACCCAGCATATACGCCAGAGAACACAGGCCCAGCCCACCCCAGACTCCGAACGCCAGCCCCGCGGCAATGCACAACGCCTGTCGCGGCAGACCGCAGGCACAATAGGGAATGGCCAGTAGCAGGAACCAGACTGCTGCATAGGGAGTCTCGTGCCAATGCGGCGCGTTTTCCAGCAGACGATGAATGAAGGGCAACCGCTGCAACAGCGCCACACACAACAGCATCGCCCCAATCGTCAAAGCAGCACGCCAGGGCACAAGCTGACGAAATGTGCGCCGCAGTTCGGGATCAGGAGGGGAAGAGATCGGGCTACCCATCTCCGCCGGATACCAGCGGAAACGGCACGCGGCTATGGCACGCACAGATTTTGAAAAAGAAACACTTGCAGATATATCTTAAGATACTATATCGTACGACATATCGAATGAAGGAAAACAGAATGTTCAAACATGATACCGATCGCGCTGAGCGCGGTTTCTCAAGGTTCTCCCGGGGTTTTGGCTTCGGCGGACACAAGCATCGCAAGGGTGGTCGACGCCGCAGCGACGCATCAACCAGCGAAGGAGAAAAAATGCAGGATGGTCCGGACTTCCGCGAAGGCGGATTTCCTCCAGAGCGTGGCGAACACGCGGGGCGCCGATTTGGTGGCCGGGGTGGAGAAGGCCGTGGCGGACGCGGCTTTGGTGGTCGGGGATCACGCGGTGGCGGCCGGTTCGGTGGCGGCGGCTTTGGTGACGACACTTTCGGACGTGGTCGTAAACTGACAGCTGAGGAACTTCAGATTGTCATTGAAGCCCTTCTCCATGATCAGCCTGCGCATGGCTACGAGCTGATCCGCCGCCTCGAAGAGCACTCCGGTGGCTTCTACAAGCCAAGTCCTGGCGTCATTTACCCTTCCCTCACCTATCTTGAAGAGGCTGGCCTCACCGCTGTCACGCAGGAAGGCAACCGTAAGCTTTACAGCCTCACGGATGAGGGGCGCACCCATTACGAAGCGAACCGGGAGACGGCGAATCGTATTCTCGAGGTCCTCGCCCGGATTGGTGCCCGGATGTCGGAAGTTCGGGATGCCTTCAGTGGAGTGAATGATCTTGATCCAAGCCTGGGTCAGGACCTGCATGAAGCACGTCTTGCTCTGAAGCTGGCACTGAAATCCCGTCGCGGAGCAAATGCAGAGGAACTGCGCCGGGTAGTGCAGATCCTGCGGCAGGCTGCAGCCGACATCAGCGGTGAAACACCAGAAGACAAGCCGTCCGCCGACTGAAGATCACGCCTCTTCGTCTGAGCGAATGTATGGAGTAAAGGGTGGTCATGATTGTTCAGGACCACCCTTACTTCTGCAATATGCCCGAAGACATGCAGTACTATCGGCCTGAAGTCTTTCCAGCTGGCTTCATTGAAAAATCAATGATCTTTGCGCTTCCTGACCGGCTCAAGAAATTCCGGCGCAATCTGTGGCACGTCCGGCGCAATCCTGGGGAAGATGCGGTTTATATGCCGCTGTTCCGGGTGGACTGTATTTTAAAGTCAGAGCCGCGCCCTGCAGGGTTGCAGGGACCGCTGGATATTTATCCATTTTATACCCGCACGACAAAGACCCGCAGCCGTGAGCTGGACTACTATGTTCTGTTCATCTTTCGCGAAAAACTGTCATTCATGCGATGTCAGGAACTCATCGGGAAAGGTTGAACGGTTCTCCCCTTGAAGGAAGCCCCCAAGCGGCCCATTGATGATCGGCGCTCAGACGCATCTCAGTCTTTTCAAGCGGATCAAGACCTATGCCGAAATCCCTTTATGCCACGATGAAAGCCCTTCCTGGCTGCCGTGAAAAAGTTCGCGACCTTCTCTTAGGTCTGGCAGCCGACGTTCGGGCCGAACCCGGCTGTGAACGGTTTGTCGTTCACACACTGGCGACTGATCCTGACTTCTTTCATGTCGAAGAAACTTACCGCGACGAAGACGCCTTCAAGGCTCACATGGGCACAGACCACGGCCGCGTCTTCAACCAGGCAATCGAAACACTGGTTGAAGACGGTGGCTCGAAAGTTGTGTTTCTTGATACCGTAATCTGAACGGACGTCAGATCAGGCCCTTTGCGCGAATCAGCGCAAAGGCAGCCAGAGACACCATGCATTTAAGTTCGCCACGGGCGATCAGGTTTTCAAATTCGCCCAGCGTCATGTCCTGCGTCGTGATGTCCTGCTCGGTGTCTTCCAGCTCGGTTTCCCCACGCGTGAGGTTACGCGCCAGAAAGACGTGGCCTTTCTGGTTCGAGTATCCGGCCCCCTGATACATCGTTCCCACATGAATCATCTCGCCCGCGCGCAGGCCCGTTTCCTCGCGGAGTTCACCAAGAGCAAGCTCGACAGGATCGACGTTCTCCTTCGTCTCCCACATTCCCATTGGCAGTTCGAGCAGGCGCTCCCCAACCGGGTACCGAAACTGCTGGATCAGGGTCACGCGGCCATCAGCATGCATGGGCAGGATCACCACAAACTCTCCACGCTCGACAATGCCATAAAGGCCCTTCTTGCCGTTGGGGTGAATGATGATGTCCTCTCGCAAGGCCGTCCACGGATTGCTGTAAGCCAAACGGGTTGAGACTGTCTGGAAACCAGCGGCGCGACGGGCGTCTTCGATGCTCATGGACTAATCCGATCTTGTTTCGTTCTTGTTGATCGGCGACACTGTACACATGGAGTCCCGCCGGATCGTGCATATCGACATGGACGCTTTTTATGCGTCTGTCGAACAGCGAGATAACCCGTCCTTACGTGGCCGTCCCCTCGCGGTTGGACGGGGCGAGGCCCGTGGCGTTGTTGCCGCTGCCAGTTATGAAGCGCGTCCTTTTGGTGTGCGCTCTGCAATGCCGTCCCTGAAAGCCAAGCGCCTCTGTCCGGACCTTGTATTCGTACCGGCCAGGTTTGACGTCTATCGCGCTGTTTCCATGCAGATCCACGAGATCTTTGCCCGATATACGCCCCTCATCCAGCCTCTTTCCCTTGATGAGGCCTATCTGGATCTCACGGATTATCTGGGCGCCTATGGTTCGGCCACGTTGGTTGCGGAACGCATTCGTGCAGACATCCGCAAAGAAACCGGCCTTACAGCTTCCGCTGGAGTTTCTTACAACCGGTTTCTGGCCAAACTGGCGTCCGATTACCGCAAACCTGATGGGCTTTTTGTCATCACGCCGCGAATGGGACCGGATTTTGTGCTGAATTTGTCCGTAGACCAGTTCCATGGAATTGGCCCGGCGACCGCTCGAAAAATGAATGCTCTGGGCATTAAAACCGGCGCGGACCTACGGACAATGGATCTGCTCACGCTCACACGCCACTTTGGAAAGGCCGCTTCCTTTTATCATGGCATTTCCCGCGGGATTGATGACCGCCCCGTCCTGGTTAATCGCGAGCGCAAGTCTTTGGGAACGGAACAGACCTATCTGACAGACCTGCGAGATGAAGCCGCTGCACGCAATGCTCTTGGAATGATTGCCACCAAACTCTGGCTACAGGCCCAGCGCAAACAGATCACAGGCCGAACCATAACGCTCAAGGTCAAATACTCAGATTTTCGTCAAATTACCCGTGCCCGCAGTCTGCCTGTCTCTGTTGGGTCCGAGGCCCTTCTAGCCGAAGTTGGGCAGTCTCTCCTGACGCCGCTTTTTCCTTTAGTGCCCGGCGTGCGTCTTCTCGGCCTCACGTTATCGGCTCTCGCGGCGCCATCGCTGGAGATACCGGACGAGAGTTCACAGATGCAGCTTGCTTTCGATCAGCCAGAAACGGCGCTCCCCGAAAATCGACAGGTTTTTCGCTCACTTTCTCTCTTTTGAGCGTTGTTAGGACGCGTAGAGGCAGATCACGCCTCATGGTTGTCCTTACAGGAGTTGAAATTTTATGGTTCCGTTCCGCCTGCCAGCCCTGCTCTCGACTGGCGCAATTGCTGCCATTGCAGCCCTCTCTCTTGGAGGCTGCACATCCGGGATGTCGGCTGCCCAGAATCCGGAAACGCAGGCAGCGGCAACCTCCGCTGCAACTGCCGCAGCCCAGAGCACAGCTTCACAGTTAACCGGAGGCCTGACGGGCGCCCTTGGGCTGCCCAATCTCTCCTCCACCTCCACCAGCAATCTGGCCGGCGTGCTGAACTATTGCGTGACGAACAACCTGGCTACGGGGACGAATGCTACGGGTCTTCTCTCCACTGCCACACAGGCAGCAGGCGTGACCAATAGCCCGGCATACAGTGCTGGCCAGCAGGGCATTCTTCAGGCCGTCAGCAACCAGACAAACACGTCCCAGCAATACTCCCTGTCCTCCCTGGCAGAGCCGTTGCGCCAGAAAGTATGCTCAGCGGTTTCAAGCCGCCTGCAGAACATGCTTTAAGGCCACCTTCTCTCGGGATGTTCATTCCCGAGAGATCACATACTGTTGTTTTTTGGACCTGAGGGGTCCATTGACCGTGACTGATCGTTCAAACTGTCCTATGCCAGACAGGACGTAACCAGTTAGTTACTTAGAGAAACAGGAGATTGAAGGCATGACTGCGGAAGAAACGCCGGTGAGTTCACCGACGAAGCGGGTTCTTACCGTCGTTCTGTTCAATCTTCTGGTTTACATCGTTATCGGGCTTCCCAATGCCGTCCTGACGATCTTTGTACACCATACGCTGGGCTACAGCACGACGATCGCTGGTCTGGCCTTCTCCCTGCAATATCTTGCGACATTTGCAGCGCGCCCTTCTGCTGGTCGGCTGGTAGATAGCATAGGCCCCAAACCGGTTGTTTTAGGCGGATTGGTGACATGCCTCATATCAGGCCTGCTGATGATCGGTGCGGGTTGGTCAGGCGAAACACCAGCCGTTTCCCTTGGAATTTTGCTCTTAAGTCGTCTGTTTCTAGGATGGGCAGAAAGCTGGGCCGCCACGGGCGTTATTGTCTGGAATATTCGCCGGGCCGGAGCTGAAAACACAGCTATTGCCATTTCGTGGAACGGTATCTGTTCTTATGGAGGCATTGCTCTTGGTGCACCGATTGGCGCCAAGCTCTCACAGCTTCCTCATCCTTATGGCGGCATTGTCTCGGTCGGTATCCTATCCGTTATTCTTCCGCTCTTTGGTCTTGCCCTGATCGGCTTTTACAAGGGCATCAAGCCTCTTCCCTCCACGGAAAAGCCCGTTCCATTCACGCGCGCGCTTCGTCTGGTTCTGCCGCATGGCATGGCGCTGGCGGCTGGCTCCATCGGATTCGGTGCCATCTCGTCCTTTCTTGCTTTGTATTATGCCGTTCTACACTGGGAAGGCGCTGCAACAGCCCTGTCCGTCTTCGGTATCGTATTCGTTGTTATCCGGTTCTTTTTCGCCTCACAGATTGCCCGGCGTGGCGGCGTCTTCGTGGCAATTGTTTCTCTGCTGATCGAAGCTGTCGGGCTGGCCTGTCTGGCAATTTTCCCCTCACAAGGGGCCGCTCTGATCGGTGCGGCGCTGACTGGCGCAGGTTTCTCCCTGCTGTTCCCTGCCCTTGGTGTGCTGGCCGTCAACAGTGCTGGCCCACAGAACCGTGGGGCCGCTTTGGGCGCCTATTCGATCTTCATTGATCTGGCGATTGCATGTTCGGGTCTTGTGCTCGGGCAGGTCATCGAGTTTGCTGGCTACAAGACCATGTTCGGCACGACTGCGGTGTGCTGTCTGGTCGGTGTGCTCATCAGCCGTTCGCTTGGGCGGAAGCCTGCCGTCTAAGCGTTCTGCCCGCTTCCTTACAGGACCTGCTTCCCATGACCATTCGTTCCTGCGCTGTTTTCTGCGGCTCCCGCTTCGGCAACTCCCCTGTGTATGCAGAAGGTGCATCCGAACTTGGAACGGCTCTGGCCCAGAACGGAATTACGCTTGTTTACGGCGGGGGTCATGTGGGTCTGATGGGAACCGTCGCGGATGCAGCCCTGACTGCAGGGGGGCAGGTCATAGGCGTTATTCCCGGGTTCCTGCATGATCGCGAAGTCATGCATAAAGGCGTGACAGAGCTTGAAGTGACACCCAACATGCATAGCCGCAAAGCCCGCATGTTCGAGCTTTCAGATGCGTATGCCATCATCCCAGGTGGATTCGGCACGTTTGATGAACTGATGGAAATTCTGACCTGGAAGCAACTCGGTCTGCACCAGGACCCGATTTACATCGTCAATATTGGTGGCTGGGCAAAATCCCTTGTCCGCACCCTAACCGATGCCGTTGAGCAGGGCTTTGCCTCCCCCAACACGCTTAAGCTGTTCACCGTTGTGGAAGACGTTCCCGCGCTGATGAACCATCTGCGCGAAAACGTTCCCGCCTGAAAATCAGGCTGTCAGCGTCTTTTCAAAGGCGCTGACAATCTTCTCGATCATGGCCTGATCTTCCGCATCGAAGCGGTTCTTCACAGGGCTATCAATATCCAGAACTCCGATCAGGTTTCCATCATGGAGGATAGGGACCACGATTTCGGAAGCCGAGGCAGCATCACAGGCAATATGCCCTGGAAACGCATGCACATCCGGGACGACGAGCGTGATTTTCTGCTGGGCAACAGTTCCACAGACGCCTTTCCCAAGCGGAATGCGCGTGCAGGCCAGACGCCCCTGAAACGGCCCAAGAACCAGCTGATCATCCTTGAAAAGATAGAATCCGGCCCAGTTAATATCTGGCAAGGCCTCGAACAGCAGGGCCGCGATATTGGCCATGTTCGCAATCTGATCCGTTTCAGACGCGACAACCGATTCAACGGTTTCCACCAGATCTTCTATGGTCAGACGATGGATAGGCGCACTCATGTCGGATGATCCTGAGTTAAAATGAGATGAAACAGGACCATAAAGCCGTTGCGTGTCTCCGTCACGATGGCCACTCTGTCCTTTTCACCATTACCGGACCAGATCATGGCTAGTTTATGGAATTCCTCTGTCCGGCCATGTGCATCGCGTCCGGCTGTTCCTGTCGATCCTGAAGCTGGATTACAGCTTCGTAGAAGCGTCAATGCAGTCGTCTGAAGTGCTGAAGCTTAATCCGCTGGGCCAAATTCCGATTCTGGAAGACGGCGATATTATCCTGACAGACAGCAATGCCATTCTGGTCTATCTCGCGAAAACCTATGCATCCGACAGTTCATGGCTGCCAGAAGATGCACTCGGCACGGCTCGAGTTCAGAAATGGTTTTCCATTGCTGCTGGCGAGTTGCGATATGGACCGGCTATGGCACGTGCGGCAACGCTCTGGAAGCGCCCGGATGATATTGCCTCGGCTCAGGTAAAGGCTGCGAAGCTGCTTCCCTTCATGAATGATGAACTGAAACAGCGGCCATTTCTCGCAGGTGACATGCCCACACTCGCCTATCTGTCCTGTTACGCTTACATCAAACGCGTACCTGAGGGCGAGGTCTCTCTAGTGCCTTATTCTGCCGTTCAACAATGGCTGGAGTGTATAGAAGCGCTGCCTGACTTTATTCCCATGCCGGAAGCATCTGCTTTCGGGTTATGAATATTTTCATTTCTCTAATGAATCCTCTCGTTGGTGCGAGAAATATTAGAAAAAATTTATATTTAATAAAAACAGTTTCCTCATCACGTCTTCTTCTTAAAAGGGTCGGGCCTTTCGTTCGGAAGAACCATCATGAAACTGACCCCGGAAACTCTGGCCCACCTTCCAGAGACCATCCTCACCTCCCCTTATGATCGCCAGAAGGTGACTGCGGGGATTGCCCATCTCAGTGTCGGAAACTTTCACCGCGCCCATCAGGCCGTGTACACAGACCGCACACTGGCTCTGCCGGGCCAGGAAAGCTGGGGCATTGTTGGCCTTGGGCTGATGGATGTGCCGTCTGAAGTGCAGAAGGCTGAAGCCCTTCAGTCTCAGGGCGGTCTTTACACATTGCGGGAATGCCCATCGGGCCGTCCGGACGTCGTACGGGTTGTAAAATCCCTGGTGGAATACATCCACGCTCCCGCAGACCGTCTGGCAGCCCTAAAGCGTCTGACCGATCCAGCAATCCGCATCGTCACCATGACGATCACGGAAGGTGGATATTACATGGATGAGGCAGGCCACTTCATGGCTGACCATCCGACCATCGTTGCGGACCTCAAGCGTGAAGTGCCGGAAACAGCCTTTGGTATCCTCACCGAGGCCCTTCGTCTGCGCCGTGAAGCCGGTGTGAATGCCTTTACAATCCTCTCCTGCGACAATGTTCCGTCGAACGGAGAGGTTGCGCGCCACGCTGTCCTGTCCTTCGCACGCCTGCGAGACGACGAACTGGCAGACTGGATTTCCCGGAACGTCTCGTTCCCGGCCTGCATGGTTGATCGTATTACCCCAGCGGTTGGACCGGCAGACATTGCTCGCCTCAATAGTGAGAGCGGCATTGAAGACCGCGCGCCGCTGTTCTGCGAAGACTTCATCCAGTGGGTTGTGGAAGACAATTTCCCCGAAGGGCGCCCGGCTTGGGAGCAGGCCGGTGTGCTGTTCACGAACAATGTTGAGCCATACGAACAGGTCAAGCTGCGCATGCTCAACGCGTCCCACTCCATGCTGGCCCTCCCCGCCGTCCTGATGGGTTACCGCTTCGTCAGCGAAGCCATGGAAGACGAGAACCTTTTCCGCCTGCTTCAGCAGTTTCTGGGTTTCGACTCAGAACCACACCTGACCGCTCCTCCGGGCATCAGCCTTCCGGAATATGGGGCCCTCCTGCTCCAGCGTTTCCGCAACAAGGCTGTCAGTGATCAGCTTCTGCGCATTGCGTCGGACAGCACATCCAAACTGCCGGTCTTTATTCGCCCGACAGCCGAGATTGTGGTGAAAGACAACGGTGACATGCGCCGGATCGCGTTCCTGCTGGCCTGCTACTGCGCCTACATGAACGGCCGGGACGACACAAACGCAGACTTCCCTGTCACAGAGCCACGTCTCAGCAAGGAAGATCGTGCACTGGTGACGGACACCGATCCGGCGCGCGCTCTGGATATGGGCGTCTTTGCAGGCTGGGGCCTCACTGACAACCCTGCTTTCGTCCAGCTTTTCACTGACATGCGGCAGAGCCTGCAGGACCGTGGAACCGCTGCGACACTTGCGGACGTCATCACGCCAAAGGGCTAATCAGGGTGTCCTGTGCCGGTTGAGATTAACAACCGGCACAAAGCCCTTTTTTCAGACGACGTTGCGGCACGCCAGTGGGCCGCCTACAAACAGAGCCAGATGCGTTACTTGCAAACTCTCGCAGGGTGGATCGTCTCATGATCATCAGAACTGACGAAAAAATCGATCTTCAAACGCCGACTGGCTCAATGCGTGTCCATATTTTTCGACCGGTTCAGGATGGCCGTTTCCCAGCTGTCATGCTGTTTTCGGAAATCTATCAGGTCACGGCACCTATCGAACGATTGGGCGCCATGATTGCGGGACAGGGATATCTCGTCGCAATCCCCGAAGTGTATCATGAGTACGAACCTGCCGGGACTGTCCTTACCTATGACAAGGATGGAACAGATCGCGGGAATGATCTGAAATACGCCAAACCTGTCTCAGCCTTTGACTCTGACACGGCGGCCCTTGTCGAATGGCTGCAAGACAGCAGCTTCTGCACAGGCGCCATTGGTGCTTTTGGTGTGTGCCTAGGGGGGCATCTCGCCTATCGGGCGGCTCTTCATCCTGCAGTCAAAGCAACAGCGTGTTTCTATGCCACCGACCTGCATTCAGCGACGCTTGGTGAAGGCAAGTCTGATGACTCGCTTATTCGGGCCACAGACATCACTGGTGAACTGATGATGGTTTGGGGCCAGTCAGACCCGCATGTTCCCTATGCGGGACGGCGCATAATCCGGGATAGACTTGAGGACGCGGGCGTCACGCTGGAGTGGCATGAAGTTAACGCCCAACATGCATTCCTGCGTGATGGAGCACCACGCTTCGATGCTGCTCTCTTCCTGCAGGCCATGAACTGGACGAATGCTCTATTTCAGCGCGCTTTGACGCGAGGGTAATCAAAGGGGGCTTGCGCTGCAGGAAGCCCTTCAAACGTCAAAATTCCTCGTAAGTGGCGGGATCCTGATCGGCGAGACGCCCATCCGCACGCGCCAGAGAGGCAATTTTCGTCATATCGTCTTCTGTCAGGGCAAAGTCGAAAATGGACCTGTTCTTAATCTGCCGCTCAGGCGTGGCAGACTTGGGAATGGGCACAGAACCAAGCTGATGATGCCAGCGGAGAATAACCTGCCCGACTTCCTTGCCTAACCGCTCAGCAATTGTTTTCAACAGCGGATTTGTCAGAAGGTCACTTGCGCGCCCCAAGGGGCTCCAGGCCTGCGTAATGATCCCGTGATCATCATTCCACTTCCGCATCTCGTCCTGCGGGAAATAGGGATGCAGTTCAATCTGGTTGATCGACGGAAGGACGCCTGTTTCAGCTTTCAGCCGCTCAAGATGTTCTGGCAGAAAATTGCATACAGCAATTGATCGGATATAGCCGCGCTTCTTTGCCTCAATCAGGGCTTTCCAGGCTTCAACGTACTTACCCTGCTTCGGGTTAGGCCAGTGAATGTAATACAGGTCAAAGTAATCAAGCTGTGTGCGATAGAGGGACTCCTCGATCGTTATCAGCGCAGCATCATAGTCATGATGGCGGCCTGGTAGCTTTGAGGCGACGCGCAGTTCTTCCCGGGGGCGGCCGCTCTCACGCACGGCGCGCCCAACTGCCCCTTCATTCTCATAATTGAACGCACTGTCCAGAGCGTCATAGCCCACGTTGAGGGCACTGTTCATGGCTTCAACGCCCGCAGCGCCATTGAGCTTATAGGTTCCGAACGTAATCGCCGGAATGGTTGTGCCGTCATTGAGCGTGACTGTCGGAATCGTCATTCTCTGCTTCTCCTGACTCTGCCGCATTCAATCCCTTGGGGATTTATCAAATGCCTAAGGAAGACTTTTCGGGTTTGACTTATTACGCCCGACAGAGAGGAAGCGTTTCATAACGGATGGCTTCAGATGCACGAGACATAAAAAAAGCGGTGAGCCGAAATGGCTCACCGCTTGTCTCAAAAGAAGCCTGAACAGTCTTCAGTCTGAAACGCGTTCGATATCAGCACCACATGCTGCGAGCTTGCGATCTACGCCCTCATACCCACGATCCAGATGGTAAATCCGGCTGAGCTGCGTCTCGCCTTCAGCAGCAAGTCCAGCCAGGATGAGCGAGAAAGACGCCCGAAGATCAGTTGCCATGACCGGGGCACCGGACAGCTTCGGAACGCCACGGATAATTGCCGAGCGACCATGCGGATTGATGCGCGCACCCATCCGGTTCAGCTCAGGAACATGCATGAAACGATTTTCGAAAATCGTCTCGGTAATCATGGATGCACCATCCGCAACAGAGAGCATCGCCATGAACTGGGCCTGCATGTCCGTCGGGAAACCCGGATATGGCTCCGTCATGATGTCCACGCCTGTCAGCTTGCCCGTGCGACGGACACGCAGACCACGCGGATCTTCCTCAACTTCAACACCGGTTTCCTGCAGGGTTCGGATTACAGCCCCCAGATCATCGGCACGACCACCGACGAGCAGAAGGTCACCGCCCGTGATGCCCGCAGCGCAAGCATAGGTGCCGCACTCGATACGATCTGGCATGACCGCATAGTTGGCACCATGCAGGCGCTCTACGCCTTCAATGATCAGTGTACCGGAACCTTCGCCCGTAATCTGTGCGCCCATCGCGTTGAGACAGTGCACCAGATCGCTGATTTCGGGCTCACGCGCTGCGTTGACGATTTCGGTACGGCCTTTGGCGAGCGTGGACGCCATCAGCAGATTTTCCGTCGCACCAACACTGGCGAACGGCAGGATAATCCGGTCGCCCTTCAGGCCTTCGGGCGCACGGGCATTGATGTATCCGTTCTCAAGACGAATTTCAGCACCCAGAGCTTCAAGACCTTTGAGGTGCATGTCCACAGGGCGCGTGCCAATAGCGCAGCCACCCGGCAGCGAAACCTTGGCTTCACGGGCACGCGCCAGAAGCGGGCCAAGAACAAGAATGGAAGCACGCATCTTGGAAACGATGTCGTACGGGGCTTCCACCGATCCGATTTCGCCTCCGATAGAGAGGGTGCGCTCACCCACAGCCTCGACGGCGATGCCCAGCCCCTTGAGAAGATCGCGCATCGTCTTGATGTCGGCAATCTGCGGAACGTTGGACAGTACCAGACGATCAGAGGTCAGCAGGCCTGCGACCATGAGCTTGAGGCCGGAGTTCTTTGCGCCCCCGATCTCGATTTCGCCCGTCAGGCGATGGCCACCACGAATAATGAAACGGTCCATGAGTGATGCGCTCCTTACAGCCGAGGCGTGGTTACGCCGGACTGGCGCATGTATTTACCGGCACGATCCGCGTAGCTGACTTCGCAAGGGCTGGCGCCCTGGAAGAACAGAAACTGGCAGATGCCTTCGTTCGCATAGATGCGCGCAGGCAGCGGCGTCGTGTTACTGATTTCGATGGTGACCTGCCCTTCCCACTCCGGCTCAAGCGGCGTCACATTCACGATGATACCGCAGCGCGCATAGGTGGACTTGCCAAGGCAGACGACCAATGTGTCCCGCGGAATACGGAAATATTCGATCGTGTGCGCCAGTGCGAAGCTGTTTGGGGGAATCGTGATGTCACCCGTCCGTGTCACGAAGCTGTTCGCGGCGAAGTTCTTTGGATCGACGACGGCACTGTCCACATCGGTAAAGATTTTGAAGTCTTCCGCGACACGCGCGTCATAGCCGTATGACGACAGACCATAGGAAATAACGCCTTCCCGCTTCTGGTTTTCCACAAACGGTTCAATCATGCCGTGTTCTTTGGCCATCTGGCGGATCCAGGTATCAGGCATGATTGGCATGGACGCATTAACTCCTACACGGGGGGATCGATCTGCTCTACCGACAGCCGCCCGATCACGCAATGTGTCGGTTTAGCCATTTTCCGTGAGGTGCTGTTGCCTTTTGACAAGCCAGCGCGGTCTCATCTCACTGGCAAGAACACCACAGACAATCAAAGCAGCCCCAAGAAGCGTGGTGGCCTGCAGCTGATCGCCCGCCAGCCAACCGACCAGCCCACCCCAGACAGGCTCTCCTGCATAAATCACAGCAGCTTTTGAAGGTGGGACGGACTTCTGAGCCCAGTTCATCACGAGTTGTACCAGAGCACTCAGGCTTCCGAGAGCTGCAGCACAGACAACCCAGATCCATGAAAACGTTGGCACATGCTCCCCGGCGACCGGCATGAGCAAAAGTGCAAAAAGGCCGCCTCCAACAAGCTGACAGACTGTGATTCTACGACTGTCCACGCCTTGGGCAAACAGGCTGATCAAAACAATTTCGGCAGCGATGGCGCATGCTGAGAGCACCGTCAGCAAATCACCATGACTAAAGGTCAGGGTCAGGGCTGCCGGCCCTGCCAGCGCAATCAATCCGGCAAACGCCAGGCCGATTCCGACCCAGCTCATGATGTGCGGGGACTTACGCAGGATGGCCCACTGAAATAATGGCACCAACGGCACATAGAGAGCCGTGATGAATGCAGAACGGCTGCTGGTCACCTCACGCAACCCTGCACTTTGCAGAACATACCCGATTGAAAGGGCAATCCCGATCAGAATACCGGATCGCACTTCTTTCCGTGTCAGACCCGTCATGTGACGACCTGCCAGACACGCCACCATGGCTGCGGCCATCAGAAATCGCACACCGACAAAAAACATCGGTCCGCAATGCTGCATGGCCAGATGCAGGATCAGAAAAGTGCCTCCCCAGAGCGCCGTAACGCCCGCCAACGCCAATTCCTGTGGCGATGGCGTTGGCAGACGAATTTTCATGACGCCTTAGCTTTCGGAAGACGGTGTGGGCGCTGTGGGCCTGATGCGCTGCTGCTGTTTGCGACGCAGAAGATTGGCCCGGAGCGCCTTGGCTTCGCGAGCTGCGCGTGCCTCTTTGGCAGCCTGCGCCTTATCAGTCAGGTGGGCCGTAGCTTTGCCGTTTTCCGTCTTGTCAGTTGTCATCAGTCTGTCCGTCGAAAGATGCTCGAAGATGCGTTCCAAGCAGCTCGTCATATACACCGAGTGTCGCCGACTGCATCTGCCGGATCGTATAATTTCGCAAGACATGCTCACGGGCATTTTCTGCCAGATAGGCAAGCGTTTCATCATCGGCCGACAAAATGCCGACAAGTGCTTCGGCCAATGCCTGAGGGTTATCGGGAGGGATAACGAGACCGGTCTGTCCGGGCAGTACCGTCTCCATCATGGCGCCCTGTGCCGTTCCGATAACGGGTTTGCCCATCATCTGCGCCTCTACAAGCGTTCGCCCGAAGGGTTCAGGCCGCAGAGACGGTGCGACGACAACGGCCGCCAAAGCGCAGGCCGCTGGCATGTCCTGGCATGTCCCTGCGAAGCGAACCCTGTCTTCCAGACCCAGCTCCTGAATTCTTTGCCCAAGAGAAAGCGCGAATTTATGATCCGTTTCCGGGCCAACCAGAACACAGATCCAGGGAGCAACAGAGACCTGTTTGAGAAACTTCAGCGCTTCGATCAGGACTCTCTGCCCTTTCCACGCCGTTAGACGTGCAGGCATCAGGATCACGCGGGCGCCGTGAGGCACTGACCAAGCTTCGGCAAGCTGCTGGATGCGCTCGCCGGAGACCTTTTCCGGGTCAAAAAGAGAGGGGTCGGCCCCACGGGGAATGGTCCGCAGACGATCTGACTGAACACCATATTGCCCGGACAAACGGCCAGCGATGAAATTCGAAATGGCAATCACGCGCGTGCCACGGGCCAAAACAGAATTGTAAAGCTTCTTGCCCCACCAGCCCGCACCATGAACACCATGCCATGTCGTGACGAGCGGGATCCCTTCACGACGACAGGCCAGCCAGGCCGCCCATGCAGGAATACGGGAGCGGGCATGCACCAGATCCACCCCCTGCTGGCGGATCAGTTTCTGAAGATCACGGGCCCGGCGCAGTACAGCAACAGGTGACTTGGATTTCAGGTTGAGCGGCACATGAACTGCGCCGGCATGCCTCAGCTGGATCAGCAATGGGCCCGGCTTTGAAGCGACAATGGCTTTCCCGCCTGCCTGAGTGATGGCAGCGGCGATTTCGATGGCACCGCGCTCAAGCCCCCCAGTACTGAGTGCAGGAAGGACCTGGAGGATCACGGGAGAACGGTCAGTCATGAGCGTTTCGGCGGGCCATTCTGAAAATTTGATCCGAACGAGAAGCCTTCCTGATCGGTCTGCGCCTGAGGCTTTCAGAATGAAAAACAGGCAGAAACGAAAAAGGGAGACGTCCATGCCCTGCTAGCACAGAAGTCCCCCCTTGACGATGGAGTGTAGCGAATGTGCACAGCACATCCGCCACAGTCGTCGGCTTTACTTAACGGCGTCAGGCAAAGCGTAAACCACGAGCTGATCGCTGACTGGCGTCATCATGAAGTGATGACCACCTGCCATGATGGCAACGTACTGATGGCCATTGGCTTCATAGGTCATCGGGTTGGCCTGACCGCCACCCGGGAGCACTGCGCTCCACACGACCTTGCCGGTGTGTTCGTCAATGGCACGGATCTGGTTATCCGTAGCCGCGGCGATGAACACCAGACCGCCACCTGTCACGACGGAACCGCCGTTGTTCGGTGTTCCGATCTCCCAGGGAAGGCCTGTCGGCAGACCCCATGGACCATTAGCACGAGCCGTTCCCAGCGGATGCTGCCAGAGCACCTTCTGACCGTGCTTCATGTCGATGGCCGTGATCATGCCGTAAGGCGGGCGGTTGCACATCATGCCCGTGTACTGATCCCAGAACGGCGTCACGACGATGCCGTATGGCGTCCCGTCCATGGCACCATTACCTTCGGCGCCACCGCCACCTGGCTTGAAGTTAGGATCGTCGATCGGCATCAGACCAAGCTTGTCGGCCTTCTTGCGGGTGACGAGCTGGTCGTACATCGGGGTGATGTTCCAGTTCGCGATCAGGATTCCGCTCTTCTCGTCATAGGACATGGAACCCCAGTCACTGCCACCATTGTAGCCTGGGTATTCAATCCATGGCTTATCAACGCTCGGCGGCGTGAATTCACCAACGTAGTTCGCACGACGGAACTTTATCCGGCAGAAGAGCTGATCAATGGGAGACATGCCCCACATATCCGTCTCTTTCAGATCAGGCACGCGCAGAGCAGGCATCCCGACAGACCAGGGCTGCGTCGGAGAACGCGGGTCGCCTGGAACAACGCCAGGTGACGGAGCAGGACGTTCTTCGACCGGCAGAACTGGCTTGCCTGTACGGCGGTCTAGCACGAAGGTCTGACCACGCTTGGTCGGCATGATGAGAGCAGGAACCGTCTGGCCATCCGGGCCCGGCATATCCATCAAAGTTGCCTGGGAACCGATGTCATAATCCCAGACGTCCTTGTGGGCCGTCTGGAAAACCCAACGCGGAGACCCTGTCTTGACGTCAATAGCCACAACAGCGGACGACACCTTGTTTTCAGCGTCGCTTCGCAGGGCGCTATAATAGTCAGCTGCAGAGTTTCCTGTCGGTACGTAAACAAGGCCCTCCTCGTTATCACCGGTCAGGGTGGCCCAGGAGTTTGGTGTTCCACGGCTGTAATGACGATTGCCGGTAGGCTGGCTGTGATCGGTCGGGTTATTGACGTCCCAGGCCCAGACGAATTTGCCAGTTTCAGCATCGTAGCCACGGATCACGCCAGACGGTGCCCAGCGACGCTGACCGTCCAGCACTTCGTGGTTCACGACCGCAACACCGTTAATGATTGGCGGAGGAGCGGTCATGGAGACGAAACCGGGAACGGACTCTCCAAGGCCTTGCATCAGATTGACCTGACCATTGTGACCAAAGCTAGGACAGAACTCACCTGTTGCCGCATCAACAGCAATCAGGCGCATATCGAGCGTGCCTTCGATAAGCCGATTGTGACAGGGCTGCCCTTCAGGCACGACGGACGACGTGAAATACGTCACGCCCTTGCAGGCTGCCGTGTAGGGAATGGAGTGGTACTTCACATCCACATTCCGACGCCAGATCTGCTTCCCCGTCACCGGGTCCAGCTTCATGATGTCGTTCATGGCCGAACACATATAGAGGCCGTCACCCACCTTGATGGGTGTGGTTTCAGCCGCCCATTTGTTGGTCTGACCCGGACGTGGATAGCTGCCCGTATGATAGGTGAACGCGACCTTCAGGTTGCCAGCGTTCTCAGGCGTGATTTCAGACAGCGGCGAATAACGCGTCTGATGATCATCACGACCATAAGCAACCCAGTCTCCAGGAGCAGGGTTTGCGCTCTGCTGGGGTGCCATGGCAGGCACTTCTGACGGATCAATTGACTCGATATCCGGCAGGTTCGCGGCGTTTACGCCCGGAGCCTGCGGGGCATACGGAGAGGGTCCGGCAAAATAGCTCTGCTCTTTAGGACCGCTCTCAGTAGGCTCATTCGCATTGCCTGGACCAGGAACTGCGGCGGTCGGGGAACCACCCGAGCCTGCGGGAGCGAACTGAGCGTGGGCGGCGAGAGGTGAACAGGCGAGTGCAAGGCCTGCGGCTGTTGCGAGAAGGTTAGACCGACGCATCAGACGGCTCCTCTGAGTGTACGGCGGGATTCCAGGCGGCGAAGGACCGGAATGGTCAGGACCACAAGAATGCCGAGAATGGTCGGGCCGAAAGCGCGCGGCAGAAGGTCAATCGGGCTAACCCCGACTTCCCACAGGGACCAGACCCATGTGTAGGCCAGGGCGCCGAGGTACAGGAATGCGCCGAGCGTGCGACCCATCACCATGAACACCCCGCTGGCAACCAGCACGATCCCACAAATGACGTAGTAAACAGAGCCACCCAGCATCGCGAGGTCAGCCCCCATGATGACAAAGATCAGGCCCACAAGAAGAATAACGACCCCCAGAAGCAGCGTCAGCCACTCCGTCAGAGTCTTCGTGCCGTTAATATTCGGCATAACCGGATGCCTCCCAGACTGAATACCCGGGACGGTATGTCGATTATCCAGCGAGGTCCATTAGAGTTATTCTGAATATCCTTTAACAAAGGCGTGTTTGCGGTAACAAAAATGTGCTTAGAACTATTTGAGAAATGATCATTTCAGCAAATATCAGCATTATCCAGCTGGAATCGTGACCACTGCGCCACCTGTATGGTTGGTTGCAGCGAGAGCACTGAGAACCTGAACCATTGTAAAGGCGAGCTTGCTCTGGAAGTCTTTCTCATCAATCCAGAACCACATATCATTATATTCAACAGCCGCATATCGGCGGTCGGGAACCTTATGTCCTGAATGGATGACAACTTCCGGCCGGTTCTCAATACCCACCTGCCCGATCGTTGGCGGTGTCCGGCCGACCTTGATGTCCTCTTCCGGAACCTCAACCTCATAAGCAAGCTGCGTGAGCATCGCGAGCATCGAGCGCGTCAGGATGGCAATCTGCCCAGGATGCTTGGGATAGGGGCCGTAAACAATTTCCGCCTCTTCAGCCTGGGCATCCAGATGCAGGAGGCGACGCACTTCCGCCTGCGTCGAAAGGAGGCTGCTATCGGATGTCGAAGACAGCACCAGATAGGAATGCTCTTGGCCGTTGCCGTTTTCCGGCTTGGAAGAACTCTTCTTGGTATTGTTGTCATCTGTCGGAGGCGGCGCATCGGTTGTGATGCGGATAGTCATCGCGCCTGCGATCTGAAGCTGACGCAGATCATGCAGCAAAAGATAGAAGCGGACAGAACCTCCACCAAATGGCCCTGCTCCCAAACCCCGAACGTTGGACAGTCCATCGATCGACTGCGCTGTCAGGCGCAAGAGGGTGTCAATGGGAAGACCACCGAGACTCAGGGGCATGATAACAGTGGGAGAAATCGGCCGCACGATATTCTCGGCGTATTGCTGCCCCGTCACCGGCTGATAGGTGAAGGTCGGACTTTCACCCGATGTCATCGTCCCCGTTCCGAAGAGATAATTGCCGACAGCAGTGGCAGGATAGGCATAGAACCCGCCACTCACGCTCTTGGATACGCTATATCCGGCAATAACCTGCGTCGTATCCAGAAACGTCGGCGGATCAGCATAGCGCAGGCGAACGATATTCAGGAGCATCTCGTGCTTCTGGGATTCGCCCAGAGCGCGCGAGTATTCAAGCTCGTCATGCTGAAGCCTGGATGGCCCTATCGGCCCACAGGCAGCAAGACAGATAAGTGCAGCCAGGGGCGTGGCCCGGAATATCAGATTAATTTTCATGACTTATCTCAAAGTGGACCATTCCGTGGCCAAGCGGAAGTCACAACCGTTTCCTGAATGATGCGAACGTATATTTTTCATGAAAGATGTTACCGCCAAGGCTTGAAACACTTTGCTGCCCCGCCTAAATCTGGTCTCGGAAACACGATCCCTTGATGGATCGGATTTTACGTCACAAGGGCTCGCCCCGGTGCCTGACAGGGCCGATGCGAGCCGCTGAAAGGACATATTATGAGCAAAGTCATCGGTATTGACCTCGGCACGACCAACTCCTGCGTTGCAGTGCGTGAAGGCGACGAGACCCGCGTTATCGAAAACAGCGAAGGCGCACGTACGACGCCGTCCATGGTCGCATTCACCGAAAACGGTGAGCGTCTGGTTGGACAGGCCGCGAAGCGTCAGGCTGTCACGAACCCGACCAACACCCTGTATGCCGTCAAGCGTCTGATTGGCCGTCGTTACGATGACCCGACCGTCGCCAAGGACAAGGGCATGGTCCCTTACGAAATCGTCAAGGGCGACAACGGCGATGCATGGGTTCGCGCCCGTGGCGAAGATTACGCCCCGTCCCAGATCGCTGCATTCGTTCTTGGCAAGATGAAGGAAACGGCCGAGTCCTACCTCGGTGAAACGGTTACACAGGCCGTCATCACGGTGCCGGCTTACTTCAACGACGCACAGCGTCAGGCAACTCGTGACGCTGGCAAGATTGCCGGCCTCGAAGTCCTGCGTATCATTAACGAGCCGACCGCAGCTGCACTGGCTTATGGCCTTGGCAAGCGCGATTCCGGCACGGTGGCTGTGTATGACCTTGGTGGTGGTACGTTCGACGTTTCCATCCTCGAGATCTCTGACGGCGTGATCGAAGTGAAGTCCACGAACGGTGATACGTTCCTGGGTGGTGAAGACTTTGATAACCGCGTCATCGACTTCCTGGCTGATGAGTTCAAGAAGGACCAGGGCATCGACCTGCGTGGCGACAAGCTTGCTCTGCAGCGTCTGAAGGAAGCCGCTGAAAAGGCCAAGATCGAGCTTTCCTCCTCCAAGGAAACCGAGATCAACCTGCCGTTCATCACGGCTGATGCATCTGGCCCGAAGCACCTTGTGGTCAAGCTGTCCCGTGCCAAGCTGGAAAGCCTGGTTGACGATCTGGTTCAGCGTACGCTTGGTCCGTGCCGTTCCGCTATCAAGGATGCTGGCGTGTCCACGAGCGAGATTGACGAAGTCATCCTCGTTGGCGGCATGACCCGTATGCCGAAGGTCATCGAGACGGTTAAGGAATTCTTCGGCAAGGATCCGGCACGCAACGTCAACCCTGACGAAGTGGTCGCTATCGGTGCAGCCGTTCAGGGCGCCGTCCTGAAGGGTGACGTGAAGGACGTTCTGCTCCTCGACGTGACGCCGCTGTCGCTGGGTATCGAAACGCTGGGTGGCGTGTTCACCCGTCTGATCGACCGCAACACGACGATCCCGACCAAGAAGAGCCAGACCTTCTCCACGGCTGAAGACAACCAGAACGCCGTGACCATCAAGGTCTATCAGGGCGAGCGTGAGATGGCAGCGGACAACAAGCTGCTTGGCAACTTCGACCTGCAGGGCATTGCTCCGGCGCCGCGTGGCGTTCCGCAGATTGAAGTTACGTTCGACATTGATGCCAACGGTATCGTCAACGTGTCCGCCAAGGACAAGGCGACGAACAAGGAACAGCAGATCAAGATCCAGGCTTCTGGTGGTCTGTCCGACGGTGACATTGATCGCATGGTCAAGGAAGCTGAAGCCAACGCTTCCGCTGACAAGGCCAAGCGCGAGCTGGTCGAGCTGCGCAACAGCACCGAGAGCATGATCCACCAGACCGAAAAGTCCCTCACGGAAGGTGGCGACAAGGTTCCGGCGGCTGACAAGTCTGAAGCAGAAGCCGCTATCGCAGCAGCCCGTGAAGCTCTGGGTGGCGAGAATATCGAAACGCTGAAGAGCGCAAGCGAGCGTCTGACGCAGGCTGCCATGAAGGTTGGTCAGGCCATGTATCAGGCAGATCAGGCCCAGCAGGGTGGTGAAGCTGCGGGTGCGGAAGCCAAGGACGAAAACGTTGTTGACGCCGACTTCGAAGACGTCGACGACAGCAAGAAGCACTGATCGGGTGACTTCCCCAGGTGGGGCTTCCCGCCCCACCTGACCTGTTTTCCGAAGGGCGCCCGTTCCCGCAAGGGGGTGGGCGCCGTTCTTGTTTCCGGCCCTCAGACAAGGACCGATCATGGCCACGAAGATCGATTACTACGAAAGCCTCGAAGTTTCGCGTACTGCTTCCGGAGATGAGCTGAAGAAAGCTTTCCGCAAGCAGGCCATGCGTTATCACCCGGATCGTAACCCTGGTGATGATGCAGCCGAGCAGAAATTCAAGGAAATCAACGAAGCCTATGACGTCCTGAAGGACGAGCAGAAGCGCGCAGCCTACGACCAGTACGGACACGCAGCCTTTGACGGCGGCATGGGTGGAATGGGCGGCGGCGGCGGAGGCTTTGGTGGTTTCGGCGCCGGTGGTCTTGGGGACATCTTTGACCAGATGTTCGGAGACATGATGGGCGGCCGCCGTGGCGGTGGACGTCGTACAGGTGCTGACGTTCAGGTTCAGGTTGAAATCAGTCTGACCGAAGCCTTCTCCGGCGTAACCAAGAGCGTTGAAGTCCGCACGCGCGTTGCCTGTGAATCCTGTCATGGTTCTGGCTCCGCGGATGCCGGTGGTGGCAGCACGACCTGCGCTACCTGCCACGGTGCGGGTAAAGTCCGCGCGCAGCAGGGTTTCTTCCTTGTCGAGCGTCCCTGCCCCACCTGTCATGGGTCAGGCCGTACGGTTCGCAATCCGTGCAAGGTCTGTCAGGGCACAGGCACGCAGGCAAAGACTGAGACCCTTCAGATCGAAATCCCAGCTGGCGTTGAGGATGGCACGCGCATCCGCATGGCAGGCCGCGGTGAAGCCGGGGGAGAAGGTGTGCAGCCCGGCGATCTGTATGTGCACGTCTCGGTCCTGTCGCATGACATCTTCCAGCGTGACGGCGCCAATATCTACTGCCGCGTTCCGCTGCGCATGACGCAGGCTGCACTGGGGACGGAGGTTGAGGTTCCAGTCATTGACGGAAGCCGCACCCGCGTCCGCATTCCTGCAGGGACGCAGACAGGTGAAACCTTCCGCCTGCGCGGCAAGGGATTCTCCGTATTGCGGTCTTCTGCCCGTGGCGACATGTACATTCAGGTCTCGGTGGAAACACCGCATCACCTGACCAAGCGCCAGCGCGAACTTCTTGAAGAGTTCGAGAAAGAAGCGGGTGACGATCACGCCAAGGCAAGCCCTGAAAACAGCGGCTTCTTTGCCAAGGTCCGTGATTTCTTCGAAGGTCGCTGATTTTAAAATACCCCTCCCGAAACGGAGGGGTATTTTTTTGGAAAATCCCTGCTGCTAACTCGCACTTCTGCGGCGGGATTTATTGTTTTCCACCTTCAACCACAGACATGAACGCTGTCAGGAGACGTCATTTAAGCGACGGCACGTCCTGTGGTTTTGTCTGATTATCGAGAGCTTTTATTAAAGCCACACTAAATTCCTTATCGGAAAACGGCTGCTGTGCCGTGATAAGCTCACGGTCTGTCACGACGTTAGGGGTCCAGGCTTTGGCCGTCTCAACAGTAGCTCCTGCATCCGTCAGCGCGGTAGCGGGGTAGAAAAAAACGTGTCCGTTGAGTTGATGCGTTTCGGCGAAGTGCTCTTCTGGTATCGAAAAAACAGTCATACGGTAGCCTGCGTACGGCCACCCTCCTGCCAGTTGGCGAATGTCATTCATATTGCCGGTCATCAGTGCGTCATGAAAACCGCTGGCATCTGGCAAGCTGGACGCCAATGCAACCGGACCATGGCAGATCAGAGCAGTCGTTTTTCCAGCAGAGTGGAAAGCACGCAGGATCTTCCCCAGGTCAGGATCGGTCATCAGATCCTCTAGTGGTGCATGGCCACCGGGAATAACAATCCCAACATAGGCATTAATCCCCTCAGCATTGACCGAAGCGAGAGAGCGGGGATGTTTGAGTGAGTCCAGGCCTTCGACGAACTGTATCGTATCCTGTAGAGCTTTCTCACTGCCTCCAAAATATCGAGGGGATGCAGAGTGTGCGTCCCACTTCACAGCATTGCCTTTCGGGTCAGCGAATACGGGTTCATAGCCAGCCTGGATCAGGGCTTTTACCGGGACTGCGAATTCATTGAGATAGAAGCCCGTGGGATACTTTTGACCGCTGCGCAATGTGAGTTCATTTGCGCTGGAAAGAACGACCAGTACGCGTCCCTTACTCTGGCTCTGTGACTTAGCCTGGAGACTGGACCCACAGAGTGTGGTCGTAACAAGGACTAGGGTGAGAGCAATACCGCGCAGCATGAACATCATCCTTTTCGGGTGGAGCAAAGCCCGTGAAGCGCCGCCATACGACGAGCGGCAGTTACTGAATGCTGACCGATCATCAGGCTTCAGTCCAGAACCGTATCAAGTCTGAGAGCCGCCAGTTTTAGAGCTACTCTTCTAGTGACGTTTCGCAGAAAATTGGGACATTTCTTCTGTATCCATTCATTGAGGCACATGCTTTGAGCTCGCGAATAGAGCGACCTTTGATCACGACAAACCTAAGCCAGGGCTGATTGCTACAGCTTTTAAAATTGCGGATCTTTTTCTTTAATCCGCAATTATCAAATCTGCCCCTTAACGGGTGCGGGATGGGTCAAAACGCCCCGATATAGCGTTTGGAACAGCGCCTCAGTTTACGCGGCAGAGTTTGAAAAAGATCACCTGCACTCCGCAGCCAGCCGTGCAAGACTCTCTGGTGTCAGATCGGATATGGCACTGGCCCCTGTCAGGGTCATGGCAACACGGAGCTCCTTCTCCATGATGTCGAGCACATTCTCCACACCTTTCTGGCCACCGGCAGCAAGCGCGTAGACGAAGGCGCGCCCCAGCAGAACAGCATCCGCCCCCATCGCAACCATCCGGGCGATGTCGAGGCCGGATCGAATGCCTGAATCTGCCAGGATTTTCAGGTCGCCCTTCACGGCATCCACGATCGGCGGGAGTGCGCGGGCACTGGAGAGGACACCATCAAGCTGGCGACCGCCGTGATTGGAAACAACAATGCCATCCGCACCGAAACGGACAGCATCTTTGGCATCTTCAGGATCGAGAATACCTTTGATAATCATGGGACCATCCCAGTACTCGCGGATCCATTCCAGATCTTTCCAGCTAATGGACGGATCAAAATTATTGGCGAGCCAGCCGATATAATCTTCCAGCTTGGTTGGATTTCCGCGATAGCGTGAAATATTGCCCAAGTCGTGCGGTCTGCCGCGAAGACCCACATCCCAAGCCCATATAGGATGTGTCACGGCCTGAAGGTAACGCCGGATGTTGGCATGGGAGCCGGACATTCCCGAATGGGCATCGCGATAACGCGCACCCGGCGTCGGCATATCTACGGTGAACACCAGAGTCGTAATGCCCGCAGCTTTCGCGCGTTCCAGGGCATTCTTCATGAATCCCCTGTCTTTGAGAACATAAAGCTGGAACCAGATGGGCACCGGGCTTCTACCCTGCACCTCCTCGATGGGGCACACCGATACTGTGGACAACGTGAAAGGAATGCCCTTACGCGCCGCAGCCCTTGCTGCCTGCACTTCCCCGCGGCGAGCATACATGCCCGTCAGTCCAACAGGGGCAAGAACCGCAGGAATATTCAGTTTGCGCCCGAACAACTCAGTCCCGGTCGTCAAACCGGACACGTTTTTCAAGATGCGTTGCCGTAGGGAAATATCTGCAAGGTCTGTGATGTTCCGCCGCATTGTCTGCTCTGCGTAGGAACCGCCATCAATATACTGGAACAGAAAAGGCGGCAGACGGCGTCGGGCTGCCTCACGATAATCAGTGGCTGAGGAAATAATCATCTGGCAGCTCCCATGAGTCTTTAATGAACGGGAGACTGCCAGCCTGTTTGATGACAACCAAGGCACTATCGTCTGCCCTGACGTTATGTTGCACAAAACTCCCGGCAGGAACGCGGCACTGGCTCCTCATCCTTGCCGATCAGGCATTCAGCCTGCGTAAAACGCGTACGCCTCGATGAACATCAAGAACAGACACTGATGCCGTATCCAGGGCCAGATTTTCTCCAAGTCGCACATCATTATGGATCCACACACCAATCAAGCTGCGAAGAATATGACCGTGTGCAAACAGGGCAATTGTTCCTCCCTGTGCTGTCAGCCGCTCCAGCAAGCCACTGACCCGTTTCTGAACCTGGGCAGCCGTCTCGCCATTTTCCACGTCAGACGTCCACAAAGACCAGTCGGGCTCGGCTTTCAAAATTTCCGGCGTGGTGAGCCCTTCGTACACGCCATAATTCCATTCCATGAGATCAGGCTCGATCTGAGCCTGCTCGCCCAGCCCGGCAAGAACACAGGTTTCATGCGCCCGCTGAAGCGGACTGGTGAACACCTGATCAAAGTTCTGATGTTCCAGACGGCCCTTAAGAGACCGCGCCTGCTTACGTCCGTTTTCCGTCAGGGCAATATCCGTACGCCCCGTGTGCTGGCCGCTGATGGTCCATTCTGTTTCGCCGTGGCGAATTAGCCAGAGGGTGGTGCTCATGGCGCATGCCTTCCCTATGGGCTTTCAGTAACTGGAAGCCCTTTGCCAGCCCGAAGCTGGATTGCTGAAATTTCTGGATCAGAGGCGAATGGCGCGCGGATTTCGTATGCTCACCCGCCTCTCAAGCCGCTGTTCAGATCTTGTGAACAGAAGCGTCGTAAATCTTGTCCACGACCTTACTCAGGGTTTCGTTGAACGCCTGATCGGACTGTGAAACGCGCAGATCATCCACGAGAGCCCGCGAGAAGCTGGCGATCATGCCATGATTGGCTTTGAGCTTCTGGCAGGCTTCATCGAGAGGATAACCGCCTGAAAGCGCGACAACGCGCTGCATGCGCGGATGCTTCATCACGCGGGCATACAGGTCCGGCTTTTCAGGCAACGTCACCTTCAGCATAACCGGATAATCTCCCGGAAGCGCTTCCAGTCCACTCAGAACAGCGTCTTCGAGGAGCACTTCAGCCTCAGCCTTTTCCGGGCTCTTCACCAGGACTTCCGGCTCAAGGATGGGGACGAGTCCGTGCGATGCCACCTGCGCCGCAATATCGAACTGCTGCTGAACAATGCTCTTAATGGCAGCAGGATTGGCCAGACGGATCACTGACCGTTCCTTGGTACCGTAAATGCCAAGCTTCGCCGCTCGTTCCAGCAGTTCATCCAGGCCCGGAATGGGCTTCATGAGCTGAACACCGTCTTTTTCGTCTTCGAGACCTTTATCGATCTTCAGAAACGGGACGATTCCACAGGTTTTCCAGAGATGGGACGGCACTGGAGTGCCGTCGACCGTGCCATCCATTGTTTTCTCAAACAGGATTGCGGCAAGGACCTCGTGGCTCTGGAAAGCAGGAGAGGAAATGATGCGAACGCGCATTTCATGCATCAGACGGAACATGTCCGCGTCGTTCGAGTAGGCATCCGGCCCGATGCCATAGTGTGCCAGAGCCTTGGGAGTCGATCCGCCGCTTTGATCAAGAGCCGCGATAAATCCGGGAGTTTTTGACACCTGCTCGGCCATTTTTGCATCAGGCATGAACACTACATCCTTTTCTTCAGTCACATGACCAGAAGTAACGACTGACCTTCGCGCGGGATTGGAGACTCTTCCAATCACATTGCACGGATCACCCAAAGGACGCGGTTCAACCCTGCTGGAGCGGCAGGGAAATCAGTTTTTTTTCAATATTGTTGGACGGGGGTTCGGCTAATTCTGGAAACAGTCTCGCCAGATCCGCAGGCTGAAGAAGATCTGCCAGAGTGTAGTGATCGAGCACGGCCAGAAATGCGGAAAGCGCCTCTCCCAACACGCCACGCAAGCGGCAGGAAGGAGACAGAACACAGGCACGGCTTCCTGTTGCCCGGCCCTCACAGTCCACGAGCATCATATCGTCTTCCGTAAACCGGACGACCTCTCCCACACCGATGTCCTGTGCCGGGCGACCCAACGTCAGGCCACCGCCACGACCTCGTACGGTGGTGATGAAACGCCCCTGCCCCAGACGATGCACAACCTTCACCAGATGGTTTTCAGAGATGCCGTACGCCTCGGCAATTTCGCGGATAGAGACGCGCACAGTCGGGCGTGCCCCGATGTAGAGCAGGGTCCGCAAGGCATAGTCGGTATGCAGGGTCAGGCGCATACGAGTCCTCTGGCAGATTGACAGTCAGAAGTCACGCGCTTAAAGGTATATTTATTATACACCTTTAAGAAGACCCATCATGTCCTCTTCCGACCGCAGCCTCACGCCAGACGTCATCGCCACCATCAAGGCGACCATTCCGGCCCTCGAAGCGCATGGTCTCGACATCACCAGTGAGATGTACCGCCGCCTTCTGGCTGATCCGGCCATTGCTGAGATGTTTGATCCGACCCATCAATCCAAAGGAACGCAGCCACGCGCGCTCGCCATGGCCGTCCTGGCCTATGCCCGGAACATCGATAATCTCGGAGTGATGGGTGGAGCGGTTGAGCGCATTGCCCAGAAGCATGTCAGCCTGGAAATTCTGCCAGAGCATTACCCTCATGTGGCCACTGCCCTGATCGGCGCGATTCAACATGTTCTGGGAGACGCCGCGACACCTGCAATTCTGGATGCATGGGGCCGTGCTTACTGGGCTTTGGCTGACATTCTGATGGGCCGGGAAGGCCAGCTTTATGACGCCAGCACACATGCCGAGGGCGGCTGGACCGGATGGCGCGACTTCACGATCATCAATGCAACGCGCGAATGCGACAATGTCACGACGCTGGAACTGAAGCCTACAGACGGCAAAACCGTCATTCAGGCTATCCCCGGCCAATATCTGGGTGTGGACCTAAATGTTCCGGGACATGGGCAGACCCGACGTAACTACAGCATCACATCGCGCCCTAACCACGTTTCCTACACCATTAGCGTACGCCATGTTCCGAACGGTGTAGTTTCCACATGGCTCAATAGTTCGGAATGCAAGGGCCATCAGGTTCGACTGTCACCGCCAGCAGGTGAGTTTGTCCTTCCCCAAAAGAGCGACACACCCCTCGCCTTCATCTGTGCGGGCATTGGAATGACACCCATGATCGGGATGATCGAGTCTTTGGCAGCGCAGGCAACCTCACCAACGGTCAGTATTATTCAGATTGCCCATTCTGAAACGGCCGCACCGTTTTCAGGAAAGCTGAGCAGTCTTGCCAAAGAAGCGAAAAGCCCGATTACGCTTCATACACGCCTGACATCCGTTGACGGGCGCCCGGATGCGGCATGGATCGCTGATCGCATTCCGGAAAACGCCACCTGCTACCTATGCGGCCCGACAGGGTTCATGCGTGACCTGATTCAGGGGCTCTCAAAAGCCGGCATTCCGGCCGACCGTCTGCGTTATGAGACGTTCGGACCGGATACCGGCGTGACTGACTAATTGTCAGAGGGCGGCGATGACGCTTTCCGCTTCCGCAAGGATGCGAGGGCGATCATTGCCGCCGTTGACTGCCAGGCCTTCTGCTTCAATGACCTTCACGTCCGTGACGCCAAGGAAGCCAAGAACGGCCTTGAGATAAGTGACCTGATGCTCAAAGGCTGCCTGCGGCGTGCCTTCCGAATAAATGCCACCACGCGCCACGGCGAGAATCACGGTCTTACCGCCAGCAAGTCCTTCGACACCATTCGCACCATAGCGGAATGTCTGTCCGGCAATGGCAATGCGATCAATCCATGCCTTGAGCTGGCTCGGAATGCCAAAGTTATACATCGGCACACCGAGTACGAGAATGTCGGCCTCCTTAAAATCGGAAAGGGCTTTCGCGCCCGCGACCAGATCCTTGTTGGAGGCAGCGTCTTCCGTAAGGTTCTTGCCCAGAAAAGACAGAGCTTCGCCGTCCAGATGAGGAAGCGGGTTCGCTGCCAGATCAAGGGATGTAACGTCCAGATCCGGATGCTTCTGACGGTAGCGGTCCACAATCGCCACACTCAGCTGGCGTGTTGCGGAATACCCGCCAAGAATGCTGGAATCGATATGAAGCAGTTTCATTGTAATCTCTTTCGGTTCCTGATCGTAACCAGCATATGATAAGAAACCTTTTCCTCACCTCCGCAAGACGGCACATTCAGGGATCATAGGCACATGGATGTTAGTACCCTTCCCCCTCCAGAAGCTCATGAGAGCGATACATGCGCCGTTGTCCGGGCCATTCTGGCGCGTGTGGGAGACAAGTGGAGCATCCTGATCGTGCGGATGCTGGGAGACGGCTCCATGCGTTTTAGTGAACTCCGTCGTTCCATCGAAGGTATTTCACAACGCATGCTCACGCTGACATTGCGCAATCTGGAGCGCGATGGGCTGGTTGCCCGCACCGTCACCCCCACCACTCCGCCTCGCGTGGATTATGAATTGACCGATCTCGGGCACTCTCTGCAAAGCATTACCGAAGCATTCGGACGCTGGGCTGTCACACACCGGGATCAGATCGAAAATGCCCGCCTCCGTTTTGACGCACGCCAATAATCCCTTAGGTTGCGCCCAATAGTTTCTGACGGTCAGGCACGGATTATGACGACTTCTCCCCGCATCGGTATCGCTGGCATCACTGGGCGTCTGGGCGCTCTCTGCGCTGAAGAAGCGGGAGACTCCCTGGCTGGCGGGCTGTCCCGTCACGCAGATGCAGCACGCAGCATCACCAATAACCCGGCAGAATTAGCGACACGCTGCGACGTCATTATCGACGTCAGCCATGCCTCAACCGCAGTACCCCATGCAGAAGCCTTCACAGCGGCAAAGTGCCCTTGGGTTCTGGGAACGACCGGCCTTGACGCTAAGGCCCAGGCTGCCGTGAGCGAGGCTGCAAAACATATTCCGGTTTTACAGGCTGCCAATTTCTCCCCGGCGTTGACGCTTTTTCTGGAGCTCGCGAAGCAGCTTGGCGCAGGGCTACCAGGTTATGATGCAGAAATCGTAGAGATTCATCACCGGCAGAAAGTTGATGCACCGTCCGGCACCGCGCTGGCCATTGGACGCGCAGTTGCTGAAGGACGAAACGTAGCGTTCGAGGATGTTGCTCGCCTGGATCAGAACGGCCCGCGACCGGATAACGCTATCGGATTTGCCTCACTGCGTGGAGGGCAGATTATTGGCGAGCATGATCTTCTCTTTATGGCCGCAGATGAACAGATCACCCTGTCTCATCGTGCGCTGGATCGACGGGTTTTCGCGCGCGGTGCACTGATGGCTGCACGCTGGCTGGCCCATCAGCCTCCTGGCCTTTACGGCATGGCAGATGTTCTTCGTCGGAAAGACTGATCCTTCCGACGAAGTATTTAGTGGTTAGCCGCCCGAGATTTCGAGGTTCACACCCGTCATAAAGCTGGAGTCGTCGCCCAGAAGGAACGCCACCACACCTGGGATTTCGCTGATATCGCCATAACGACGCATCGGCACACTACCGATCATCTGCTTAGAAACTTCTTCAGGATTGGTGGAGAAGTACTGCGTGTTGGCCTTGGCCTGCAGTTCCACCTGTCGATCCCACATGAAACCAGGGCCCATATAACCTGGGCTGATGGCGTTAACGCGGATGTTGTAGGGTGCCAGATCCTGGGCTGCAGTTTCCGTCAGGGCGATGATGGCACCTTTGGATGCCCCGTAAGCCGCCATGTTCGGCGGTCCTTTTACACCTGCCATGCTGGCAGTATTCACGATGCTACCGTAACCGTTCTCGATCATGTGCCGTGAGACAGCCTTCATCACATGGAAGGCGCCTGTGACATTGATGTTCAGAACACGCGGGAAATCTTCGGACGGATAATCCTGAACCGGGGCAAAGGCACCCTGATATCCGGCATTATTGAAGAGGAAATCGATTTTTCCAAACTCTTCGACAACGCGGCCGACGACATCGATCACTGACTGCTCGGATGTGACATCACAGACGTAGGACGCAGCTTTCACGCCCTTCTCCCGCACAGCAGCTTCCGCCTTGGCCAGAGCGTCCGGATTCATGTCGAGCAGAGCAATTTCCGTGCCCATTTCTGCCAGCCGAAGTGCCGTCGCGAGGCCAATATTGCCCCCGGCACCCGTAACAAGACAGACTTTACCGCTAAAGAAACTTACGACGTACGCCATTGGTGCCTCATGAAAATACGGTGCTCTCACCTGCGGCCCACAATATCGAGATCGAAGGCGGTCGTCTCCCCCTGATTTCGCACCATGAGAAAACGTGAATATTCCTATCGGTTTTCCTGATTTTCCAAAGACTTCCCTTTGGATTTCACAGAAAAAATGTCCAAGTTTTCCTAAGCCCCTTGACCCCTGCGTTCAATTCCGCCAAGCCGTGCCTCTCCTGAATGCTGCATCCGTTCGTCATGACGTCTGCAGCCCTTCTCACCACTCATTCCCTGCGAGGTCCCTGAGTGCGCAATCACGGCGATTTCCTGTTCACCTCTGAATCTGTTTCCGAGGGCCATCCCGATAAGGTGGCAGACCGTATCTCCGACACAGTTCTGGACGCTTATCTTGAAGCCGATCCGGAAGCCCGCGTTGCCTGTGAAACGCTGGTCACCACGAACCGTGTCATTCTGGCCGGTGAAGTCCGTGGCCCCGAGGCCGTCGAAGACACGCTGATCGACCGCGTCCGTGAGGCCATCAAGGACATCGGCTACGACCAGGCTGGCTTCTCCTGGAAGACGGCTGACATCACGTCTTACCTTCACGCACAGTCTGCTGACATTGCCCAAGGCGTGGACAGCGGCAGCGACAAGGACGAAGGCGCTGGCGATCAGGGCATCATGTTTGGTTTCGCCACGCGCGAAACCGAAAACCTGATGCCGGCTCCGCTGTTTTACGCCCAGACGATCCTTGAGCGTATCCGCGACTACCGCAAGAACGGCGACGCCCGCGGCGCTGGCCTTCTTCCGGATGCGAAGAGCCAGGTCACGCTGCGTTATGTCGATGGCAAGCCGGTTGGCGTCACGTCTGTCGTGATTTCCACGCAGCACGCTGAAGGCATGAGCCAGAACACGATCCGCGAAACGCTTCGCGGCGTGGTCAATGACGTTCTGCCGAATGGCTGGAGCTGCCCGGAAGACGAGTTCTATGTGAACCCGACCGGCAACTTCGTCATCGGTGGCCCGGATGGCGATGCAGGCCTGACCGGCCGCAAGATCATCGTGGACACCTACGGCGGTGCAGCCCCTCATGGTGGTGGCGCATTCTCCGGCAAGGACCCCACGAAGGTTGACCGCTCGGCTGCCTATGCTGCGCGCTACCTTGCCAAGAACGTTGTTGCTGCTGGTCTTGCAGATCGCTGCACGATCCAGCTCAGCTATGCGATTGGCGTCTCCAAGCCGCTTTCGGTCTATGTGGACCTCGATGGCACAGGCAAGGACATCGACGAAGCACGCCTTGGTCTGCTCCTCAATGAAGTTGTGGACCTGTCCCCGCGCGGCATCCGCAAGCACCTGCGCCTGAACCGCCCGATCTATGTTCCGACGTCTGCCTATGGTCACTTCGGTCGTGTGCCGAATGAGGCTCTGGACAACTTCACGTGGGAAAAGACAGATCTGGTCGACACCCTCCGTAACGCACTGAACAGGTAAGACCCTGACACAGTCTCTCAAACCCCAGCCGGAGCGGCTTTACGGCCGCCAACGCGGCCATCCGCTCCGGGCCAGGCAGCAGCGCCTTCTCGAAGACGTTCTGCCGCGCTTTACATTCGCGTCTGCTGAAAATCCGACAGCCGGATTTTCCACGCCTGTATCGCGCGTTTTTCTCGAAATCGGATTTGGTGGCGGCGAGCATGCCGCTGCCCAGTCTGAAATGAACCCTGATGTCGGGTACATTGCTTCTGAAGTTTTCGAGAACGGCTTGTGCTCGCTTATGTCGCGTCTTGTCCCAGAAGGACAGGACGAGACAGCCGAGCCTCCGCCTCATTTCCGGATCTGGCCAGAAGACGCTCGGCAACTCCTGAAGGATATGCCGGACAATTGCCTGGATCGGGCTTATCTGATGTTTCCGGATCCATGGCCCAAATCACGCCATGCGAAGCGTCGTTTCATCCACCCGGAAAACCTCAAGGAGGTTCACCGCGTTCTGAAACCTGGAGCAATCTGGCGCGTCGCCAGCGATCATCCGGTCTATCAGGAATGGGTGACGGAAGTGATGGGCAAACAGGATCTGTTTGATGCACCGCCTCCGGAAACGGAACGTCCCGAAGGATGGTCCCCAACCCGATATGAGGCCAAAGCCTTCCGGGAAGGTCGACAGCCTTTCTACTGGACATTTACCCGGCGCCCTTGAGGCGCCGTCCCTTTATCTGACTACAGTGAGTTCCTGACATCATGACCCAGATCGAACGCGAAGAAATGGAATTCGATGTCGTGGTGGTCGGTGGTGGCCCCGCCGGTCTGTCCGCGGCAATCCGCCTGCGACAGATTGCTCCGGACGCCTCGGTCTGCCTGATCGAAAAGGGTAGCGAAATCGGTGCGCACATCGTCTCGGGTGCTGTCATCGAACCGCGTTCGCTTGAGGAACTCCTGCCAGACTGGCGCTCTCTTGGTGCGCCCCTGAATACGGAAGTCACGGAAGAGCGCATGCTTTTCCTGACGGAAAAGCGCGCCATTCAGATTCCCTATCTGGATCGTGTCATGCCCCATATGGCGAACCACGGAAATTATGTGGTGTCTCTGGGGGAAGTCTGTCGCTGGCTGGGTGAACAGGCAGAAGCGCTGGGCGTTGAGATCTACCCCGGTTTTGCGGGCGCTGAACTGTTCATTGAGAACAATCGCGTTGCTGGCGTCATTACAGGCGATATGGGCATTGAGCGCGATGGCACGCATGGCTCCAACTTCACGCCCGGCATGATCCTGCGTGCCAAACAGACAATCCTGACCGAAGGCGCACGCGGCTCGCTGAGCGCCCACGCCATGAAGCGTTTCGGCCTGCGCAAGGATGTCGATACACAGACTTATGGCCTGGGCATCAAGGAAGTCTGGGAAATCCCGAAGGAAAAGCATCGCCCCGGCCTCGTCCAGCACAGCTTTGGCTGGCCACTGGACGACCACACCTACGGTGGCGCGTGGCTCTATCATTTCGGGGAAAATCTGGTCAGCTACGGCTTCGTGACTGGCCTCGACTACAGCAACACCTACCTCTCCCCCTTTGAGGAAATGCAGCGTACGAAGCTGCACCCGGCATTCCGGGAACATTTTGAAGGTGGAAAGCGCCTGATCTACGGCGCCCGCGCGCTCTCGGAAGGTGGGCTTCAGTCCATTCCCCGCCTGACATTCCCAGGCGGTGTTTTGGCTGGCGATTCGGCGGGCTTCCTGAATGTTCCCAAGATCAAGGGAACACATACCGCCATGAAGTCCGGCATGCTGGCCGCCGAGGCTGTAGCCGAAGCGCTTCAGACCGAGCGTACAGAAGCTTCAAGCCTGACAGAGCGCGTCCGCAATTCCTGGCTCTGGTCCGAATTGCGCGATGTCCGCAATATCCGTCCGGCTTTTGCCAAATGGGGCATGAAGGCTGGCGCGCTCTACGCTGGCATTGACAGCATGATCCTGCGCGGCCGCGCACCTTGGACACTGCATCATCCGCACGCAGACAATGAGACGCTACGTCCAGCGGCGCTGTGCGAGCAGATCGACTATCCGAAGCCAGACAATGTCCTAACCTTCGATCGTGTCAGCTCGGTTTTCCTAAGTGCGACAAATCACGAAGAAAACCAGCCTGTCCATCTGAAACTGCGCAACGAAGCCATCTGGCGCACCGTCAATCATGACGTGTTTGACGCGCCGGAAAGCCGTTACTGCCCGGCAGGTGTGTATGAGCAGGAAAAGAGTGGAGACAATGACTGGTCGCTGCGCATCAATGCGCAGAACTGCGTCCACTGCAAAACCTGCGATATCAAAGACCCGACGCAGAACATTGAATGGTGCACGCCAGAAGGTAGCGGCGGCCCGAACTACCCTGTCGGGATGTAAATCCTCTAAACAGACGGGCCGCTTCCTGACCGGAATGTGACTTCCTGATCCATTTCCGCTACGGTGGCGGCCGTTTTTCCAGCGGCGTCAGCAGCGAAAGATCACGATGAAAATTCTGGTCCCAGTCAAAAGGGTGGTCGATTACAACGTCAAGGTACGTGTAGCGGCCGATGGTAGTGGTGTCGAAACGCAGGGACTGAAAATGTCTCTGAATCCGTTCGATGAAATTGCGGTGGAAGAAGCCATCCGCCTACGCGAAAAAGGCGTGGTAACCGAAGTGGTCGTGGTGACCATCGGCGTTCAGGCCGCGCAGGATATCCTGCGTACCTCAATGGCGATGGGCGCAGACCGGGCCATTCTGGTCAAAACAGATGATACGCTTGAGCCTCGCGCCGTTGCCAATGCGCTGAAAGCCGTTGTCGAACGTGAACAGCCGGGTCTTGTCTGCATGGGCAAGCAGGCCATTGACGATGACATGAATGCAACAGGCCAGATCCTGGCAGCAAAGCTCGGCTGGCCTCAGGGCACGTTCGCCAGCGCAGTGACCATTGCGGACGGCCGCATTGAAGTCGCCCGTGAAATCGACGGTGGTACGGAAGTTGTCTCCCTGGCGCTTCCCGCCGTGGTGACCGCCGATCTGCGCCTGAACGAGCCGCGCTATGCGTCCCTCCCGAACATCATGAAGGCTCGTAAGAAGCCACTTGAAACGCTTGAAGCCGCAGATCTCGGTGTTGACCTTGCCTCCCGCCTGACCATCGTATCTGTCGCCGAGCCGACGGAACGCAAGGAAGGTATCAAGCTGGGCAGTGCGGCCGAACTGGTCGAAAAGCTCAAGACAGAAGCGAAGGTGATCTGATGACCGCTCTTGTTCTGCTCGAAGTCGAGAATGGTGAAGTTCGTCAGGCATCACGTTCAGCCCTGACAGCCGCCGCACGCTTTGGCGATGTAGACGCCATCGTTTTTGGTGAAGGCGCCAGCGCAGCCGCAGCCCTTCCTGGGGTAAAGCGGGTTCTATCCGTGCCAGCTCTGGCCACGGATCTGGCGGAGCCTGCCGCCGACCTGCTTGCGTCCATTGCAAAGGACTACAGCCACATCGTGGCGTCTGCCTCAGCAAGCGGAAAGAATATCCTGCCACGCTTGGCGGGCCTGCTTGACGTGCAGCCTGTTCCGGACGTTGTGGAGATCAAGGACGCCGAGACGTTCGTGCGTCCCATCTACGCGGGCAATGCACTGGCAACAGTTCGCTCTGCCGACAGCATCAAGGTTCTGACCATTCGCAGTTCCAGCTTTGATCCTGCTCCAAAGGATGGCGGCTCTGCAGCGATCGAAACACTGGAAGCCCCAACCAGCGAAAAGTCAGTTTTCGTGAAGGTTGAGTTGTCAGCGTCCGATCGTCCGGAACTGGAATCCGCCCGGGTGGTCATTTCTGGCGGTAAAGGCATGAAGGATGCAGCCAACTTTAAGCTGCTTGAGCCGATCGCTGACAAGCTGAATGCCGCAATTGGTGCGTCCCGTTCGGCGGTGGACTCCGGTTTTGCTCCGAACGAAATGCAGGTCGGGCAGACCGGCAAGATCGTGGCACCAGAACTCTACATCGCTGTCGGGTTGTCTGGCGCAATCCAGCATCTGGCTGGCATGAAGGACAGCCGCGTGATCGTGGCCATCAACACAGACCCTGAAGCCCCGATCTTCCGCGTTGCCGATTACGGTATCGTGGGTGACCTGTTTGAAGTGCTTCCGGCACTCGAAAAAGCTCTCTAACACGTCTTTGCAGGTGACCATTATGACAGGTCACCTGCAATTTTCCTGACATAGCCTGTCCAAGGCTTAAGTTGCGGAACCCCGGCCGTATGGCACTCTCCGATCTTGGAGAGACCGCAATGAAACATCTTCAGATTTTCCGAAAACTGCTGCCTGCGCTGCCACCTGTTTTGGGTGTGCTATTCATTCATACAGCGCTTGGCGCGGCCTACATCGTTCCATCGGCGTCGATGCAACCGACCTTAAAGATTGGTGACGAAATTATCGTTTCTGCACCTTCTTATGGCCTAAGCACAGCCTCTCTACCCTTCGGCTACGCGTTCGCCCAAATAACGCAAAAACGCATCTTTGGGCATTTGCCACACCAGGGCGACATCGCTGTCTTTCGAGCCCCCGCAAATCTTCATGAAACATGGGTCAAACGCGTCATCGGTCTTCCTGGAGACAGAATTGCCCTGATGGATGGTCGAATTCTTTTGAACGGGAAAATATTGCCTTGGAAAGATAAGGGCCCGGATCAAGAAGAAGACAGTCGCGGGCATACTTACTCCGCTGAGCGTTATGAAGAAACGCTTCCAGACGGAATTCACCATGACATTGTCAAACTGACGACCCATGGACCTCTGGATAACGTCCCCGAATTTACGGTCCCGACAGAAAGATTATTCGTCATGGGAGATAACAGAGACAATTCGGCTGACTCCCGTGTTTCAGTCGCAGAAGGCGGTGTAGGCCTTCTTCCAATCTGGAATCTTCAGGGTCGTGCGATTACCGTTCTGTTCTCTTGGAAAAGTATCAAAAGAATATTGGTTTCCATCTGATTTTTCACCCCATCCTCTTGCCACGAAAGCAAATTCCCGGTAGGAGAAGCGCCGTCGGCCGGAGTGTAGCTCAGCCTGGTAGAGCACTGTGTTCGGGACGCAGGGGCCGGAGGTTCGAATCCTCTCACTCCGACCAGCCGATAAGCGGATTATCAGAAAAATCTGATCAGAGCGTAGTTACTTGACGCTCTAACCGTGTCCTAATTTCATATACAAAAATCATGGCCTGAACAGTTCTCGGGAGGTTTGCTATGCGTCAACGCCCCGCTGCCCGATTACTGGTTCTGGATCAGCAGGATCGCGTCCTTCTCTTCAGGTTTTTTCACTTCTCAGGCGCATTGGCTGGGCGAAGTTATTGGTCCACGCCCGGCGGAAGCCTGAAGGATGGAGAAGATTTTGTTCAGGCGGCAAAACGCGAACTGCACGAAGAAACAGGATTAAATGCGCCCTTTCTAAGCTCTGAAATTGGTCAGAGAACATTCGTCCTGACGCTCGCCAATGGTGAAACTGTTTTAGCTGACGAGCGCTTTTTTGCCCTTCGTGCACCAGAGACCAGGCTCTCCTCTTCCGGCTGGACGCCCAACGAAAAGAACGTTCTCAAGGGCCATCACTGGTGGTCTATAGGTGAGCTGGAACAGACGACCGAATTCATTTTTCCGGAACGTCTGCTCGATCTCCTGACCACGGCGCTGTCAGGCCACCTCCCCTGATTTCAAAGAGGTTTTAGCCCAACAAAGGGATGCACGAGTTGGTTCGGCTGACATTCCGCTAGAATTTCCGGAGCCTGGAGGCTGTGAATATGCGTGTACAAGGCCTGCCGCGCATTGAGAATTCTGCCTGCCTCTTTATCCCGAACATCGCCGGGTTGCCCGAGGAGAGCACCGGCATATTCGACTTCACGCTGCATCTCCGCATCCGGAAGAGCAGACAATGGAACGAACTGAACAGGCAAACTCAACTGCTGTGTCTTTGAACGGCTGGCATCTGCGGCAATACCAATGACCGGCACAGTTGTCAGCGCAGACACAGAGAATGAACCAGACTGCGTCAGACTACCGTTTAGCTGCATTGTCACTGGCCCGGAAACAAGCGCAACAACCGGGTCCAGAGTGTGCTGCGAACATTGTAGCGCACGCACGTTCCCATCAAAGCGATGAGACTGCTCTGTGGACCAGTCCTGAACCTCTGAAACACTGACGACACCAGCTTTAGCCAGATCCTTCTGAACACCGGCCAACGCTGCACTCACCGAAGTCTGTTCACCAGAACCAAAGACACATCCTGAAAGCAGCAACCATACAGGCAAAAAATATATCGGCTTCATGCTGCGCTCATTTCCGCAACAAGGGCCTGTACGTCTTCAGATTTCGGCGAAAGACCTTGCACCGTGAGCCAGTTCTGTCTGCTAACGAGCCCATAGGCCTCATCACAAATCTTCAGGAACGTATTCCACGGCATGAAGGTCCGGCTGCCCCACGTATTAAAAAATACACCGTCAGGTGTGTACCCCGTCAGCGCGATAGCATGTCCTCCGACAAAAACGTGGTCCTGCACAGCATCCCAATCCCAATCGGTACCTAACGGAAGATTCATGAACCCGCGCGGAACCTGCACCCCTGCCAAAACGCCGCCCAGATAGGAAATACCGCGTTTGATACCGCTCACTGAATGGGAATCAATAATACCGTAAGCCGTCAGATAATCTCGGGTCTGCCCCGGCCGAACAAATCCATTACTCTTCCAGTATTGCAGTTGCTCCAGCAAAATCGTGCCATTATCATTCTGACCCGTCACCGGATTAAATCCCGTGACAGCACCATAGTTCTGGAGAACTTGTTCGCTAGAAAGCAATACCAGCCCCTGGGCCACTTTTGTCCACGTTGCTGTCAAAGCCGCATGAGCTGCAAAAGCACAGCATCCGAACTGATCATTACCCCACATCTGATAGGGCACTCCCTGGGACCAGTCCTGGTGCTCTGGAACGTCTGGAACCCGCGCCGTCAGAACGGGCGAAAGCCGATAGGTTCGTACATCATGGCGCGGAGGCAACTTGCCCAGTCTACGCTCAATCACTCATCAACACTCCACGAACAGAGAATGAAGAAACCAGAGCGGCATGCCGTATTTATAGGGAGTTCTTCGTTCTAATCGAAGCAAAGCCAAGGCACATGCCAAAACGCTCCGAAAAAAATGAAAGCCACTCCCGTAAAGGAGTGGCTTTCATCAACGCCTTATCAAAAAATCTCAGGTCTTTTTAACCTGAGCCTCTGACAATCAGGCTCTGACGTCATACGCCAGAGAGGCCGGCCACGCAGCTTGGGCAAAAACCTGCGCGTAATCATGGACTTCTGTCAGGAACGTCCGATCACCATCCAGAACCAGACGAACCGTCGGTGCCAGTGTACCGCCAATCCGGTAAGTATCCGGATTTTCCGCATTCTGACCGGCAGCCGGAATGGTATCGATAAAGGACTGAACATAGCCCTCCGCATCCACAAAGTGCGAATACGTCGAATACGGCTGCGAAGACGGATTACCAAGTACAAGCCCTGAGCTATTCAAGGGCTTGTATGGGCCGAAAATACCCTTCTCGGACACAAAGCCATAAACGCCATCAGGCCCCGTGCTCTTGCCCGTGTACGTGGAATGATGGCTGATCGTGAACAGATAGGTCAGACCGTCCTTGAAAACGAAATGGGGGCGTTCGGTCTGATCGTTCACACCAAGAGCCGTTACCAGAGCAGGCATCAGCTCCCATCGGGAATAATCCCCCTTGCGCCAGCCGGAGACACACCGGGCGAGACCGATCGCTGCTGCACCATATTGTGCGCCAGCATCCACCGCATATCCAGGCGGAACAGCACCCATTTCATCGGTGCCGATAACAAACTGGCCGCGCGCACCCGGAACATTGCCTTCAAACAGCGTATAAAGCTGGCCATCGCCCGGATTGATGAACGGCTGCGGATCACGGAAATCAAAATATGGATCTTCAGACGCATTGGCGTAATGAACACCATCTGCCTTGAACATTTCCGTGCTTGTGGCGAAGCCGTCGAACCAGACACCCTTATCATCTGCATGAATAGTGCCGGAGCTGACCGCCGGAACAGAGTTGCCATCAGGCGCACCGACGGACGTGTAGAACATGTCCACCTTGTTCTCGGTGCCCTCACGCATCACCAGAGAACCGGACCATTCCCACGGGCGCAGATCGGCAGAGGTCTGGAACAGGCGGCCGCCCCAGGTCCACTCAACGCCATCGCGACTATACCAGTAGCCGATATAAGCGCGGTCATTGCGGGAGTGCCATTCGTCATAAATCTTGGCGTTGGTCTTATCGATCTTGTCCACGGCAAGCGACCACAGGACGAACCAGCCTTTGAACGTGACGGTACGCATGTGCATGTCACGCAGCGCACCGCTGTCCCAGATCATGACGTCATTGGACATAATGGGAAACTGGTAATCGATCAGCGGCATGGTCGTCGTCGGATCGTCTGTACGAACCTTCAGCGCATCCGCAATCGTCCAGCGAGAAACAGGATATTTGGTTGGAACAGGACGCGAAAAATTTGCCTGCACCAGAGACTGGGAAGAAATAGCATTCATAATTTTACTGATCCATACTGAATAAGTATTTGAAAAAATTTCTGGCTCTCAGGAAAAAATTCCAAGTAATTCGGGAGCCAGAGTATTTTACGCTTTAGGAGAAGCGTCCTTCTTCACGCTTTCTCCACTCCCAGAAGCTGACGTAACTTTACCGACCTGCCGCTCAAGACGATTGGCAGCCCAGCCAAAGTTCAGCCCCAGAAGGGTAATGACGCGGTAAATTCCGCCGAACCGTGATGTATTTTGTGGAGGCGGTAAGAAAACCGTTATCAGCTTGCAGCCAATAATCAGCAGAGCCACCCAAAGTTCATAGCGGGCCGGAATGTCAGCAAGCAGACCCGAAAGATCAAAACCCGAAATATCCACACCCTGAAATCCTAATAGGCTCATAAAAAAAGAGGCTGCCCCCTCGTGGAGTCAGCCTCTTATGAAAATCATTTTCTGATATTGATGATTGAGCCATCTGCCATAACGATTTATGGCTCAATGCCACAGTTATATGAAAATCCTGGCCGCAACACAACCCTAAAAACCATCTCTGCTCGCCAGAGAGTTGAAACCTTCCCCCCACATACCTAGTTTCGACATTCAGAAAGTCTCTTTCTTCCAAGAGACCGATAAGAGAGACGAAACTTCCATGACACGCTCAATGCGTTCTGCTCTGGCTCTGGCCGCCCTCCTCACCGCTACCCCGGCCCTCGCCGAACCGGGCGGTTGCATCAAGTACGGTGCAGCCGGTGCCGTAGGCGGACATCTGGCCAACCACCATGGTGTTATTGGCGCCGTTGGTGGATGCGCCGCTGGCATGTATCGCCGCCACCTGTATCGCAAGGATCTGCGCGAAAAGGCTGCTCTGTGGGACAAGGAGCATCCGGCAGCCCCGAATACCGGCGGCTGGTGGCAGAGCCACCACGATGCGACGTCCGTGAACCAGAAGGCTCAGTGGTACGACGCAGAACACCCCGAGCCAGGCACGAATGCGCCAGGTCCTCAGGCGCCGCAGCACTAAAAACAAAAAAAGGCCCGGCTGTCAGCCGGGCCTTTTTCATAAGCATCGAAACAGTTTCAACCCACTCCAAACCCTCTCAGGGCTGTACGAGACAATGCCGCCAGAAGGTCAATCGCCTCGTCTGAATCATTCAGACAGGGCACAAGGGCAAATTCTTCGCCCCCTGCTTCCATGAACTCTTCTCGAAGCTCATTCCCAATTTCATCCAGCGTTTCAATACAGTCCGCCATAAAGCCCGGCATGATAACTGCAATTTTCGTGATGCCCTGCTTCGGGAGAGCACTTACATAAGGGGCCGTATAAGGCTGAATCCATTCAAGCGGCCCAAACCGTGACTGGAACGTCAGCGGCATCTGCTCTTCAGAAAACCCTAACGCCTGACGCAAGGCAGCGATCGTACGAACACATTCGTCCTGATACGAGTCGCCCTTTTCGATACAGACTTTTGGCAATCCATGAAACGACGCCACAATTCGTTGGGGCTTGAAGGAAAGGCTTTCCAGCGTCTTCAACACCGACGTTTCCAAGGCCCGCACAAACGCAGGATGATCTGGAAAAGACGGAACCGTTAGAACAGCTGGTTGCTTTCTCAGCTTCATCAATGCCCGGAACAGCTGATCGTTAGCCGTGGCAGTCGTTGCGGAGGAGTATTGCGGATAAAGCGGAATACTGACGATACGGTCGCATCCCTGGTCCATCAGGCTTTCAACAGCCTGCGCAACAGATGGGCGGCCATAGCGCATGCCCCACTCAACAGGGACACCGTCTGCTTTTAACCGAAGGCGAAGCTTCTCAGCCTGACGCTGGGTATAGACCCGCAACGGAGAAGCATTCTCTTCCCGATCCCAGATTCGTGCATAGTTTGCACCGCTGGCAAAAGGTCGTTTGGTAAGGATGATGCCCTGCAGGATGGGCTGCCAGATCAGCGGCGAACTTTCGATAACGCGCCGATCGGAGAGAAACTCGCTCAGGTACCGACGCACCGCCAAATAGCTGGTGTCATCAGGTGTACCGAGATTGAGAAGTAGGATGCCTGTCCGTCCATGAGGCGGAGAGGCATGTTGGGGTTTTTTGAAAAAGAAGGCCATAGTACCCTTCAGTGTGAAACAGGGCTACAAATGGCGAAAGAGAAAAAACACATTAACCGAGAGATGCGCGTCCCTTTCGGGACGCTATCGTCGGCGCTTTACACGTGCATAGGAAAGACTTGGCTGTTCAACCCGGCGGGAAGCATTGTAAAAGATCACCGCCATTACAGCACCGATCGATCCGATATACGGCATGAAAGTATTCATCAGAGCCATATTTGCCTCCTTGAACCCTCTGGGAAAGTTTTCCGTGGGCTCAATACTGAGAGTGATCATATCGCCGTCGGTATTCAAGAGAAAAATTCATCCAAACGTCAAAAAAATAACCTTCACTGAAAAATATCCTTTTTTATCATAATCCTAAGTCTTGAAGAATCGAGGTGAGCCCTTCTGGAAGGGCAACCCCAGCGCTCCGCCCACGTTTAGGTCCTGACCAATCTGATTGATCGGGAAAGGATCTGATACAATGGCAACCCAAGACCCCGTCATCTACGTCGTCGCTGATGGTGAAAAAGCCCGCTTCCTTCGTCTGGAGGGTTCACAGCTCAGAACCATTGAAAACTTCGATATCCATAAGGGCTCAGACGCAGCCAAGGATGTAGGTTCGCTCAAGGCTGCTCATACAAGCCCGAAGGAGCAGCTCAAGACGCACTTCGCGAAAGATCTGGCGGCTCACATCAACAAGGCTGCACAGGACAGCAATGTTGAGGGAATCCTTCTTATAGCCCCGGCACAATCTCTTCACGACATCCGTGAAAGCCTGGACAAGCAGACATCCAAGAAGCTTTTCAAAAGCCTAACAAAAGATCTTACGAACACCCCGGATCATGAACTTCTGAAGCATCTGGACCGTCCGGAAACGGGCTGGCCGGAACTTGCATCAGTCTAAAATCCGAGCAGACAGGCAGACCGCTCAGCGTGCTGGGCGGCCTGCCATACAAGGCTTTTCCGTCCCAGTCGTCTGTGGCCACGACGAAGGAAGACCACGTACATAACGAACGGCCAGAAGCGCAAAGCACTGGGCCTCAAGTGCGTCTCCGTCCCATCCAAGATCATCGACGGATTCCAGACATCCCAAACGTGAGCGCAAACGCTCCATCAAAACCGGATTGTGGCGTCCCCCTCCAGCGACAAACCACTTTGTGGGTTTGACTGGCATGGGCGTTCGAGCGATCGCTTCAACCGTAAACTCCAGCAGTGTCGCAGCGCCGTCTTCAGCAGAAAGCGTTTCAACAGCCTGCATGGCAGAAGCATGAAAGCTCAAACGGTCCAATGACTTTGGCATTTCACGCTGAAAATACGGCATTGCCAGCAAGTTTTCTAAAACAGCTCGGTCTACCTTTCCTTTTCTCGCTAACGCACCATCGACGTCACACGCAACGCCAGTGTGGCGCTCCGCCCAGTCGTCCAGAAGAGCATTTCCCGGCCCGGTATCGCATGCCCAGACCTGACGCTGCCCATTTGTATTCGGCCCGAGCACGGTGACATTTGCCACGCCACCAATATTCAGAACAGCAACAGACTGCGTCTCACTTTCCAAAAGCGCGGCATGCAGGACTGGCACCAATGGCGCACCCTCACCACCACATTCCAGATCCCGTGCACGGAAATCATAAACAACCAGGACGCCACACTCCGCCTGAAGAAGCGCTCCATCACCAATCTGCCAGCTTCGCCCTTTTTCGGGTTGATGCAGGACAGTCTGCCCATGAAAGCCAATGACATCAGGGCGAATATCTGGAGCCAGCTTCATAAGCTCCCGAACAGCATCCACATGCCGTAGCGTTACGTCCCGTTCGGCAGCCAGAATATCCGGATCATCTTCTGCCAGATGTGCAGCATGATCCAGCAAATGGCGCAGCCGAGCCCGCAAAGTAGGGTTGTAGGGAACCGTCACGGCTGGCCCATACTGAGCAATTCGCTCCCCATCCGTCTGCACCAGAGCTGCATCCACCCCATCAAGAGACGTGCCACTCATGAGACCAATGGCCCACTGCATATTCTCGAGAGACATCAGGTTTTTACCTTCAGAGAGAGGCCAGGACCGTATGCAGATTGCCGTTATGCGCCTGAAGAAGCGTCTCAATCTTCTCGACAGACACCCCCTTTCTCACAAGAACTGCCCGCTTTACATTGCCGCCAACCAACCGCAACGCGTCACGAACTTCCTCGTCCGTTCCCCCAGCCAATTCGAACACCATGCGCTCGGCACGCAACTGCAACTTGTCATTGCTAATTCGCATATCGACCATACGCCCGCGATAGACATGCCCAAGGCGCGTCATCAAAGCGGTAGAAAACAGGTTAAGCGCAACCTTCTGGGCCGTCCCTGCTGCCATCCGCGTGGAGCCAGCCAAAACTTCAGCGCCCGTCGGAATACTGATCCCGATTTCAGCACTGCGTAAAAGACGTGAATGCGCGTTTCCACTTACCCCAATTGTCAAAGCCCCGACCTCACGCCCGGCTTCAACAACAGCACAGGTGTAGGGCGTATTGCCACTCGCCGCGACACCAATGACCACGTCATTCGGCGTGGGCCCGTATGCTCCAAGATCAACGCGCGCCTGATCTTCCCTGTCTTCTGCACCTTCGACAGCCTGCGTCCCTGCACCGGCGCCACCAGCCAGTAGCAAAACCAGCCGCTCAGGGGGCAGTCCAAACGTTGGTGTCAGTTCCACCCCGTCCTGAACCCCAATACGACCAGACGTTCCAGCCCCAGCATAAATCAACCGACCGCCAGCCTGAAGACGGGGCACACTCGCCTCAACTGCGGCTTCCATGGACGGGAGTGCTTCTTCGACCCGCTCTAAGGCCTCTTTCTGAGAGTCCAACAGCCGTCCCAGAAGCGAATTCAAAGGCAGAAGTTCAATAGTCTGATTGGCTTCAAGAACCGTTTCTGTGCGGGGAACAGTCACGAATGACCCTTTTCATCTCGACATAAAAAACGCGTCTGAAAGTTTCCCTTCAGACGCGCCAGAACTTCAGAAAATTCCCTTATTCCTTTACAGGAAACAAGGCTCCGTTCTTCAAAAGACCCTGTTCAACCAGACTTTCCGCAATCTGCACGGCATTCAGTGCTGCACCCTTGCGAAGATTGTCCGAGACACACCAGAGTGCCAGACCATTCTCGACTGTCGGATCAATGCGCAGGCGAGACACATACGTTGCATCCTCCCCGACACATTCAATCGGCGTTACATAACCGCCGTCTTCGCGTACATCGCGCAGAATGACGCCGGGAGCCTTGCGCAAAGCCTCACGAGCTTTCTTCAGGTCAATCGGCTTCTCGCACTCAATGCTGATCGCTTCGGAATGGCCGATAAAAACCGGAACACGGACACAGGTCGCCAGAACCTGAATGTCCGGATCCAGAATCTTGCGGGTTTCAACCGCCATTTTCCACTCTTCCTTGGTCGCTCCATCTTCCATGAAACGATCAATGTGCGGAATGACGTTAAACGCGATCTGCTTGGTAAACTGAGCCACCGTCGGTGGGTCGTTCACGAAAGTACCCTTGGTCTGCCCAAACAGTTCGTCCATTCCGTCTTTGCCCGCACCGGACACAGCCTGATAGGTCGAGACAACAATCCGCTTGATCTTGAACAGATCATGCAGCGGCTTCAGCGCGACAAGCATCTGCGCCGTCGAGCAGTTTGGGTTGGCGATAATGCCACGCCGCGCCTTTTTCAGCGCAGACGCATTCACCTCTGGCACCACCAGAGGAATACCAGGCTCCATACGGAAATGGGACGTGTTGTCGATCACGACACAACCCGCAGCGGCAGCCTTCGGCGCATAAATCGCCGATACTTCTCCGCCCGGCGAAAACAGCGCCAGATCCCATCCCTTGAAATCAAACGTCTCAAGGTTTTGAACCTTCAGCACTGCCTTGTCGCCAAAGGAAATTTCCCGCCCGACAGAGCGCGGCGACGCGAGTGCCACGACCTCGTCCACAGGGAAATTACGTTCTGCCAAAATCCGCAGCAGCTCGCGCCCCACCGCTCCCGTGGCGCCCGCAACCGCAACCCGATAACCCATGATGTTTTCCGTTCCCTTGTAAAAAATCAGCCTACGAAAGGCAGGCGCTTGACCAGCGCCGAAAGACGATGCCGCCCCAGTTCGTACCGAGCCTTCCGGCCCGTTGCCATATAATTGAGCTGGATCGCATACCGCGTCCCGACAAACTGCCGATGCCCGTGCCACGTTGTCGGACCATTAGGGAACACCAGCAGCGTTCCCTCCGCCGGCGTGACTTCGACGTCATAGTCCTCGACATCATCCGGGCCATTCAACAGACGCAAACACCCATCCCGCGAAGACCAGTCTTCGCCTCGCGGGTTAAGATACAACAGCACGGTAACCAGCTTGGCTTCGGAATCCCGGTGAATGCGCCCATCTTTTTCACGCGTCCGACCACGAACCGTCAGCATGGTCGGTGCATCTGCCAGGTCCAGGCCAAACTTCTCCGCAATCAGGTCCTTGAGCAAAGGACCCTGCAGTTCCTCAATCATGCTGTTCACACGAGGTGTAAGCTCCAGCGCCTCCGGCGGAAAAGATCCGCCGGACTGCATGTCCGGCAGATCAGCCACAATGGACTGAAGATCATCATTGCTAATGAAATGCGGCACAACCACATGCGGGAAAGGCTTCTCCGCAATCGGCGTATGCGCCAGAGCATCATAATCGAGAGAAATGTTGGACATAGTGCTCGAGGCTAGCCCTGCCCCAACGACCCGGCAAGACCTATTCCACACACGTCAACACCAACTCTCACGAAAGAAACTTACCCGCGAAGTGGCTTCTCCGCCTTTGAAACGCGGCTGGTTGACAGATAGCGGACATATCCAGCCCCAAGCCGGTTAGCACCGCCCGTGCAAACCTGCGGCTGACGCGGTTCTTTCACGTTCGGAACCCAGACCGTATGCAACAGGCGCGGATTGATCCGACAAACAATCAACCGCCGGTCCACACCAGACATCCCTGCATCTTCAGCAAGTCTCATCCTTACGGACAGCATACCACTTTCCAGGCCCTGAGCCGAAGCATCCGGAGTCATAAGGGTCGTGACAGTCAAAAATAGACAGACAAGCAGAGCACGCATGAGCTGAACTCCTCGGCATGTCCTTCGCAATTTCCAGAAACTGCCAGAAGGCACTGCCTGTATGACGCTGCGTGCCGCTCAAAAGTTGCGGCAATTTTATGGCAAACTTCGCTCTACCTTAAAACATGATGCCTCAAACCTCCCCTTCAGGCAGACGTTGAAGCCACCAAAAGATCAGGTTTCCCATTTTTCAGGAATGCTCTCATGAATACAGCGCGACTTGTCCTTCCGGAACTCCTTCCGACCCTAAGCCAGTTTCCTCCCACTGACCTGACACCAGAAACACTTCCGGACCTGAGAAACGCCCTTGAGAACCGCGCCGCGCAAGCATTTCAGAAAGCTGAAGATTTTCAGGTTACTGTTGAACAACGTCACATCCCTGCACCCCCTGAGGGCGACAGAACCATCCGCCTTCTGACCGTTCAACCTAAAGAGACAAGCTCCACGCCACGTGCGGTTCTGCTACACTTCCATGGTGGAGGTCACTGCGCTGGACGCCCCGAACAGAACACTGCCGAGCTCTGCCGCTTCGCCCAGGATCTGAACTGCCTTGTCATCTCCCCGGATTACCGCCTCACACCAGAAACACCTTTCCCAGGTGGCATTGAAGATGCCTACGCAACGCTCTGCTGGATTCATGACAACGCTGACGCCCTGAATATTCGCCGCGATCAGATCGCCGTTACCGGAGAGAGCGCAGGCGGGAATCTTGCGGCGGCTGTCTGCCTGCTGGCCAGAGACCGTAATGGGCCAGCCATTCTCTTTCAAAACCTGATTTATCCGATGCTGGATGACCAGACGATCGACAAAGAGGTAAACCCATCTCCCGTCGCGGGAGAATTCGTCTGGACGCGTGCCAGTAACACTTACGCCTGGGGGATTCTTCTCGCACCCTCCCTGCCTGGCGCTGACGATATTTCTCCCTATGCCGCGCCCTCCCGCGCCAGCGATCTTTCTGGGCTGCCCCCAGTCATTATGACGATCGGCTCATTGGATCTGTTTCTCGAAGAAGACCTGCTCTACGCCCAACGATTGATCCGAAGCGGGGTCTCCGTGGAACTGGAGATCGTCCCCGGGGCCTTCCATGCCTTTGATGTGACAGAAACTCCTGTGGCAAAACGTACCCTCGACAGACGAATCACTTCCATGAAGCGGTTCTTCACCCCATCTAGAGACTGACACGGAATGCATTATCCAAATGCGTTCCCCCACCTGCTCTGATGGGCTAGAGTTCGCGCCCCTGTGACTGGAGACTGATTTTTCATGGGCGATCACCGCGACGACCGCGATGCCATCAACGGCGCAAACACTGTCTATCTGGCCGAGCTTCATGCCCGCTGGCAGACCGATCCTGCGTCCGTGGACCCAGCTTTCGCCGCCCTGTTCGAAACCCTTGGTGCTGAACGTCCGACGACTGACACGTCGGACAGTAGCGCTGAGGCCCTGAAAAATGTCTATCGTCTGCGAGGCCACGCTCTCGCACGCCTGGATCCACTCGGTCTCGCACCAACACCGCACATCCCTGAGCTTAGCCCACCCGACGCAGACCGTGATCTGCTTGCTCGCCTGCGCCGCGCCTATTCTGGTACCTTAAGTGCCGAATTCATGCACATTCAGGACCCGCAGCAGAGACAATGGTGGATTGACCGGCTTGAGACGTCATCCTCGACGTCAGCGATGGAGCCGGAACGCATTCTTCTGGCCCTGACCCGTGCAGAGGGCTTTGAAGGGTTTTGTCAAAAGCGCTTCATGGGAATGCGCCGCTTTGGTCTGGAAGGCGGAGAGAGCGTTATTGTCGCCCTTCGGACCCTAATCGATGCCGCTGCACGCGATGGGGCAAAATCTGTATCGCTGGGTATGCCACATCGCGGCCGACTGAACGTTATGGCCAATATCCTGCGGAAGCCCTTTGCGGCAATCTTCAGCGAATTTGCTGGCACGTCCTTCAAGCCAGATGACATCCAAGGGTCTGGGGACGTCAAATACCATCTCGGCACCGCCACCACGATGGAACACGCAGGCCACACCTTGCGTATTTCCCTCCTGCCAAACCCGTCTCATCTTGAAGCCGTGGACCCTGTTGTTCTCGGTCGCGTCCGGGCTGATCAGGATCGTGAAAAAGACAAGAACCGCGATCGCCATCTTGGTATTCTTGTCCATGGAGACGCTGCGTTCGCCGGGCAGGGCGTTGTTTATGAAACGCTGGGCCTTTCCAAGCTTGAAGGCTACCGCACCGGCGGAACCGTTCACGTCATCATCAACAATCAGATCGGCTTCACGACCGTTCAATCCGACGCTCATTCTGGTATCTACAACACAGACATCGCCAAATCCGTTCAGGCCCCCATCCTACATGTCAATGGCGATGACCCGGACGCTGTCGCGCGGGCAGCCCTGCTGGCACATGAATGGCGCCGCGATTTTCACGCAGACGTCGTACTGGATGTCGTCTGCTACCGTCGCCATGGCCACAATGAAACCGACGAACCCGCCTTCACCCAGCCTGCCATGGTCCATGCCATCCAGTCCCGACCCACGACGCGTCGCCTCTATGCCGATACCCTGATCCGTAAAGGCATTCTGACGTCGGATCAGGTTGAAGAAATGTGGCAGCACTTCCAGAGAAGACTGGAAGAGCAATTCGCAGCCTCCGAGCATTACCGGCCAAACGCAACTGACTGGCTGGACGGACCGCAGGATTCCACCCGCCTCCAGGATGAGCCCGAACGCATCCAACCCATGACCGGCGTTCCGATGGAACGTCTGCGCATGATCGGAGAGGCCATCGGCACTATTCCCGAAGGCCTGAACGTTCACCCCCGCCTTGCACGGCAGATTATCGCCCGAGGCAAAGCCGTCGCGGACGGTGGCCCTCTCGATTGGGCCACAGCCGAAGCCCTTGCGTTTGGCACGCTCTCAATGGACGGGCATCCTGTGCGCCTGTCAGGTCAGGATAGCCGACGCGGCACTTTCAGCCAGCGTCATGCTGTCCTGTTTGATCAGGAAACGGGACGGGAAGAAACGCTCCTCGCCCATATCGCCCCCCATCAGGCCCCCCTGCACCTCTGGAATTCCCCCCTCTCCGAGTTCGGGGTGCTAGGCTTCGAATACGGCTATTCCCTCGGCGACCCGGACACACTGGTTCTCTGGGAAGCCCAGTTCGGAGACTTCGCCAACGGCGCACAGGTCATTCTGGATCAGTTCATCGCCTCAGGGGAAACCAAGTGGCTTCGTACATCCAGCCTGACGCTCCTTCTTCCTCATGGGTATGAAGGTGGCGGACCTGAACATTCATCCGCACGACCAGAGCGCATTCTTCAGTTGTGTGCAGAAAACAATCTGCGCGTCTGTAACATCACAAGCCCGGCTAATTATTTCCATGCTCTGCGCCGCCAGATTGCTCGCCGCTGCCGCAAGCCGCTGATCATCTTCACGCCCAAGTCTCTGCTTCGCCATAAGGAAGCCGTTTCTGCGCTTGCTGAGATGGGGCCGCACACGCGTTTCCAGCCAGTCCTGGCAGACCCGCAAACCATTACCAACCCCAGAAAAATTATCCTGTGTTCCGGTAAGGTCTTCTATGACCTGACTGCCGAGCGGGCGCGGAAGTCCTGCACGGACGTGGCCATCATCCGGTTGGAACAGCTCTATCCGTTCCCTCATCACGCCCTGATCCAGCAACTGGAGCTTTATCCAGCTGCTGAACAGATTGTCTGGTGCCAGGAAGAGCCCCAAAATAATGGTGCCTGGATTTTTGTTGATCGTCGGATCGAGCGCGCTCTGCGCGAGTGCGGTCACAAGGTACAGCGCCCTGATTATGTGGGCCGTGAAAGTGCTGCCTCTCCTGCAACCGGTCTTCCTGGTGCACATGCGGCGCAGCAGGAAAAACTGGTGCAGGACGCGCTGGCCTGACGCTCAGGCCAGCAAACGCTTTTCAGGTTGGGCCACCTTGATATCCATAGCTGCTCCGACCTGAACCCGTATTACCGAACCCATCTCCCCGATATTGGCGTGAACCCTGTCCACCATAATCCGGCCCGCAAGCAGCCAGAGCCACCAGAAGTGCCAGAGCCAGACCAACTTTTACCCGCATCGCCCTATTCCTTGTTTCGTTCGAGCTCACTAACGGAAATCTCAGTAAATCAACCGTCAGTCTTTAGTTCGCAGAGCCAGTATTGACGAGAAAGACCATATCCGTTGCGCGGGTCAGGGCTACATAACAAAGCTGCTGGGTCTCAAGAGGGTTTCCTCCTGCCCGACGTCGGATGTCACCCAGATCCACAAAAACATTCCGAAACGTACTGCCCTGAGACGTATGCACCGTCATGGCATAAATGGCCTGCAAATTAAGCAGCGCACTCTGAAACGCAAACCGCTGCTGCCAGCGTTTGCGCTCCTGTTTGGCTTCCTGAACAAGCCGACGGTCCACGCTCTGAAGATCCCGCGGATCCTGCACCAAATGTGCAGTAATTTCTTCTCCTGCCAGCGTGAGCACAGTCAGTTTCCAAGCTGGCAGATCCGTTGTCCATGCAGCCAGAGATCCACAGGCTTCAAAACGGTACGACAAACGAGACGCCTGGATATCCATGACCAGAACTTCCTCATTGGTCGCAATCTGCTGTCGGCTCTTGTCTTCGTTCTGTCGACTAAAAGGCGCACGCGCGACGGCACGCTCCCCCGGCATAAAGGGACGATCAATCGTCTCCCCATACCGCCATTGTCGAACCATCTGGTTCACTTGATGAACCCGGTCATTCGTCCAGCACAGGTAACGAAAGCTATCATTGTCTGCGTCAAATGCATCAGACGTGAAGGCCTTGCGCACCCAGCTTTCAACATCCTTGGGGACGAATAACCCAGAGGAGCCTTTCCGGGCATCCTGAACCCAGCTCCAGTCCACACCGCCACCCTGACTCTGTCTGATGATCGTAGCAGCCTCCAGAATGGGATTACCCGCCGCCTGCCGAACCACTGTCTCAAGATGCGATGTCGACGGGACAGAAAAAGACGGCGAAGCGTCTTCCCCCACCGGTGGAAGCTGCGCTGGATCACCCACAAACAGCACGAAGCAGTATTTGAGCAGATCCCGGATCCACCCCATCAGCTCACGCGAAATCATGGAACACTCATCCACAATCACCACGCCATCCGGAATGGTTTGCGGGCGCTTCGCGCGGACAAGAGTGGTTTTACCGCCCTGAGAAGACGGCTGAAGGCTCAAAAGGCTCTGGATGGTCCGGCACTCGACGGTCTTGTCCACCTTGCTTCGCAGTACAGCCGTGGCCTTGTGTGTCGGCGCCGTAATCACGGTCACAACATTCAAACGAAGGAAATGCCTGGCCACTTCCTGCATCAGTGTCGTCTTACCGCTCCCGGCATACCCCGTCAGTAAATGCGTAGGCCGCTTTTCAGCATGCGCCTTGATGATTTCATCGAGAGCCGTTTTCTGAGAAGGAGTGAGCGCAACCATGGTGTCTCCTTCTCACAATCTCGCCCCCTTCTCCACCAAAAGGACAAATGGACCAGGAAAAAAGCAGCACGGGCGCAAACTGATGACATGGGAAGAGGTGTATGTGCTTCGGTTTGATTGCCTCCTCTCCGAACCCAAAAAAACGGCACTTCTTAACGAAGACGTGCCGATCGCTATTTTTGGGGAATAAATTATACCCTCAAATCAAACCGAGAATTCGCTGTGTATCGGGATCAACCGGAATCCCTGTCTCGGCACGCTTTCGAGCTTCCTGCCACTCCCGATCACCCGGCGCCATAACAGGATTGTGCGAATTAACGGACGGGCCATTTCTTAAAAGATCAAGATAAGAGCGCATCGCAAGATCATAAGCCGCTTGGCCAATAAATCTTGCTGGATCTATGGCGATTGCAAAGTGGCCAACGTTCTGCCGCTTCCGGTCGCTCTGCTCTTCATCAGTGCCAACCATAACCGGGTCTAGTGCCGCCCCCGTCAGAACGCCTGCCAGTATGGTAACAAGTCCAGCCAGTGCAGCCCCCTTGAAACCAAACTCTTCCACACCAAGCGGCTGAAGAAACGCAGCTGACTGTGCATCCCGTGTGGGTAGTCCGTCATCACGCGCAGCCACACCTGATGGTAATGACAAGCCGAGAGAGCGGTAGAGCTTAACGCGGTTGAATGGAATTGAGGACGTCGCAATGTCCATAAGCCACGGATCAGAACCACTGGTCGGGGCGGCCATCGCAATAGGGTTTGTTCCGTGAAATGGCTTGGAGCCCCCAAACAGGGACACGGCTGGGTCAGAGTTGCTCATGATCAAACCGATCATTCCTTGTCTTGCAGCCTCAACGACATATGCACCAACTGCTCCGAAATGCGAGGAATGATGCACTCCAACCGCGCCAATTCCAGCGCCCCGAGCTAACGCCACGGCTTCATCCATGGCGCGATAGGCCGCAGAATGAGCCAGCCCACCGTCAGCATGCAACTGCCCAGTTGCCGGCCCTGTTCTGGTGAAGACAGGAACGGGTAGGGAATTCACCCCACCAGACCGCAGAAGCCGCACATAATGTCCCACCAGCCGAACACCATGACTGTCGACCCCGATACGAGACGCATGAAGCAAAGCCCGGGTCGTGGCTTCGGCGTCTGCATCCTGCGCTCCGGCTTCCACCAGACACGCGTGAACACGCTCAGACAGCAACGCTTCCGGATAATACAAAAGCTTTGTCATGCTGCTCATGACTGAAGCTCCATTTTCGCACGGGGAGCCAGAATATGTCGGGCCCGCTCACGATCCAGCGCCCCAGTCCACGCCGCCATAACAACAGGAGCAACACAGTTTCCTGCCAGGTTACCAACAGCCCGGGCAATTCCGATAAACCAGTCTACCGCCAAAAGAAGCACAAGACTGGAGAGCGGAATGGAAGGAGCAGCAGCCAACGTGGCAGCCAGAACGACGATCGCAATCCCCGGAACTCCATGAGCCCCTTTGGACGTAATCAGTGCCGTCGCTAACATAGAGAGCATTTGCGTCAGCGTCAGAGGCGTACCAGTCACATCGGCCAGAAACACAATGGCAAAGCCAAGATAGATCGATAGTGCATCCAGATTGAGCGAATACCCGGCAGGAACGACCAAGCCAACCACCTGCCTGGAAATGCCCATGGCTTCGAGCTTGGCCATGATGCTTGGCAGAACTGAATCAGAGCTCGTCGTCGCCGTGACAATAAGGATCTCTTCACGGAAATAACGGGCAAAGCGCCACGGATGAACACCGCACGCCAAAAGGCAGCCACCCAGAAGCACAACGATGAAAACTGCAATAGCTGCGAAATAGAGCACAACGAACGACGCAAGCCGACCGATAGCATCCAGTCCGTACTCTGCTACCGTCGTCGCAACAGCCCCAAACACTCCTAGCGGCGCCAGAGCGATAATCAGGCGCATCATTCTTGAAAAAAGCGTCGAGAGACTTTCGATCAGGCGTGTGACAGGTGCACCAGCGTCCCCAATCCGGCTCAGGCAACATCCTGTCAGAATGGCGAAAAACAGGATCTGGAGAATGTTCCCTTCGACGAAAGCCGCAACCGGAGACCGTGGAACAAGACTCAGGATGAACCCGGTAAAACCCTGACCGTGCAGAAGGTGAGCATTGGCAGCGTAGGATGCCACGATATGGGCATCCTCAGGGCTGGGCGTAAAAGTCAGCCCTTGTCCGGGTCGGATAAGCATGGCTGCCCCAACCGACAGCAGCAAAACGAGCGTGGTCATACCCTCGAAATAAATCAGGGACCGAAAACCCAGTCGTCCCACAGCACCTAGCGATCCCGCACCCGTAATACCCGTCACGACAATACAGAACAGCAGCGGGCCGACCGCCATCAGAATCAGACGAAGGAACAGATCGGTGAGCCATCGGAATTGCCCTGCCACATGCGGGGCGAACAGACCAACCAGAATTCCGATCAGAGTTGCGACTACAACCTGAGAGAAAATCCCCGGACGAAACCTGCGTTTCGCATCTTTCGAAAGGCTCGTATTGCTCGTCATCCAGACCTTCTTCCCGTCGTTCCTTCAGGAAACCTGACGCCGGCTAGAGGTTCTGCGCTCCGGCTCAGGTCCTGATGATTCGTTCAGTACGTTACGTTCATTTTTGCGCCTACGAAACGTGGCAGACCCGGCATGACACCATAGAAAGTGGCCTGCGTCCCGCCAGAAAGCCAGTAACGGCGATCAGCAAGATTTTGCCCATAAACCGATACAGACCAATGCTGTTTCGGTGCCGCAAACGTCAGGAACGAGTTCACAAGGAAATAGGCCGGAGCACGGTAGATCCCGCCATCTCCAATATGCTGCGGCTGCGTCTGTGCGCCGCGATAATTATAATCGACGTCAAAAGTCATTTTGTAGTCATGGAACATGGACCAGGTGTAGGTAGCCGCTCCTGAAAGAGTCAGATTGGCCAGCCCCATGTTGTAGCCATTATAGTTCGTATTCACAGGCGACCAGACACCCGTTGAGGCAAACTGGGCAGTTGTGGCACTGCGATTCAGGCTCTGGAACTGGGAGTAAGAGCCGTTCTGGTATCCAAAATTCTGCGTCAGCACGAGCCCATGAAACGGATGTGCTTCCATATCGAACTCAGCGCCATAAATGTTGGAACGCGGCGCATTCACGTAACCACCCAGTACACCATACGGTGGCACGAGGATGGTCCCGAGCAGCTGCTGGTCCCGATAATCATAATAGAAACCAGCTGCATTAACGCGCAGACGCCGGTTGAACAGCATCGTTTTAAAACTACCCTCATACGTCAGAACCTGCTCGGCCTTGAACGGCTTTAGCTGGCTGGCCTGCTGGGTGATGTTGGCCGAAAACCCTCCTGGCTTGAAGCCACGCGAGAACATGACATAGCCCATCACGCTAGGATTGAACTGGTATTGTGCCCCGACACGTCCAGCGAACTGATTTGTCAGTGCCCCTGAATTGCCGAAGTTCTGCACATGCGTTCTGGCACCCGTATTCAGATCGTAATCAGCGCTGACAACATTCAGCATCTGCCGGTCGTCCGACTCATGGCTGATCGCCCCGATCAGGGTCAGCTTCGGCAGAATGCGATATGAAAGCTGAACATACTGATTGAAGTTCTGCTGATTCTGACGATAGGACGTCTCATTCAGCGGTGTCGTCCCAGGCCGGTCTGATGAATCATACCAGAAATTCTGCGCCATCCGTGCACGGCTGTAATACATGCCGACTTCCCAGTGGAAGCGAGCATGCGGATTCCGGGACTCAAGCTTAACTTCCTGCGAGAAAACATTCGTCTGGTTGTTGCGGAACATATTGCCATAGGACGCGACCGAGTTCGTCTGGTTGGTCAGTTCATGCTCGTCAACAGCTTCAAAAGCACTCAGCGTCCATAACCGGCCCCAGCTGAAGTCCTTCGTATAGCGGACATTCGCCCCCCAGAAGATATTGTCTTCCCTTGGCTTCTGATTAGATCACGTTGACAAAAGGCCTATACGGTCTGCCTGAGATCTGATTCACTTTGTATCTGTAGGACAGC